>CAINLT010000122.1 GCA_903850505.1 uncultured Myxococcales bacterium | reverse complement strand
GCGGCGGCGGTGGCAGCGGTGGCACCTGCGGCGCGAGCAACGGCTGCTTCAACAAGTGCGGCGGCGTCGACCTCAACAACCTGTGCATCTGCGATCCGACGTCGGTTCTCGCGTGCCCCGGCGTGACCGCGTGCTGCCCGTAGCGCCGGCGCCACGTCGCCGGACCTTTACAACGCCGCTGGCGTGCTAACTTGTAGCCGGGCTACTGGCTGAGGAATGCAAGATGAGTCTTCTGGATCAGGTCAAGGATGTCGCGGCGCGGCAGGTCGGCAAAGTGCTTGCGAGCGATGCCACGCTCAAGGTGCTGTCGAGTCCGCAGGTCAAGAACGCGATGGTCGCGGCCATCAATCTGCGTGCTGAAGCGCGCGACGTGGTGGAATCGGGCGTCAAGCAGGTGGCCAAGCAGTTGGACCTGGTGACGCGCGACGACGTGGCCAAGCTCAAGCGCTCCGTGCGCGACTTGCAGCATGAAGTGGAAGATCTGCGCGACCAACTCGCCGCCCAAAATGAGACGGCGCCGGAAACAACGCTCGCCCCGGCCAAGCCGGCGGCGCGCAAGAGGAAGTGAGGAAACGATGGCCGTGCTCGATGTGGTGACTTTTCCCCATCCCGTGCTGAAGCAGAAGTGCTCGGAAGTGACGCGTTTTGACGCGGACTTGCACCAGTTTCTCGATGACATGGCGGAGACGATGAACGAGGCCGATGGCATCGGGCTCGCCGCCAACCAGGTCGGCGAGGCGCTGCGGATCTTCCTGATGGACGTGCCGACAAACCGCGGCTCCAACGAGAAGGAAGTCAAGACGACCGGGCGAATCGAGGTCATCAACCCGAAGATCGTCGGCCAGCGCGGCGAGATGAAGTACGAGGAAGGCTGCCTGTCCTTCCCGGGCATGAGCGAATTCGTCACGCGCGCCGCGGAAATCGACCTGGAATACCAGGATCGCACGGGCGCAGCGCAGAAGTTGACGGCCAAGGGCTTGGTCGCGGTGTGCATCCAGCATGAGCTGGACCACTTGAATGGCATCACGTTTGTCGACCGGCTCTCGCCGTTCAAGCGCAAGATCGCCATGCGCGAGTACCTGCGGCAGAACCAGGACGTCATCGAGGATCAGGCGCGGCGCGAGAAGCTCAAGGCCCGGCGCGCGCAGCAGAACGTCGGCTAGACGACCGTGCAGTACCCCAAAGTCGCTTTTATCGGTTCCCCGCAATTTGCCGTTGCGTCGCTCGCGGCGCTGGTGCAGGCGGGCGTTCCCGTGGTCGCCGTCGTTTGCCAGCCGGATAAGCCCGCGGGTCGCGGCAATGAACTGCGCGCGCCGGCCGTGAAGGCGTTTGCGCTCACCCACGACCTGCCGCTGCTGCAGCCGGTGAAAGTGCGCGATGGCGCGCTTGCCGCGTGGTTGCAAGGGCAAGGGACCGAGCTTGTGATTGTGGCGGCGTACGGGCGGATTCTCGGCGCGGACGTGCTGCACCTGACGCCGCTGGGCTGCGTGAATGTCCACGCGTCGCTGTTGCCGCGCTGGCGCGGTGCTTCGCCGATCACGCGGGCAATCGCCGCGGGCGATGCCGAAAGCGGTGTGTGCCTGATGCAGATGGACGAGGGCCTGGACACCGGGCCGGAGTTGGCGCGCGTGACGGTGCCCATCCTCGACACGGACACGACAGCGACGCTCGAAGCCAGGCTGGCGGACGCTGGCGCGCAGCTGCTGCTGGCGAAACTGCCGGAAATCGCCGCGGGGCGCCTGCGCGCGACGCCTCAGCCGGAGGTCGGGCTGACGTTCGCGCCGCCGGTGCAAAAGCAGGAAGGACGCATCGATTGGCGGCAGCCGGCGCGGCAAATCCATGCGCTCGTGCGGGCGATGCAGCCCTGGCCGGGCGCCTCGACGACGCCGCCAGAAGTGCCTGGTGAAGTGTGGAAGATCTTTGAGGAAGGACTCGCGCTGGGCGATCACGCCGGCCAACCGGGGGCGATCGTCGCGCTGGAGAAAGACGCGATTTGGGTCGCAACCGGCGAAGGCAGCCTGCGCGTGGCGAGCCTCCAGCGGCCGGGTAAACGCGCGATGCCGGCGGCGGAAGTGCTGCGCGGCATGCGGTGGACTGTGGGCGCGCGGATCGGCTGAATGCGGCTGACGAGGCTTCGCCACGCGCTTCGACCGCCGCGCCGACACAACTCTCCATTGGCAGACGGCCGGCAAATCCTGTACACATCAGCCATGCGCTCCCGTCGTCCGCCGCACCTGCTGCCTCTGCTGTTGCTCGGTCTGACGCTGCTCGCAGTGCCCGCGCACGCGCAGGCGGGGTTTGTGCACCTGCCGCCCGCGCACGTAGGCGACCTGCAAGCGGCGGCGCAAGCGCGTCCTGAGCTGCAAATCCTGCCGTTTGACGCGGCGACGGCTTGGCTCCAGACGCGCTTCCAGCAGCCGCGCAATCTGCAGCCCATCCATCCGACCGACTTGCAGACGCTGCACCAAGGCGGCACGGCCGCGCAGTCGCTGGACATCGTGCTCGTGGCAGATGGCTTCACCGCCAGCGAGCGCGATGCGTTCTTCACGGCGGCGGCGGTGACGTGCGACGCGCTGCTGCAGTGGTCGCCATACGCCGAATACGCCAGCTTGTTCAACGTTTACGCGCTGTTTTATCCGTCGCCGCAGTCGGGCGCGAGCCACCCGTCGCAGGGCGTCTACGTCGACAACGCGTTTGGCACAACGTTTGACTACGGCGGCGTCGAGCGACTCGCGGTCGCCGATGACGCCAAGGTGTTGGACGCGGTCGGCCAAGCGGCGCCGGACTATGACATTGCGGTCGTCGTCGTGAATGACCCGGCGTACGGCGGTTCAGGCGGCGCGGTGCCCGTCGTTTCCATGGCGCCTGACGCGATTGCCATCTTGCGCCATGAGCTCGGCCACAACCTCGCGCACCTCGCCGATGAGTACGACGCGGCGTACCCGGGCTATCCGGCAGGCGACGGCGAGCCCAACGTCGCCTCGCTCGCGCATCTGGAGCCGCTGAAGTGGCACGCGTGGGTCAAGCCAGAGACGCCGATTCCGACGCTGGAGGCGCAAGCGACGAGCCTGTACACGCCGGTGGGCGCCTACGAGGGCGCGCGCTACCAGTCCGTGGGCATGTTCCGCCCGGCGCCGAATTGCCTCATGCGGTCGCTGGACATGGCGTTCTGCCCGGTGTGCCAGGAGGCGCTGATTGTGGCGATCCAGAAGAGCACGTCGATGCTGCGGTCACGGCTGCCTGGCCCGGGACCGATTGTCACGTGCACGCTGGGGCAGTGCCCGACTTTCACCGTGCAAACCGCGCCAATCGCGACGCTGCAGTTGCAGTGGCTGCGGGACGGTCACGAAGTGGCGACGGGCGACAGTTGGTCGCCGGGAATGGATGACGTGGGCGACCACACGCTGACCCTGCGCGTGCATGACGCGACGGACGCCGTGCTGAGCGATCCCGGCAACGCGCTTGTGGAAGAAGCGATTTGGAACCTGCACGTGGACGCGACTGAGCCGCCGCCCGACCCGGCCGTGCGTGCGCTGGATTGTGGCAGTTGCAGCGAGGACGTCGTCGCGACGCCGGCGCCGGCACAGGTCTCGACAGCCAGCGGTTGTCAGGCGGGCACGGCGGGCGGATCCAGCTGGCCAGCGCTCCTCGCGTTGGCGGCTTGGGCACTACGGAGAAGAAGCGCATGATCACGGCACCGGCGAAATTGGGCATCATCGGCTGTGGCAAGATGGCGAGTGCCATGCTGGCGCGCTGGCTGGAGACCGCGACGCTGCACCCGGACGAAGTGCTGGCTTGCACTGGACGGGAGGCATCGGCGCTGGCGGTCGGCAAGGCGTTTGGGATCGCGTGCGGTACGGACGCGCAGGCCGTCGTCGATGGCGCTGAGACGGTGCTGCTGGCCGTGAAGCCACAGCTGCGCGCCGGTGTGCTGGCAGAACTGCGGCCGCGCCCGGGGCAGCGCTGGCTCTCCGTGCTGGCGGGCGTCCCAACGGCGACGCTGGAGGCGATGTTGCCCGGTGCGCATGTGCTGCGGCTGATGCCGAATACGCCGGTCCGCCTCGGGCGCGGCCTCATCGCGCTGACGCCGGGGGACTCGGCGCGGCAGGGCGACATCTCGGCGACGCGCGTGCTCCTCGCGCCGCTGGGCTCCGTGATAGACGTCGCGGAACAACACGTCGACGCTTTCACTGCGGTTGCGGGATCGGGACCGGCGTACGTTTTCCTGTTCATCGAGGCGCTGACCCACGCAGGGATGGCCCAAGGCCTGGCGCCCAAGGTCGCGGCGCAACTGGCGCTGGAGACGCTGCTGGGTTCGGGCTTCCTCGCGCAAGAGGCCGGTCGACCGCCAGCAGAACTTCGCGCGGAAGTCACGTCCAAGGGGGGCATGACCCAAGCCGCCCTCAACGTCTTTACCGAACGCGGCTGGTCAGAAACCGTGACAGACGCAGTCGCCGCAGCCGTGGCGCGCGCCGCGGAACTGGCCGTCGGCTAGACGGTTTGCGGAACCTGCTGGCGCCGCGCCGTGCCCCGGAGACCTCGACCATGACATTTACCTGCTTGCTCCGCCGCCTCCTCCCGATCGCCGCGCTCCTCGTGAGCTGCTCGGCAGCGCAGGAGGCGGTCAACTTGCGCGTCGCCTGGGCGGACGCGTACACGACGGAGGCACCGGATGGCGCGGCGGCGCTCGGGCCACGCGCTGCGGAACTCGAGGCGCTGCTGCGGGAGGCCAGTGCCCAACACCTGCAGATGCAACTCGCGCCGGATCCGCGGTTGGCGCAGATCGCCGACTGGATCGCTGAGCGCAATGCCGCCGGCGATCCGCCGCAAATGCCGCGGCGGATTGCGATGACGACGCGCGCCGGCGTGCCGTTTCCAACGCCGGCCATGATTGAGCTGCGTTTTTCCACGGGCATCGACACAGCGCGCTTGCGCGAGGCGATTGTCCGGCAGGTCGAGGGACTGGGCCACACCGCGGTGCTCGCGCGGTATGGCATCGCGGTGCGCGAGGTAGGCGACACCCAGGTCGCCGTCGCCGTGCTGACCGCGGCGGACGTCGACTTTGAGCCCGTGCCGCGCCATGTGGCGGTCGGCGACAAGCTGACGTTGCAGGGTAGCCTTGCCGATCGCCTGCACCATCCGCGCGTCGCGGTCACCCTGCCCGATGGGCGCACGCAGAACCTCGACGGCGCGGGCAGCCGCTTCAGCTTCGCCGTGACCGTCGCGGAGGCGGGCAAGTACGCGGTTGAAGTGATTGGCGATGGCGCGCTGGGACCCAGCGTGCTGGCCAACTTCCCGGTCTACGTCGACACGCCTGAGCCGGCGTTGCCCCGCGAACAGGCGGTTGAGCAGGTGACGTCGCCGGCGGCGTCTGAGGCGGAACTGCTGGCGCTCATCAACGCGGAACGCGCCAAGGCAGGCGTGCGGCAGCTGACCCTCTGGCCAGCGCTGGCCAACGTCGCGCGTGGCCACAGCCAGGACATGGTCGCCCACAACTTCATCGCCCACATCTCGCCGAGCCAGGGTACGCCTGACGACCGGCTGAAACGCGCCGGCATCGCCTATCAGCAGTTCGGCGAAAACGTCGGGATGGCGAGCACAACGATTGAAGTCCACGATGGCCTGATGGCCAGTCCCGGGCATCGGCAGGCGATCGTCAATCCGGCGTTCGTCTACGTCGGCATTGGCGTGGCGCTGCAAGTGCAAGGCGCGGCCTACGTGCCGGTGGTGACGGAAGATTTTGTCACGCTGCCGGTGAAGCCGTAGCGCGCCGAGCGTCGCCCGACGGGGCCTGTCCCGGCCCTAGCGCTTGAGAATCGACAGGATTTTCGCCTTGATTTCCGGCGACGTCCACATCGGCAGCACATCCAAACGGTAACGCGACTCGGCATCCGGATCCTCGCGCACGACCGCGTCGCGCAAGTCCGCCTTGGTGCCCGCGTACGCGCGATGCGAGTAGCTGCCCAGCAACGCCAACCGCTGCCGTGCCCGCTCCAGGCCGTCTTCAGCCACTTCGTGCAGGATGCCGAGGCGCAGCGCCTCCTGCGGCGGATGCAACTCGCCCGCGAGGATCACCGTGTCCGTGTGCGGCTGGCTCAACTGCGCGCGCATGATCGCCAGCACGGCGGGCGGAAAGCGCAGGCCAATCGCCACTTCATTGAGGCCCAGACGCGCCTTGGGATTGGGCGTGCCAATGCGGTAGTCGCAGGACAGCGCCAGCACCGCGCCACCGGCGATCGCGTGGCCATTGACCCACGCCACCGTCGGCGCCGGATAGGTGTAGAGCGCGATGGTCATGTGGTTGAGCAGCCGCAAGAAGCGGTCCATCCCCGCCTCGTCCTGCTCCGCCACTTGGACGAGGTTCAGGCCCGCGGAGAACGCGTCCGCATCGCCCGTCAGCAGCACCGGCTGGCCACCTGCGCGTGCCAGTTCGTCGATGATGAACTGCATCATCTTGAAGTCGAGCGCGTTCTTGCTGCCACCGGCCATCTTGATTTCGTACATCTGCGTGCTCCTGTGCGGTCGGTGATTCTACTTCGGCGCGATGTCGACCACCACCGGCGTCGTCTCCGCCGTCAGCAGCGCGAGCGTCAGCAGTTCATTTTGCGCGTCCCACTGCGTTTGCCAAGCGGACGCCGGCCGGTTCACCGTCACCGTGAAGCCATCCTTGAAGAACCGCTTGGCCGGGACATACAACTCCGTCGGCGCCGTCACGCGCGGATCCGGCACGAACTCCAGGTGCAACGTGCGTTTGTCGGCGTCGTACAGGAAACCCTTCGGCACGCCGGCGATGCGCCGCGGGTAGGCACGCACCATCTGCACGATGCTCGGCGCTTCCGTGTGTGTCGCGTCGTTCTGGACGAAGCTCCAACCGCCTGGATCGTAGCTCCAGTAGGCCCAGCCGAGCATCATCTGGTCGGCCATCGTCAGGATTTGCGCCATGGCCTGGGGCGCGTTGGGCCACTCGTAGTCAAAGCCCCATTCGCCCAGCACAAGGGCGCAGTTCTGCGTCGCCTGATCCGCCGTGCGGTTCGTCTGCCAATCTGCGACCGTGTGATCGCCCGCGACGTCAAACGACTGGTTCGCCTCAAACGACACGGAATAGAGATGCGGCGCAAAGACGAGACGCGTGCCGTTGGCCCGCGGGTCGTTGAGCTTGGGCAGGAACTGCGGCAAGCCACCGCCGGCAGCGCCGTAGCGCGGCTCAAAGAAGAACCAGTGGTCGGCGTCCAGCGGCCGCAGGCGGTTGATCAGGCGCTGGTAGAATGGCCCAAATTTCTCCTTGTCAAAGGCCGGCGACTGGCTGTCCGCGGCCGGCACGCCCAGCAGCTCGGTGAGGTCAACCATCGTACCCGGATGCGGCTCGTTCATCAGGTCATAGCCAATGACCGCGGGATGGTTGTGGAAGCGCTTGACCACGGCTTCCCACGCCAGGCCGTAGTGATCCTGCAGCTCTTGATCGGTGCCCGAGTAGTTCCAGAAATGGTCAAACGCGGCTTCCACGCCCGGCTGGAGGTAGGTCATCGACCAAATCGGCTGGTTCTTCACCGGCAGGCCGTCATCGCGCGTGGCCCAGTCCGGCGCGCCATTGCCCGTCAGCTTGGGCCCCCACACGTCCTGATGCATGTCCAGCAGCACATAGACATTGTACTTGGCGAACCAGTCGAGCGCCTTCTCCACGCGGTCGAGGTAGGCCTGATCGATTGCCCCCTTCTGCGGTTCGACGCCGTCCCAGAAGATCAGGAAACGCGTGAAATTCATGCCCCAATCGGGACCAAAACGGGCGATGTCGGCCTCCGTGATGGTCGTGGTATGCGGCGGCCCCTTGGCGGAGCTGTTGGTGTTGGCGCCGCGCAGGATGAGCGCGCGGCCTTGGCAGTCGTAGACGAACCGTGGGTCCTGATCCGTGACGCCACTGCCTGCGCTGCCCATACACGCGTCGGCGTCTGTCGCGGTCGTAGACGGGGACGTCACACTCTGGCAGCCAGCAAAGGCAAAGAACGCGAGCACCGCACCGCAATGACGCATGGCAACCTCAAAGCGGCGCTTGTCCGCACGGTCGCAAGCATAGCGATTGGTGGCAAACCCGCTACACCGCGGTTGGCGGCATGACAGTGGCATGACAGTGGCGTGACCGGTGCCGGCTAGAGGCTCGATCGATTTGACGTCGTTGCGAGGGCAGCGGCGTTCGAGCAGATCGCGAGCGCCCCCACAGCGACCGACCGAGCCGTACTTGAAGTACGGCGACCGAGGGAGCGAGGAGGTAAGCCGCGAGATGCCGGACGACGTTGACCGCAGCAGACGGCATAATTGGTCGGGTCTCTAGGCGCGCTGGCTCAGATGATGGCGAATCTGCCGCCGCCACCACACCCACTCGTGCGCGACGTCCTTCCCCCACACGTCCAGCATCAACGGCACGTGCTTTTCGCGCAGCCCTTGGGCCAGATGCATCGTCTCCGCCAGGCAATTCTTCTCGTGCGCGCCTTGCCCGCACACCAGCGTGACGTGCGTCTGGTGCTGGATCCGCCGCAGCGGATCGCCATTCAGGTTCCACACGTAGCTCAACGGGTTGTTGTAGTAGACGTCCGTGTTGTCCTGACCGTGCGTGAACGTCCGGGCTTCGTAGCGACCCGAGAGGCCGATCGCCTCCGGAAACAGGTGCGGGTACTTCAGGGCAAAATTGACCGCGTACATCGCGCCGACGCTGGGTCCGAGGATGATGATGTCCGATCGGCCGGTGACGTGGCGGATGTAGGGTACCAGCTCCTCGGTCAGGAACTGCTCGTAGGCCATGTGGCGGTTCATGCGCCAAGCCAGCGACGCGTCGCGGCGATTCCACGTCTCGGCAACGTTGGTCTCGGGCTGCCACACGCGAATGCGCCCGGCATCGATGAGATCGGACAGCGCGTCGATCACGCCGTGCTGCTGCCATTCATGGGCGTAGCCGCCCGAAGTCGGCAACGCGATGACAGGCCGCCCGGCGTGGCCATAAGCCCACAGGTGAACGTTCTTGCCCATCGCGTGACTGGGCGACCAAAGGTGCTGTGCGTACATGCCGTCTCCGCGCGCTTCCCGCAGTGCGCTAGCCCTACCGTGCGGGCAGAACCGCTTGGCGTCAAGCGGGAAATGGCGTGACACGGCCATGACACAGGACAATTGACGAACGAACGTTCGTTCGCCAGCATTCTCCGTGGGGAAATATTGGGGGGAGAGGCCATGGCTACCGAAGCATCTGCTTGGTTCCTGGAACACGCTGGTCAGCCGCTGGTGCGCCGTGCGCTCGCGTTGCCGGAGCTCAAGCTCGACGAGGCGCTTGTTGAAGTGCTCGCCTGCGGTCTGTGTCACACGGACCTTGGCTACGCCGACGGCTCCGTGCGGCCCAATCATCCGCTGCCGCTGGTGCTCGGGCATGAAGCCGTGGGCATCGTCCGGCAAGCGGGCGATCCGACGCTGATCGACAAGCCCGTGATTGTCCCTGCGGTGCTGCCGTGCGGCCGCTGCGCGCTGTGCCAAAACGGCCGCGGCAATGCCTGCACCGCGCAGAAGATGCCCGGGAACGACATCCACGGCGGTTTCGCCAGCCACATGGTCGTCCCCGCCGCGCCGCTGGTACGGCTGGATGCCGCGCCGCCGGGCACGGATCTGCGGCTGCTCTCCGTCGTCGCCGATGCGGTCTCAACGGCTTGGCAGGCGATCCTGCGGGCCAACGTCCAGCCGGGCGACGCGGTCGTGCTCATCGGCGCAGGCGGCGTGGGCGCGTTCGTCGCGCAGATCGCCAAGGCGCTGGACGCCCAGGTGATTGCCTGCGACGTCCGCGACGACAAGTTGGCGCAGGTGGCCGCAGTTGGTGCCGACGTGACGATCAACGTCCGCGGCAAGGCGCCCCGCGACGTGCGCAAGGAAGTCCACGGCGCGTTCGCCGGTTGGGGCATCCCGTCGCTGAATTGGCGCATCTTTGAATGCAGCGGTACGCCGGAAGGCCAAACGCTCGCGTTCACGCTGCTCGCCCGCGCCGCCACGATGGTGCAAGTCGGCTTCTCCGCCAAGCCCGTGGAGCTGCGCTTCTCCAACCTCATGGCGTTTGACGCGACGGTGCATGGCACCTGGGGCTGCCCGCCCGCGGCCTATCCGGACGTCCTGAGCCTGATTTGGCAGGGCAAGATCCAGCTGGAGCCATTTTGCGAGATGGCGCCGATGTCGCAGTTGAACCAAGCGCTGGCCGACATGGCGGCGCACAAACTCGAAAAGCGGATGATTTTGGATCCGCGCACTTGAGCCAAGGAGAAAGAAGATGACGCAGCTGATCAACCATGAACTCGTCGCCGGCCTGCAATTTCGCCACATTGGCTATGAAGAGAAGCCGGTCAAAGGCCGCGACGGCCAGCCGGTCGCCGGGCTGACGCAAGTCTGGATCTCGCTCAACAACGAGAAGCAGTTGAATTCCTACACGACCGAGGCGGTCAAGGAAGTGATCCTCGCGTTTCGCCGCGCCAGCGCCGATCGCTACTGCGTCGCGGTCGTCTTCACGGCGGTCGGCAACAAGGCGTTCTGCACCGGCGGCAACACCGCGGAATACGCCAGCTACTACAGCAACCGCCCGCTGGAATACGCGCAGTACATGCGTCTTTTCAATGACATGGTCACGTCCATCCTGATCTGCGACAAGCCGGTGATCTGCCGCGTCAACGGGATGCGGATCGGCGGCGGTCAGGAAATCGGCATGGCCTGCGATTTCTCCGTCAGCGGCGATCACGCGCGCTTTGGCCAAGCCGGTCCGGTCCATGGCTCCGCGCCCGACGGTGGCTCGACGGACTTCCTGCACCTCTACGTCGGCTACTCCAAGGCCGCGGAATCGCTGGTTCTGTGCGAGCCGATGTCGGCCCACAAGGCGCTGCGCTTGGGTCTCGTCAATGACATCGTGCCGACGCACAAGCTGCCCGACGGCACGTTCATCGCCAATCCGCTGGTGACGACCGACCGCGAGCTGGACGCATTTGGCCGCCCCGCGCTGGGCGAGAGCAAGACGGGCGCGGCGCTGGCGGAGGCCAAGGCGCTGGCGGCGACGTGCACGGTGGACCTGAGCCAGCTGGACGCGCTTGTCGATACGTACGTGACCAAGCTGATGTACACGTTCCCGGATTGCACGCGCAAGACGCTGGAAAGCCTGCGCAAGAAGAAGCTGGAACATTGGTACGCCAACTCCGAGACGAATCGCTCGTGGCTGGCGCTGAACATGAATACGGAAGCGGCGGCGGGCTTCCCGGCGTTCCACTATGGCGATCGCAACGAGCGCGAAATCGACTTTGTCCTCCTGCGGCAGCGGCTGGCGGAAGGCGCGCGGTTTGACGCGGAGCTGGTGCGGGAAGTCCTGCCGCCGTCGGCGCGGCGCGGGATGGACGCGGATCGCGCGGCGCAAGACGGCCATGCGGTGGCGTGAGGCAACATGAACACGATGGCGGAAAATCCCTGTGTGGTGGCGACGCGGCTGGAAGGCGGCGCGGTGCTGGATCTGCGGCTCAATCGGCCCAAGGCCAACATCCTCGACGCCGCGATGATGACGGCGCTGGCCGCGGAGCTGACGGCGGCGACCGATGACAAGGCGCTCAAGCTTGTGGTGATTCGCGGAACGGGCGGGCATTTCTCGTTTGGCGCTTCCGTGGAGGAACACCGCAAGGAGCAGGCACCGGCGATGCTGGCCGGCTTCCACGCGCTGATCCGCCAAGTCGGCCATTTTCCGGTGCCGATCGCCGCGCTGATCGAGGGGCAGTGCCTCGGCGGCGCGTTTGAGCTCGTCCTGGTCTGCCATCTGCTGTTTGCGACGCCGGGTGCGCAACTCGCGTGCCCGGAGATTCGCCTGGGCGTGCTGCCGCCGGTCCCCGCGGCCGTGGGTGCGCAGCGCTTGGGTGGGGCGCTGGCGGAGCGGCTGCTGTTGACGGGCGCGTCGCTGTCAGCGGCTGAGGCTGAGCAACGCGGTCTGCTCACGCTGCTGGAACTGGCGACGCCGGCGCTGGATCAGGTGCTGGTTTGGTATCGCAAGAATCTGGAGCCGCTTTCCGCGTTCGCGCTGCGCCAAGGCACCGTGGCGATTCGCCAAGGCTCCGGCCTGTTCGCGGCGCTGGATCGCGGGCTCGCCGATGCGGAAGCCCTGTATTTGCGAGAGATCCTCGCTAGCCATGACGGCAACGAGGGCATCGACGCCTTTCTCGCGCGCCGCCCAGCCAAGTGGGTGAACGCATGACGCCGCGCCAACAGCGACTTGAACAGCAGCGCTCGGACATCCTGCAAGCTGCGTCGTCGCTCATCGCCCAGCGCGGCTTTCACGGCATGTCGATGCGCGACCTGGCCGAGGCGACGGGCTTTGGCGTGTCCAGCCTGTACAACTACTTCGCGTCCAAGGAAGAGCTGCTGGCGGAGCTGCAAATCCGCGCGTTTGAGACGCTGATCGACGCGGCGAACGACTCGCTGAAGGACACCCACGACGCAGCTTCGCGGCTGTACGTCTTCATTTTCAATCAGGTCCGCTACTTCGTCGACCACGCGGACATCATGCGCGTGCTGATTCACGAAGCCGCCGCACTGCCCGCTGAGCACCGCCAGCGTGTGCGGACGTTGAAAGAGGACTATTTCCGGATCGGCCGCGACGCGGTGGCGGCTGTCTTTGCTGAAGGCTGCGGTCCCAAAGACAGCGCCCGCGGCACCGTGGAGCCCGTCGCGCTGGATCGGGCGACGTACAGCATCTTCGGGATGATCAACTGGGTGTGGGCTTGGTACGAGCCGACGTTGCACGGCACGCCGGAAGACGTCGCGCGGAGCATTCACAGCCTCGCGATGTGCGGCTTGGTTGCGCGCTGCCCGGCGACGCCGACGCCCGAACAGCTGCCAGGCAGCTTGGCGCAGCGGCAGGTGTCCTTGCTGATGAACCGACCGACAGCGACGAAATAGGGGGAGCACATGACCGAGACAACGACCCAGACGCCCGGCTTCACGCCGGATCGCGCGAGCCAGATTCTCCAGCAAGCGCGCGCGATGATGGAGGATTTGCACCTCGGCCCCGTCCAGCGCTGGAAGGCCGCGAATCCCGGCGGGATGGCGATTGGCTACATGCCGATCTACGTCCCGCGGCCGCTCTTCGAGGCCATCGGCTGCCTGCCCGTGACGATTTTTGGCGGCGGCGACCAGATCGACATCATCCGCGGCGACTCGTACTTCCAGTCCTACATTTGCCACATTCCGCGCAGCACCATCGAGCTGGGCCTCAACGGCCACCTGAACTGCCTGGACGGCATGGTATTTCCGTCCCTGTGCGACGTGATCCGCAACCTCGGCGGCATGTGGAAGATGCTGTTTCCGGATCGCTGGTCGAGCTACCTGGACCTGCCGCAGAACTTCGCGCTGCACCTGGGCGGCAAGTTCTACGCCCAGGAACTCAAGCGCATCGCCCGCGAACTGCATGAGCGCGGCGCGAAGGCGTATGACCCGGAGGCGCTGCGTCAGGCGATTCGCAACGAGAACCGGCGGCGGCTGGCGATCAACGTGCTGGATGAACTGCGCCGCAACGAGCCGTGGCGCTTGCCGACGTCCGACGTGTACGTGCTGCTGCGCGCGGGCGGCTTGATGCCGGCGCTGGAACATGCGCAGATGCTGGAGGAATTCGCTGATGCGGTGCGGGCGCGGCCGGCGCGGCCGTTCGACAACGTGCGCGTGGTGCTGGTGGGCGCATTTTGCGAACAGCCGCCGCTGGACCTGATCCGCACGCTGGAGAAGTCGGGCTGCGACATCGTCGACGACGATCTGCAGTTGGGCCTGCGCTACATCGAATCGGCGATCGACGCGGACGCGGACGACCCGCTGGAAGCGCTGGCCAACAGCTTTATCCAGTACGGCGCGGCGACTGCCTCGCGCTACATCGGCACGGCGGAGAAAGGCGCGGCGCTGCTGGAGAAAGTCAAAGTGACAAAGGCCGACGGCGTGGTCTTTGCCGCCGCGTCCTTCTGCGATCCGGCGCTGCTGGATCAGCCCATGCTGGAAGCGGCGTTGGAACGCGCGGGCGTGCCGTTCACGGCGTTCAAGTTCTCTGAGAATACCGGGCAGTTCCAGGTCATCCGCGAACAAGCCGGCGCCTTTTCCGATTCCGTCAAACTGTGGGGGACCGTCCAATGAGTACCGCCTTGCCCGTTCGCAACCGTCCCGCTGTTTCGCTCCGTCCGGCCACGGCCAAGGATTCGAGCCAGGAACGGCAGAAGCAGATGATCGCCGACCATTACGAGAAGCTGGCGCACGCCAAGGAGAACGGCCAGAAGGTCGTCTACACGTTTGTGCCCGGCAATCTGACGGAGCTGCTGCAATCGCTGGATCTGCTGCCCGTGCTGCCGGAGATCAACGCGCTCCAGTCGGGCATGCGCCAGAAGTCGGCGGGCTACATCGCGGAAGCGGAGAAAGCCGGTCACTCGGAGGATGTCTGCACGTACGTCAAATGCGACATCGGCATGCTCAAGAGCGGCAATTTTGGCCCGACCGGGACCAAGCTGCCGGAGCCGGATCTGCTGCTGCTCTCCTACACGGGCTGCTTCACGTTCCTGAAGTGGTTTGAACTGCTGCGCGAAGAGTACAAGTGCCCGGTCGTGATGCTGCACGTGCCGTACCAGCCCGACGGCGTGATTTCTCCGGAGATGCGCGAGTACGTCGTCAATCAGCTGCGCGATGAGGTGATCCCGGCGCTGGAGAAGCTGTCTGGCAAGAAGCTGGACATGGACAAGCTCAAGCACCACCTGGATCTATCCAAGCAGGCGGAAGACGATCTGGTCAAGGTGTGGGAATCGGCCAAGCACAAGCCGTCGCCGATCGATGGCTACTTTGGCGGCGTGTACTACATCGGGCCGATCTTCACGGCGTTCCGCGGTTCGCAAGAAGCGGTGGAGTACTACCGCGAGCTGCGCTCGGAGTGCGAGGCGCGGATCCTGCGCAATGAAGGGCCGCAGACGCCGGACGGCGTGATGGGCGAGCAGCGCTACCGGCTGGTGGTCGAAGGGCCGCCCAACTGGACGAGCTTTCCGGACTTCTGGCGGATGTTCGCCAAGGAAGGCGCGGTCGTCGTGGCCAGCACGTACACGCGCGTGGGCGGCCTGTACGACACGGGCTTCCGCCACGACTCTTCGCAGCCGCTGGAGACGATGGCCGACTACTGCCTGGGCTGCTACACCAACCTCGGCCTGCCGACGCGCGTGGATCTGCTGGAGCGCTACATCCGCGAGTACGAAGCGGACGGCTTCCTCATCAACAGCGTGAAATCGTGCAACTCGTTCTCCGCCGGCCAGCTGCTGATGCTGCGGCAGTTGGAGCAGCGCACGGGCGTGCCGGGCGGCTTCATCGAGTCGGATCTGGTCGACCCGCGCTACTTCTCGAAAGCCAACATCGAGAATCGCCTGCAGAGCTATTTCCAAATGATCGATGCCCGCCGTTTGCGCGTGAGCGCCTGAGCCAGAAGGAGTCGCCATGAAATGCGTCGTCGGAATCGATCTGGGCTCAACAACCACCAAAGCCGTGATGCTGGACGAAAGCGGCCAGATCGTCGGCAAGGGCATCACCAACAGCCGCAGCAATTACGCTGTGGCCAGCGCGATCGCCCGCGATGAAGCGTTGACCAACACGCGGTTTTCGCTCCTGGATCGGGCGTTGGCCAGGAGCAACAGCGCGTACGCGGCGCAGGCACGCGAGCTGGAGGCCGACCTCCTGAGCGCGTTCCGCCTGGAGCTGTATCTCGACGAGCTCGTGTACCTGGAGGAGCGCGTGATGGCGCTGCTGCAGATTTGGTCGCCGGGGCCCCTGCGCGATTCCGTGACGGCGGCGACGACTGAGCTGCTCGCGGACATGGAGCGCACGGCGCCCGACCTGTTCCTCGGCGGCGTCGAGCGCAAAAGCGACTTCTTCCGCGACGTGGCCGGTCAGGCTTTTGTGCAAGGCGCTGAACGCGTGTGCGGCAAGAGCGACGTGCCGTTTGAGCGGCTTGTGGGCCTGTTTGACCGGGCGATTCTGGACGTGGAAACCCGCGTGCAGGCGCGCGATTTTGGCGTGCTCCTGCCGACGGCGGTGGCGCGCGTGGCTGTGGCCCGCAAAGTCTCCCCGGAAGTGCGCGATGCGCTGGATCAGGCGGCGCGCGATGCAGCTTCTGAAGTCGTGGAGGAAGTGGCGCTCGCGGGCACCGGCTATGGCCGGCAGACGCTGCCGTTTCCCAAGGAGGCAGTGCGCTCGGAGATCCTGTGTCACGGCCGCGGCGCGCATCGCGTGTTTCCCGGCACGCGTTCCGTGCTGGACATCGGCGGTCAGGACACCAAGGCGATTCAAGTGGACGAGAACGGCGTGGTCACGTCCTTCCAGATGAATGACCGGTGCGCCGCGGGCTGTGGGCGCTACCTCGGCTACATCGCCGACGAACTGAACCTCGGTTTGCACGAGCTGGGGCCGCTGGCGCTCAAGGCGACGCGGATGATCCGCGTGAATTCAACGTGCACGGTCTTTGCCGGCGCGGAGTTGCGCGAACGCTTGGCGCTGGGTCAGGAACGGTCGGACATCCTCGCCGGGCTGCACCGCGCGATCCTGCTGCGGGCGATGTCGCTTTTGGCACGCTCGGGCGGCATCGAGAACGAGTTCACGTTCACCGGCGGCGTGTGCAAGAACCCGATGGCGACCAAGCTGCTCAAGGAGCTCGTTGTCGACAACTACGGCGAGCATATCCAGCTGAACATCCACCCGGATTCCATCTACATGGGCGCGCTGGGCGCGGCGATGTTCGCGCTGGACGACTACAACGCCGGCCATCCGAGCCTGATGCCCGCGGTGCAGACGGCGGCGCGGTCGCGGCCAGCCCCGATGTTTGATGCGTCTTGCGCGTAGTTGACCTTTCGCCCGCAATTCAAGGAGTTTCCAATGGCAAACAGCAAGAAGCAGCACCTGACCGCGGGCATTGACGCGGGATCCAGCTCGGTGAAAGTGGCGATCTGTCGCAGTGAAGCGGGCGACAAGCCAGAAGTGTTGGCGACGGCCGTGCAGCGCATTCGCCGCCGCAACATCGTGGAAGTGGTGGAAGCGACGTTTGCCGCAGCGTGCGCGCAGGCGGGCGTTGATCCCAAGGATTTCGACTACGTGGCGAGCACGGGCGACGGTGAAATGGTGGCGATGCGCACCGGCCACTTCTACAGCATGACGGCACACGCCCGCGGCGCGTTGGTGCTCGACCCGGAAGCGCGCGCGGTGCTGGACGTGGGCGCGCTCCACGCGCGGGCCATCAAGATCGACGAGCGCGGCAAAGTGCTGGGCCATCGCATGACCAGCCAATGCGCCAGCGGCTCGGGGCAGTTCCTGGAGAACATCTCGCGCTACCTCGGCGTGCCGCTGGAGGATGTGGGGACGCTGTCGTGCCAAGCGCAGAAGCCCGAGCAGGTCTCCAGCATCTGCGCGGTGCTGGCGGAGACGGACGTCATCAACATGGTGAGCCGCGGGATTTCCACGCAGGACATCCTCAAGGGCATCCACCTGTCGATCGCCGGCCGTCTGGCGCGTCTGCTGCGGGCGATTGGCGCCGAGCATGTGGTGCTGCTGACCGGCGGACTGGCGCACGACGCTGGGCTGGTGATGGCGCTGCGTGAGACGTTGGAAGGCGGCAAAGCGGCCGAACTCCTGGCGCGCAGCCACGATGACGGGATCCTCGCGGGCGCGATCGGCGCGGCGCTGCTCGGCGCAGTGCGGTGCGATCAACTGGTCCGCATGGGCCGAACGGACGTGCTGGCGCCGCGGATCGCCGCGTAACGGCAAGTGGCCATTTTCTCTCCAAGACAGGTGCACCATGGGCAATGACCTCCTCGATATCGACCAACTCATCGGCTGGAATGACCTCCTGACCGAGGAAGAGCGGACCGTGCGCGCCATGGTCGGCCGCTTCGTTGACCAGCGCGCGATGCCCAACATCGGCCACAACTGGGAGACCGGGCACTTTCCGCGCGAACTGGTGCCGGAGATGGCGGCGCTCGGCATCCTCGGCGCCAACCTGACCGGCTATGGCTGCCCGGGCATCAGCAACGTCGCGTACGGCCTCGCGTGTCATGAAGTGGAGCGCTGCGACTCCGGTCTGCGCTCGTTCGTGTCCGTGCAGACGAGCCTGGCGATGTACGCGATTTGGGCGTATGGCAGCGAGGAGCAGAAGAACCGCTGGTTGCCGCAAATGGCCGCCGGCAAGGTCATCGGCTGCTTTGGCCTGACCGAACCCGACGCCGGGAGCGACCCCGCGAGCATGACCACGCGCTGCAAGAAGGACGGCGCGGATTGGCTCGTCAACGGCACCAAGATGTGGATCACCAACGCGCAGATCGCGGACGTCGCCATCGTTTGGGCGCGGGAAGGCGACGGCGGATCCGTGCTGGGCTTCATCGTCGAGCGCGGGATGCCGGGCTTCGCGGCGCACGATATCCCGCACAAAATGTCGATGCGCGCGTCCTTCACGGGTTCGCTGACGCTGGATGACGTGCGGCTGCCGGAAGCGTCGCGGCTGCCGCTGGCCAAGGGCATCAAGTCGCCGTTGGGCTGCCTGGAGAACGCGCGGTTCGGCGTGGCGTTTGGCGTGATCGGCGCGGCGCGGGATTGCCTGGAGCGGTCGCGGACGTACGCGCTGGAGCGCAAGCAGTTCGGCAAGCCGATCGGCGCCAAGCAGCTGATCCAGGCCAAGCTGGCGGACATGGCGGACGAGATCGTCAAGGCGTCGCTGCTGTCGGTGCACTACGGTCGGCTGAAGGACAAGGGCAAGGTCACGGCGGTGCAAATCAGCCTGATGAAGCGCAACAATTGCCGAATGGCGCTGGACATCGCGCGGAAGTCGCGTGCGTTGATGGGCGCCAACGGGATCACGATTGAGTACGGCGTGATTCGCCACGCGATGAACCTGGAGAGCACGCTGACGTACGAGGGGACGGACGAAGTGCACACGCTGGTGCTCGGCCGGGCGCTGACGGGTGAGAACGCGTTCTGAGGCAGGCGTCAGCGCCTTCCGGGTCCGCGGGCTCCTTTCTTGGGCGTGCCCCCGGCAGAGCCGGGGTCGGGCTCTACTCGCTCCGGGGCGCAAAGCGCGCCCCTCCGCTCCCGGAGCCAACCTGCGGTTGCCTCCGCCCGTCGGGTAACGATCCCTCACGCGCCGACCGCACCACACAAACGGGGTAAACCATGGGCTCACTCACAGGCAAAGTCGGCATCGTCACGGGCGCGGGGCGCGGAATTGGCGCGGCGATTGCCCATCTGCTCGCCGCGGAAGGCGCGGCGGTCCTCGTCAACGACGTCGGCGTCACGATCGACGGCAAAGCCGACGGCGACCGGCCAGCCGATGAAGTCGTGGCGGCAATCCGCGCGGCCGGCGGTCAGGCAGCGGCCAACTTCGACTCGGTCGCCGATTGGAATGGCGCGTTCGCGATGGTCGCCCAAGCTGTCGCGGCGTTTGGTCGCCTCGACTTCGTCGTCAACAACGCCGGCATCGTCCGCGACGTCATGTTCCACAAGATGAGCGAGAGCGATTGGGACGCGGTCATCAACGTGCACTTGAAAGGCACCTTCTGCGTCTGCCGCGCCGCCGCCGAACAGTTCCGCGCCCAGGGCAGCGGCGCCATCGTCAACATGACCTCGACGTCGGGCCTCATCGGCAACCTCGGCCAGGCCAACTACGCCGCCGCCAAGCTCGGCATCGTCGCGCTGACCCGGTCAATCGCCATCGACATGCAGCGTTTCGGCGTGCGCGCCAACGCGGTGGCGCCCTTTGCCTGGACGCGCATGACGGCGACGATCCCGACCAGCGACGATCCCAAGCAGCAGGCGCGCATCGAGCGTCTCAAGCAGATGTCACCGGAGCAGATCGCCCCGCTCGTGGCGTTTCTGGTGGCGGATGCTGCGAAGGACGTCAACGGCCAGGTGTTTGCGGTGCGCGGAACGGAAATCTCGCTGTTCTCCCTGCCCGCGCCCAAGCGCGCGCTGCACCGGGCGGGCGGCTGGACCGTGGAGTCGATCGCTGAGATGTTGCCGGAAACGCTGCGCCGCGATTTTGTGCCGCTGCAGGTCACGGGCGACGTGTTTGGCTATCCGCCGCTGCTGTAGGCGCTCCGCACCGGGCTCAAAACGTCGCTTGACGTCGGCGGGCCGCAACTGCAATCTGCATGATTGTGCGGCATTTTGCTGGGTCCGACGCGTGAGGGAACTTCAGGATGCCTTTGAACCGACGACGCCTCACGCGAACGCTCCTCGGCGCACTGTGGCTTGTCTCCCTGACCGGCGGCTGCGCCGCGCGCGTGCCTGCGAAAGACGCTGCGCCTGACATAACCACCGCCGCGCCCGATGCGGAGGTTGCGAAGATCGACGCCACCGGCATCCCGGACAGCGAGGCCAGTCCGGACGGCGTGACGCCTTCCGCCGCCGACGCGACGGATACTCCCGACAACGCGACGAACGCCGGCGACGCCGCGTCCGATGTCCCGCCGCCGGTCGTCAGCGCTTTCCACATCTCGCTCCCCGCAGGCCTGGCGATGCCGCAGGGACGCCTCCACGTCCGGCTTGTCAACGAGTTCGATCCGGTGAACCAGCCTACCGCCAACGACGACGTGATCTTTGACGGTGCGATGGACTTGCCCGCCACCGTGACCGGCGTCATACCCAACGGCGTCTGGTGGCCGGTCGCCGCGCTCCTCGCGCCCGACGACACGCCGCTCATCTCCACGATCAACTGCGACGTGTCGGGCACCTTCACCGTTAGCCCGAGCCAACCCGCGCCGAGCGAACTGAACATCGTCCTGAACACGCCCGGGCCCATGCCAGCCTGCAGCACCCAGCCGCCGCCCAGCTTCCTTTCGGGAACAAGCAGCTACGTCATCCCGGTCACCGATACCGGCGTGACGCACCTGCTGGAAGGATTGGCCTGGAACGGCGCATGGTGGATGGCGGCAAACGTGGACGGAATCGCCCGGGTTGACCTGCCCGGCGCCGGCAAGTCGCTTGGCAACTGGCAATCGATGAACAAGGCCGCGTGTCGCCACATTGCGCGGCGGAGTAACCGGCTGTTTTGCAGCCAGCGCAACGCCGAGATCTTGTGGATGGACATCGATCCCGCGACCAGCCTGCCGAGTGCAACCGGAGTCATCACCTTGCCGGTCGGCATGCATGCCGAGGGCATCGCGATCGAAAATGACCTGCTCTTCGCCTCACTGCATGAACACGGCCTCGCAGTCGTGCCTTTGGCGCCTGTGGGACCGCCCGTTGTGTACGCCGCCAAGGCGATGAGCGATGTGTGGCACGTCGCCGCGCTGGGCAATGGCAACCTGGTCCTGGCGAACGGCGCGGCGGGCATCGCGATTGTCCAACCGCAGGGTGCGACTGTGAATGTGCTGGCGACGCTGCCGCTGCCCGGTCTGAGCGCGCACCTCTCGGTCGAGGGCAACGTCGTGGCCGTCGGCGCGCTGGGCGGTGGTCTGCACTTGGTCGATGTGAGTGTGCCCACCGCGCCCGTGCTGCTTGGTTCACTGCTTGCGGGTCCGTGGCCGATTGTCGGCGTGGAGCTGCACAACGGCACTGCGTACGCGGCGGCCGTGCGCGGCGTGCTGGCAGTCCCGGTGCCGTCGGTGCCCGTGGCGCAACTCGCGGCGTCGGCGCTGACGCTGACGCAAAAGTTCATGACGCTGGACGTGCGCGTTGCGGGCGACGCGCTTGTGACGGCGGAGTACGCGCTGGTGCGCTCGCTCGCGTTGGGTGGCGCAGGACCGGCTACCCTGCCCATCGCGATGACCGAGGCTCAGACGTGGAGCAACGTAGTCGCGGTCGGGAAAGACGCCCAGTACATCACGCACGTGTGGAACCCGGGGGGCGCGACGCTGCACATCAGCAACCTGAAAGTGATGATCGCGCCGCCGCAGGCTGAAGGCGTGGGCGCTGGTCCGCCGCTGCCGTTTACCGCGGTGAAGTCGCTCGCCATCTTGCCGGGGCAAACCGCGGCGATCGCCGTGAGCGTCACGAAGACTGCGCCAGGCATCCAGAATGCCGACCTGCGGTTCCAGACGGACGATCCGCACCGGCCATTCATCAGCGTGCGGCTCACCGAGTCGCCGTTCCTGACGCTGGGCCAGCCGCTGCCGCCGTTGGCCTATAAGGACGGAAGCGGGACGCTTGTGGACGTGGCGGCGCAGCTCAAGGGCAAGCCGGCGCTGCTTATTCTCACCGCAGAATCCTGCCCGGTGGCGATGGAGCGGACCGCCGCGCTGTTCTCCGACTACGCCGCAGCGTTCGCGACAGGCGGTCTGGCCGTGATGCTGATCAATGTGTGGGACCTTCCGTCGGCGATGGAGTACGGCACGATCCAGTCACCTTTTCCGGAGCTCTTTACGCCGCTGACGACGCCAGACAACGCCGCGTATTCGACCGTGGCGGACGGAATCCTCGCCCTCCCCGGCTTGGGGCCGATTCCGCCGCTGCCACATGTCTATGTGTTGGATGCCGCAGGCAAAATGACCTACGCGCACTTGGGTTACGCGCCGGGTCCGCTGAAGCAGGCCGTGGCAGCCGCCATCGGGCCGTAGCGCCTACCACTCCGCCAGCGTCTGCACCGTCCGCCAATTCCGCACCGTGGAAACCGTGCCCAGCCGCGCATCCAGCCACGCGTTGGTCAGCTTGGTCCGCGCCAGGCCATTGGGCGTGTGCAGGTAGACCTCGCGGCCGTGCACATGGAACACGTCAGGCGGCGAACGGGCCGGGTCGAGGTCCGCAACCTGCGCATGGGTCGGCGTGTCCGCGAGAAAGGCCACGCTCAGCAGCGCTACATCCCGTTCAGGCCACGGATTGGCCGCCAGCACCGCCGCCAGGTCCGCCGCCTTGCGCACCACGACCTGGACATGCAGCGCAAGTTCGCCCGCGATCGCCGCCTGCAGGTCCTGCGCGAGCGTCTGCGCCAACGCCGGCGGCAAATCGAGCGCGACGTTGCCACTCTGGATGTACGTCCGCACGTTCTGGCCGCCCAGCGCCGCGCACAGCCGCGTCAGATCCGGCATGGCCAGCCGATTCTTGCCGCCGACGTTGATTCCGCGCAGCAGCACCACATGACGTTGCGTTTCCATCGGACTCCGCGGCTACTGGTGAAAGTCGATTTCCGCCTTGCCCACGCGCCCGCATGGATCGCTGACGGTCACGCGCATGCGCTTGCCGGTCTCCAGCAGCGTGCCAAAGACCACGATGCCAGCCTGCTCTACGCTGGTTCCAACCACCTGCAGCGGCGGCCCCAGGACCAGCTGGCGATAGCCGATCTCGCCGTCGAACATATCCAGCACCTGAAACTCGATGCGCAGCTGCGGATAGTCCAGCGCCGGATTGGTCACGCGAACTGCGGCAAAGACGTGCTCGCCGCCTTGGGTGCCATGGTGCACGAGAAAGCCGTGCGTCGCGTCGATCGCCGTGAAGCTGCTCTCGCCGGTGCCGATTTGGACGTCGAGCGCGCCGGCGCGCTGGCATTGAATGACGAGCGTGGATGCGCTGTTACAGCCGACCGGGTCGACCGTGCACGGCGACGGCACGGTGGTGGGACAGCCGCTGAGGCAGCTCGCGAGCGCGGCCACGAGTAGAAATGCGCAGTGTTGGGAGTTGCGGGCCACGTTTCACGCCCTCCGGCGACGATCCTAAATGCCGCCGCCGTCTTCAAACTTGGTCTCGCGCGCTTCCGCCTGCGTCACGCGGGCGTTCGCCGGCACGCTGTGCGTCAGCCAGACATTGCCGCCGATCGACGCGCCGCGGCCAATCACGATGCGGCCGAGGATCGTTGCGCCGGCGTAGATGACCACGTCGTCCTCGACGATCGGATGGCGGTCGATGCCCTTGATCGGTCGGCCGTTCTCGTCGAGCGGAAAGCTCTTGGCGCCCAGCGTCACGCCTTGGTAGAGGCGCACATTGCGGCCGATGCGGCTCGTCTCGCCGATCACGACGCCGGTGCCGTGATCGATGAAGAAGTGCTCGCCGATGCGCGCGCCCGGATGGATGTCGATGCCCGTGAGCGAGTGCGCGTGCTCGGTGATGATGCGCGGGATGAGCGGCACTTCCAGCCGATACAGCTCGTGGGCGATGCGTTGCTCAGTCACGGCGAATACGCCGGGGTAGCTGAAGATCGCCTCATCCTTGATCTGCAGCGCGGGATCGCCCTGGAACGCCGCCTCCACGTCCGTCGCGATCAGCCGGCGCACTTCCGGCAAGCGCTCGACAAACGTATTGGTCGCCGACTCCGCCTTGTCCCGGCAATGCTGGCACGCGGCGTAGTTGTGGCCCGCCGTGAACGCGACCGCGCGGGCGATTTGCTCCTCCATCTCGTGGATGACGCGGTCAAGCGTGGCGCCGACGTAGTAGTGGACGCTCTTGTCGTGCAAATCGGCGACGCCAAAATAGCCCGGGAAGAATACTTGGCGGATTCCGTCCAGACAGCCGAGCACCGCGTCGCGCGACGGCAGCACGATGCGACTGTCGCTGCGGGGGCCGCGATCGGCGAGCGCGGCGCTGACGAGACTCTCGACCACCGGCCCCAAAAGGGCCTCATGGCTGCTGGATTGACCGCTCACTTGGATGCCTCTTCAAAAAGCCAGGTGGTGAGGTAGCGCTCGCCCGTATCGGGCAGCACGACGACGATGCGCTTGCCGGCGTTCTCGGGACGTTTGGCGACTTCCGCCGCCGCCCACATCGCGCCGCCGCAGGAGATGCCGGACAGGATGCCTTCTTCACGACACAACCGCAGCGCCATGGCGCCCGCGTCGTCGTGTGTCACGCCGATCACCTCGTCCAGCAGATCCGTGCGCAGCACCGCCGGCACGAAGCCCGGTCCCCAGCCTTGGATCTTGTGTGGCCCCGGCGGCCCGCCCGCCAGCACCGGGGAATCCTTCGGCTCCACGGCGATGACCTGCAAATGCGGCAGCCGCGGTTTCAGCACCTCCGCGCAGCCCGTGATGGTCCCGCCGGTACCCGTGCCGCAGACGAGGATGTCCACCTTGCCATCACAGTCGCGCCAAATCTCTTCCGCCGTCGTCATCCGGTGGATCGCCGGATTGGCCGGATTCTCAAACTGCTGGAGAATGAGATACCGCGGATCCTCGGCGGCCATCGCATTCGCCTTCGCGATCGCGCCTTTCATGCCTTCCGCGCCCGGCGTCAGCACCAGATCCGCGCCCAGCGCCGAGAGAATCCGCCGCCGCTCGATGCTCATCGTCTCCGGCATCGTCAGCGTCAGCTTGTAGCCCTTGGCCGCCGCGGCAAACGCGAGGCCAATTCCGGTGTTGCCGCTCGTCGGCTCCAGCAGCACGGTATCCGCGTGAATCTTGCCCTGATGTTCCGCCGCCTCGATCATCGCCACGCCGATGCGATCCTTGACCGACGACGCGGGATTGAAGCTCTCCAGCTTGGCCACGATCTGCGCGGGCAAGCCGGCGCCGATCCGGTTGATGCGCACGAGCGGCGTGTTGCCAATCAGCTTGGTGATGTCGTCGGCGATGCGCATGAGAAACTCCAGCGTGGCAATGGCGGCGGCCAACCTTATAGCGGAGGCGCGCAGGGCAATCCAGTGTGGCGGCAAAAGTGCCACGCGAGGCCGCCGATCGTGGCGAATTGACGCGCAACCGCGCTGCGTTCATCGTTGCGAACGGGACGGTCGCGTGCAGGACGTCCAGCTGGAGAATGCCGCCATGACTCGCCCCGTTGATCCCCGTCGCCGCGCCTTCCTGAAGAGCGTCCTCGCCGCGCCGATTGTCGCCAGTTGTCGCCACGAAGAGGAGCCGCCGCCGCCCGCCGGTCAGTGGCGCAATTGGTCCGGCGCCCAGCGCTGTACGCCCAAAGGCGGCCTGCAGATGCCGGCCAACGTGGACGAACTGACCGGCATCGTCAAAGCCGCCAAGGGCCCCGTGCGCGTGGCGGGCGCGGGCCATTCCTTCAGCGCCGTGGTCCCGACCGATGACACGCTGCTGTCGCTGGAAATGCTGAGCGGCATCGTCAGCCATGATGCCGCCAACCTGACCGCGACGATCCAGGCGGGCACGCGGCTGTTCCTGCTGGGCGAGCCGCTGGCCAAGCTTGGCCAGGGCCTGACGGTGCAGCCGGACATCGATCTCCAGTCGCTCGCCGGCGTGCTGTCGACGTCGAGCCACGGCGCGGGCGCGCAGCATCGCTGCATGGCGTCGTACCTGAAGGAAATTCAGGTCGTCACGGCCGACGGCACGCTGCGCACGGTCTCGCCGACGGTGGAGCCAGAAGTGTTCAAGGCCGCGCAGGTGTCGCTGGGCAGCATCGGCGTGCTGACGCAAGTGACGATGCAGAACCGCAGCGCGTACCTGCTGGAGGAGCGCACCGGCATCCTGCCGCTCAACGACGCGCTGGAGCAGTTTCCAAGCTGGCAGCAGCAGGACCGCCACACGGAATTCTTCGCGTTTCCGCGGGGCGAGACGGCGTTTACCAAGCGGATGCGGGAAGTGCCGATGACCACGCCGCGGACGATCGAGGCGCCGCAGGAGGAGGAAGCGGAGCTGGAGTACGCGTCAGAAGTCGGCATGCGCGCGCCGTTCACGATTCCGCTGATCCAGAGCGTCGCAAGCTGGTTCGTGCCCGACATCGTGCGCGTCGGCGCGTCGTACCACATCTTTCCGACGGTCCGGCACACGCTGTTCAATGAGATGGAGTACGCGGTGCCAGCGGAAAAAGGCGCGGCGTGTTTTCGCGAAGTGGCGGCGAAGATTCGCGACGATGGCCTGCCGGTCTTCTTTCCGCTGGAATACCGCCACGTCGGCGCGGACGACCTGTGGCTGTCCCCGTACCACGGCCGGGAGTCGGTGACGATCTCCGTGCACCAGTACTTCAAGCAGGACCACATCGCGCTGTTCAAGGCCGTCGAGCCGATCTTCTGGAAGTACGACGGTCGGCCGCACTGGGGCAAATGGCACTCGCTGACGGCCAAGGAGCTGGCGGGGCGCTATGACCACTGGCAGGATTTTCAGCGCGTGCGCAAGGAGCTGGACCCGGGCGGCAAGTTCCTGAATCCGCATTTGCACCAACTCTTTGGCGTGTGAGGCAACGTGACGACGACGCGCCCGATATTTCAACACTTTCCCGAACTCGTGGCGCACCTGCCATGGCAGCCGCTGGCCGACTTGCCGACGCCGGTGCAGCCGCTGCCGGGACTCGCCAATGGCTGGATCAAGCGCGACGACCTGACGCACACGGCGTACGGCGGTAACAAGGTGCGAAAGCTGGAATTCGTCGTCGCGGAGATGCAGGCGCGCGGGGTGAAACGCGCGTACACGTTTGGCGCGACGGGCACGAACGCGGGTGTTGCGGCGGCGCTGATGTGCAAGCGCGCGGGCGTGGCATTGACGGTGTACACGTTTGACCAGCCGGATTCGCCGACGGTGCAGCGCAATCAGGCGCTGATGCGGGCCGCGGGCGCGACGCTTGTGCACAAAGGCACGCTGCTCGCCACGGTGCTGACTTTCTACCTGCACCCGGCGCGGCTGCGGCGCGACAGCTACTTTCTTTTTGCCGGCTGCTCCAATCCGGTGGGCGTGCTGGGCTACGTGAACGCGGCGCTGGAATTGGCCGATCAGATCGCCGCGGGCGAACTGCCGGAACCGGAGGTCATCGTCGTACCGGTCGGGAGCAACGGCACGCTGGCGGGGCTGACGGTCGGCCTGCAACTCGCCGGGGTGAAGTCGCGGCTCGTGGGCGTGCGCGTGGCGGAGTCGCATCTGGGGCCGATCGCGACGTGTACGACGGGCGCGGTGCAGCAGATGGTCGACCAGACGACAGCGTTCCTGCGCCGGCACGTTCCGGCGCTGCAGGCGCTCCAGGTGCAGGCGCCGCCGCTGAACGACGCGTATTTCGGCGCAGGCTACGGCGTGCCAACTCCCGCGGGTCAAGCGGCCATCCTGCGTTTCGCCGCGGACTTTGACGTCCCGCTCGAAGCGACCTACAGCGGCAAGGCTGCGGCGGCGTTCCTGGATGAGGCAGCGGCGACGCAAGGCCCCGTGCTGTTCTGGGACACTTTCAATTCGCGCTCGACGGACGCGCTCCTGCAATCGATGCGCGACGACGCGCCATGACACCCGTCGCCGCGCCCGCTGCAGTCGCTACTTCATCGCCGCCGTAAACACGGTCCACAGCGGCTTGGTCTTGGGCACCAGATCCTGCGCGCCGTACCAGTACAACCCGGCGAAGATGTACCGCGGATTGGTGTTCGTGTAGCCCATGTAATACTTCATGATCGTCGCATCGCCGGCCTTGCCGTACTCGCCAATGCCCACCAGCGCGTTGGGGAACATGTCGGCGAATGTCTGCACGATCGAGTCCAGGTCCGCGTACGCCGGCTCCGGGCCGTCGCAGTCCATGCCGTAGATCGACGGCGTCACGTAGTCGCTCTCCGTCTTCACGGCCGCGCTGATGTTCTTCTGGATCCACGCCACGTACGGGCCATGCGTGTCGGCGCACGTGCTGGTGTTCCAGTACGGCGTAAACAGCGCCTTCTTGCCCGCCGACTTGACCACGTCGGTCGCCGCATCCGCTTGCGCGCTTGCGTTCGCACCCAGCCAATCGCCATTGCACTCGTTGCAGATCTCCCAAATGTTGATCTGCGGCAGCTGCGTCACGTAGTCCTGGAACCGCTGGCGGTACTGTGCCACCGTCATCAGGGAGTTGTACGTTGAGTCGGACGGCTGGCCGATAATCTCCGCATACGGCGCGATGGCAGCCACCGCCGCCGAGTAGTCGCTCGGCTGCAGCGGGTAGTCAAAGACGATGCGCACCCACGGCTTGACCGGCATGCTCTTGAGCGAATCGACGATCGACGCCAAGCTGGCCACAGAGTCCAGCGTCAAGCCGTACACCAAGCCCTGCTTTGCCGGCGGCGTGGCGCCAGCATCCGCGACAGCCACCGGCCCCGTATCCGGCGCAACCGCAATGTCCGGCGCCGTCGGCCCGGTGTCGGTCACGACCGGCCCGGTGTCAGGCGCAGGGCCCGTGTCTGTCGGCGCGATGACGTCCTTCTTCTTCACGCCCGCGTCGGGTGTCACAGCCGGCGGCGCCGTATCCACGAACGTTGTCGGCGGCGAAGCGTCGACGACGATCACGGGCGACGCGATATCCAGCTTCGTCGTCGGTCCTGAATCGACAATCGCGACCTGCGGCCCCGCATCAGGCGGCGGCGTGGTCGGCCCCGTATCCGTCGCGATCGGTTCTCCAACATCCACCAACACCGGCGGTTCGCCCACATCCGTCCCCTCCAGCGGCGGCCCCAGATCGGGCTCAATTGCAACGCCCGTATCCAACGTCGTCACGGGCTCGTTCGTATCAAAGACCTCCACGACCGCCAGCACGTCGGCCGGTAGTTTGTTCTGGACTTGCCCCGACGTCGTCTCCGCATCCAGCCCCGCAGCCGGTAACGGTTTTGGCCCCACGCATCCTGGGAGGATCAGCGCAAGGACACACAACATCTCGACATGATGAAGCGTTTTCATTGGGTTCCTTTGCATGCTCCACTTCTGGAGCTGTGGCGCCAGACACGCGTGCCGTTGCACATCCCCTGGACGACCGGCCCACTGCCCGGCCCCGTCCCACCGCGCGCGGCGGATCGATACACGCAATGCCGCCACCGGTGCTGCGTCAACAGGGAATCCGCGGTTGAGGTCGTGCGGCGGACGCGAATGCGCTGAGGAAAGGGCCAAGCGTCCGAACAAATGTTGCAGAGGATGGGTCACAATCGGCGGGCGAGGCGATCGTCAAGTCAGCGGCGAGAACTCCGCCCAACCCTGCCAATCCGCGTATGCCGCATCGACGCCCGGACAGACGGCGGTCGCGGCGCAGGACGCGCAAGCAGCAGACTTCGCGAGATACGGATTGGCCGCACTCGGCAGCCGCTGGCCGTTCTCGAGGTCAATGCGCGCTTCCGTCAGATAGCGTTCCAGCGCCCAATCGCCGTGCTGCGGCAACAGACACGGCGGCACGGCCTTGTGAATCAGCGTCACGTTCAGCGTCTGCGCCAAGTCCACCGCGCGCGCCACCGCGTGGGCCAGATCCGCCATGCGCGGCACCAGCGTCTCGCGGTTCTTGTCGGCGCGCGACTGCACCTTGAGCGGCGACACCACCGCGGTCATCGGCCGACCGTAGCGCTGCTGCAGGTCCGCCAGACGCCGGACGTAATCATCCAGCCCCGCCAGATTGTGCTGCGTCAGAACGGCGAACAGGAAGAGCTCCACCTGCTGCGCCAACAGCTCGTGCAGCCCGGCCAACAGCAGCTTGGGCGCCGTCCGGCTGGCCAGCAGGACCGCGAGCACGTCGGGGTCAAAGCTGTCCAGCGAGAGGTGCACCATCGAGACGTGGTGTTCGCGCAGTTGGGCGACGAACGCCGGGCGCGCCAACTTCACGCTTTTTGTCGCGAGGATGAGATCCTGAAAACCCATCGCGTGCGCGACGTCCGCCAGGTGCAGAAAATCCGTGCGCGAGGCCGGCTCGCCGCCGATGAACGTCAGCTTGCGCACGCCGACGGACTCCGCGTCCGCCATGCGCATGTACAGGTGCTCGCGCGCCTCCATGCGCACGTCCTTATCGTCCGCGCCGCGGACAACCGAGCAGTACACGCAATGCAACGGACACGCGGTGCCGACATCGAGGAAGAACGACGGCGCATACCGCGCGGCAAAATGCTGCACCGCGGGCTGCGGATGGTCGGCCAGCGGCGGATCGCACGGCAGGGAGACGTCCAGCACCGGATGCTGCGCGCGCGCGGCAGTCAGCAGGCCGATGCGCGGCAGGGGCGAAGTTGTCGGTGGCGCTTCACTCACGGGCGGCAGCGTGCTTGCGGCCGCCGGCGGGGTCAAGGGCTGCGGCGGCGGCGTGACAGCGGCGTGACCATCCTTCAGCGCATCAGCGCGCTGAATACGCTCCACAGCGGCTGGGTCTTGGGCACGAGGTCCTGCGCGCCGTACCAGTACAAGCCGCCGAGGATGAAGCGCGGATTGGCGTTGCGGTAGTTGAGGTAGTGCGCGAGGATCGCGGCGTCGCCCTGCTTGCCGAATTCGCCGATGCCGATCTGGGCGTTGGGAAACAGGTCGGCTAGCGTCGCGACGATTCCGTCGAGTTCGGCGTAGCTGGGCTCGGGTCCATCGCACTCATAGCCGTAGATCGACGGCATGACGTAGTCGCTCTGGCTCATGACCGCCGCGCTGATGTGATCGCGCACCCATGCCACGTATGGGCCGTGCTTGTCGGCACACGTTGGCGAATTCCAGTACGGCGTAAACAGCGCCTGCTTCCCGGCGGACTTGACGACCTCGGTCGCGGCATCGGCCTGCGCCGCGGTGTTCTCTCCCGCCCAGTCGCCGTTGCACTCGTTGCAGGTCTCCCAGATCGCGATCTCCGGCAGCCCGGCCACGTACGCGGCAAAGCGCGCGTGGTACTGCGCCACCGTCATCTTGGCGGAATCTGTCGAGTCAGCCGGCTGGCCGACGATCTCCGCGTAGGGCGCAATCGCCCGCACCGCATCGGCGTAGTCCGTCGGCGGCAGCGGATAGTCAAAAACGATCCGCACCCACGGCTTGCGCGGCAGGCTCTTCAGGGCATCGACGATCGCCGGAAGCTGGTCCACCGCGTCCAAAGTCAGGCCGAACACGAAGCGCGACGGCGCCGGCGCAGCAGCCTCCGCAATCGTGTCGTCCTCCAGCGGTGGATTCGCCGACGCTGTTCCAGCCGATGACGCCGCGCAACCAGACAACGCCAGAAGCAGACAGAATGCGAACGCGCGGCAGCCTGACATGTCGTTCTCCCGCCGCTTGGACTGTCCCTTTGCGCAGGGCGCTCAGTCAGAGGGAAGCACGCCACATCGGGTCCGGCAAGCGCGATCGCTCGGGCCGCTGCGTCCGGCGCCGCCCGATCCACACATCGCTTCACACTTTCGCGGGCATTCGCGGCAATTCGCTTGCAACCGCCATGGTTTTTTTCCTACTCTGCAACTGACTGACTGCTTCCGCCAAAAGTTGAAGCCACGCCAGTCCTCCAGTCATCCGGTCTTCGTTCCAGGAGTTTCCATGTCCGCTCGTGCGTTCTTGCGTCGCTTTGTCCTTTCGTCCCTCGCGCCGATGGCGTTCATGGCGGTGGCCTTGCCGGGCTGCGGCTCGGACACGGTCACGGGGCTGCCGGTTGGCGCGAGTTCCGGCAACACGCCCGTCGTGGGCGGCGTCTGCGATCCCACGACGGGCGCGACGGCTTGCGTGGGTCAGGCTGTACTCGCGTGCACGCCCGCCGGCACGTGGATCGTCCATCAGTCGTGCAGCACGGGCCAGAAGTGCGTGCAGGCGGGTCCTGACGGCGCAACGGCGACGTGCGTGGGTTCGGCCGCCGATGCGGGCGGCGACGGCGGCGGCGAATGGGACGCCGGCAGCGGCAGCGACGCCGGCAGCGGTTTGGACGCGACCCTCGCCGACGCGACGGACAGCAGCGACGCGGGACCGACGCTCGACGGCACGACGACGGGCGGCAATTGCACGACGTACCAGGACGTCCAGGCGATCTTCCTCAACAACTGCAACGGCTGCCACAACCACAAGTTCGGCGACGCCTGCAACATGGCCGCCAACTACCCGCTGATCGCCGCCCGCGTGCAGAGCGGCAGCATGCCTCCGGGCGGCGGCTTGGGCGCTTCGGACAAAGCGTTGGTCGCCGCATGGGCCGCTGGCCACGCCGTCTGCACGCCGGACTTGTGCCCAGGCGCGGATGCGGGCTCAACCGCCGATGCCGGCGCCAATCCGGACACGACGCTGGACGATGCGGTCGGTCCCGACACCCTGGCCGACACGATCACGATCGCGGACACCAGCGCGGGCGACACGGGCGGTCCGACGTGCATTGGCTTCGCTGCTGTCAAGCCGGTGTTCGCCAACAACTGCTCGGGTGGCGGCTGCCACAGCTTCCAGAACACGTGCCCCGGTCCGAGCGGCAAATACAGTTCCACCAACATCGGCAACGCCGTCCAGGCCGGCGTCATGCCTCCCGGCGGCGGAATCAGCGCGGCCGATCAGGCCACCATCGCCGCATGGGTCCAGGGCGGTGCCACCTGCAATTGTCCGACGGTCGGCCCTGACGCCGGATCGACCGACACCGTTGGCCCCGGCCCCGACACCACGAGCGGCGACACGATCGGCGCGGACACCGTCGGGCCCGGCCCGGACGGCGGCACCACGACGCCTGCGACGTGCGGCAACTTGCAGTGCGATGCCGGCGAAACGGCCGCCAACTGCCCGAGCGACTGCGGCGCGGAGAACACGTGCATCCTGAGCAACTGCCAACAGCAGGCCAACTCGTGCATCAACAGCACCAGCTGCCACGGCGCGTTCGCGTGCCAGCAGGCGTGCGCGGCGGGCGACACCGCGTGCCTGCAGGCGTGCTTGGCCGGCAAGAGCAACAAGACCAAGAACAACCTGAACAACCTGAACACGTGCATCGCCAACGCGAAGTGCACAAGCGGCGGCGGCGGCACGACCACGGGCAACGTGTGCGACGCGGCGTGCGGCGCTCAGGGCGGCACGGTCGGCGGCAAGGCCTGCTACTGCGACGCGGCGTGCGCGCAATATGGCGACTGCTGCAATGCGGCCGGCACCGGCATGGGCGCGACGTGCGGTGGCTCAACCTGCACGCAGTGCAACGGCGGAGTGACGCCGCCGCCCAACACCTGTGGCAACGGCACGTGCGATGCTGGCGAGACGACAGCCAACTGCCCCGCCGACTGCCCGCCGGCGCCGGCAGTCTGCGGCAACGGCGTCTGCGAGACCGGCGAGACGACCGCGACCTGCCCCGCGGACTGCCCGGCCAAGACGTGCACGACGTACGCGGACGTGCAGCAGATCTTGCTGCAGAACTGCAACGGCTGCCACGGCCACACGTTTGGCAACAGCTGCGCTGCGACTTCCGGCCGCAACATCGCCGGCTACGTCGCCAGCGGCGCGATGCCGACCAACAAGACGCTCTCGGCCGCCGACAAGGCCAAGATCGCCGCTTGGGCGGCCGCCAACAACGCGTGCACCACCGCGCAGTGCCCGTAGCCCGACCGGACGCCACCGCACGCTCAAACGCCAGCAGAGTCGCGTGACACGGGCGTGACAGAGGCGGGTCGAGTCCCGCCGCCTCGACTGGTACAGTGCTCTCCTGTGCTGACGGCGCCGTCCGTCGGGAGGGTCTATGGTGCGCGAATCTCAGCAACCGCCGCGTGTCGTGCAGGACGCATGTGCGCACGAGCACGCGCCCGCCGAAGCCGCGCGCAATGATGCCGGACAGACCATTTTTCCCGCGCTGATGACCGGCGGCGTGGAGCGCGCCTACAAGCTGGACTTGAAGCTCGGCTTCCGCTGCAACAACCGCTGCACCTTCTGCGTGCAAGGCGACAAGCGCGACTACGTGGAAGATCTGACGACCGCGCAGGCGATTGAGCGGCTGGAAGCGGCGCGCGAGACGTGCGACGGTCTATTGCTCACCGGCGGTGAGATCACGATCCGCGACGACGTGCCGGAGATCATCCGCGCGGCCAAATCGCTGGGCTACAAGCTGATTCAGGTGCAGACCAACGGTCGGCGGCTGGCGTACATGAGCTACTGCGAAGCGCTGGTGGAGGCCGGTGCCACGGAGTTCAATCCGTCCCTGCATGGCCACATCGCGCCGCTGCACGACGGGCTTGTGGGCGCCAAGGGCGCGTACAACCAGGTGATTCAAGGCCTGCGCAATCTGCAGAAACTCAACCAGAAGGTGCTGAGCCAGACGGTCATTACGCGGATGAACGTGATGCATCTGCGGGACATCGCCAATCTGCTTGTGCATCTGGGCGTGTGGCAGGTGCAGTTCGCGTTTGTGCACGCGCTGGGCACGGCCGCCAAGACGTGGGATCAGACCGTGCCGCGCTACCGCGACGTGCAGAAGCATCTGCCGCTGGCGTTGGACCTCGTGCGCGCGGCGGGGCGGAGCACGGTGACGGAAGCGGTGCCGTTCTGCTTCCTCAAAGGCCGCGAATGGGCCGCCGTGGAGCCAGGTCTGCCCGACACGACCGTGTACGACGGCGACGTCCGCATCGGCGACTACGCCCGCTACCGCCTGGAAGCCGGCAAAGCCCACGGTCCGCCGTGCGAAGTCTGCACGTGGCAGTTCGCGTGCGAAGGCCCGTGGCACGAGTACCCCGACCGCTTTGGCTGGGACGAATTCGGTCCGCGCACCGATCCGCCGCCCTCCAAGTCCCAGGACAACCCATGACGCACCACACGCACCTGCCGATCGAGTCCCTGTCCGTGCGCGGCCAGAAAGTGCTGGACCTGCTGCCATTTCGCCAGCGCACGGTCGACGGCGCGGTGCTGATCTCCAATGATTTTGGCGATCACATGTTCCTGAGCGACACCGAGTATCAGGCGCTGGTCCGCGGCGACGTGGCCAACGAAGATCCGCTGCGGGCGCGGCTGAAGGCGGGCAATTTCCTCGCCCGCGAGCTGGATCGCGAGGCCATCACGGCGCGGCTGCAGGAGAAGTATCGCTTTCTGCGCGCCGGTCCGAGCCTGCATATCTTCGTCGTCACGCTGCGCTGCAACCATACCTGCCAGTACTGCCATGCCTCGCGCGCGCGGATGGACGCGCCGGACGTGGACATGAGCATCGAGACGGCCGAGCGCTGCGTCGATTTTGCCTTCGAGACGACGTCGCCGAGCCTGACCATCGAGTTCCAGGGCGGCGAGCCGCTGGCCAACTGGACCGTCGTCGAGCACATCATTGAGTACGCGCGGCAGAAGAACGCGCTGGCCGGCAAGTCCCTGATGTTTGCGCTGGTGACCAACCTGTCGCTCATGGACGAGGAGAAGCTGGCGTATCTCATCGATCGGCGCGTGCAGATCTGCACGTCCCTCGATGGCCCGGCGGATCTGCACGACGGCCAACGCCTCTGGAAAGACGGCAAGTCCCACGACACGACGGTGGACTGGATCCGCCGCATCAACCAGCACTATGTCGACGCCGGCATGGATCCGCACCTCTACCACATCGAGGCGCTGCCGACGATTACCCGCCAGACGCTGGCGCGCGGCAATGAGCTTGTGGAGCACTACGCGGCGCTCGGCTGCAAGAGCATCTTCCTGCGCAACCTCGATCCGTTCGGATGGGGCGCGGCGGTCAAGAATCGCCTCGGCTACACGATGGAAGATTTCCTGGAGTTCTACCGCCAGACGTTTCTGCACATCGTCGAGATGAACCGCAACGGCCAGGACATGGTGGAACGCACCGCCGCGCTGCTCTTCAGCAAAATCATCGGCAACGTGGAGCCCAACTATCTGGACATCCGCAGCCCGTGCGGCGCCGGCATTGGCCAATTGGCGTACAACCACGACGGCCGCATTTTCACCTGCGACGAAGGCCGGATGGTCGACCGCAGCGGCGACGACTGCTTCCAGATCGGCAACGTCCATGGCACGACCGGCGAAGGCATCGAGAAGGACCGCTACCGCGACGTCGTGAGCAGCCCGACCGTCCGCTCCATGGTCATGGCGTCCACGCTGGAAGGTCAGCCCGGCTGCAGCAGCTGCGTCTACAAGCCGTGGTGCGGCGTCTGCCCGGTGCACAACTACTGCGAGCAGGGCAGCATCCACGGCCGCATGGCGGACAGCACGTATTGCCAGAAGCACATGGGGATCTTCGATTTCCTCATGGAGCGCGTCCACCGCGCTGATCCCTTTGAAATGGCGCTGTTCCAGCGTTGGGCGACGCCGCGCGGGCAGCCGCACTACGTGCATGAAGCCGAGGCGCTGTAGCTACGCCGCCGTACGCCAGCTCGCCATCCGCCGCACATCGATCGCCAGCTGCTTGAACTGCGCCGGGGTCAGTGATTGGGCGCCATCGGACAGCGCCAACTCCGGCCGCGGGTGCGTTTCCACGAGGAGACCTTGGGCTCCCGCGGCGATCGCCGCCAACGCCATCGGCGCCACGAGGCTGCGGCGTCCCGTACCATGCGACGGATCGACGAGTACCGGCAGATGACACAGTTGCCGGACCAGCGGCACGGCGCTCAAGTCGAGGAGATTGCGTGTCTCCGTGTCAAAACTGCGAATTCCACGCTCGCAGAGCATGACGCGCGGATTGCCCGCGGCGAGGATGTACTCGGCGGCCAGGAGCCACTCCTTGATTGTCGCGGACGGGCCACGCTTGAGCAGCACCGGCTTGCCCAGTTGGCCCACTGCGGTCAGGAGCGCGTAATTCTGCATGTTCCGCGCGCCAATCTGGATGACGTCGGCGTATTCCGCGACCTGCTCCGCCCCGGCGATGTCCATGGCTTCCGTGACAATCGCGAGGCCCAACCGCTGGCCAACTGCGTGCAGGAGCTTCAGCCCCGCCAAGCCGAGTCCCTGAAAGTCGTACGGCGACGTCCGCGGCTTGAACGCGCCGGCACGGAGCATCGTGCAGCCAGCTTCCGCGACGTAGGTCGCGGTTTCCAGCAGTTGGGACTCCGATTCAACGGCGCACGGACCGCCGATCAGCACCGGTTCCGGACCGCCAACCGTCAAGCCCGGACGAATCTGCACGAGGGTATCCTCGGGCTGCCATTCCCGGCTGACCAGCTTGTACGGTGCCGTGACGCGCACCACTTCGCGCACCCCGTCGAGGGCGGAGAACCGCCCGGCGTCAATCGCCTGCCGGTTGCCAACGACACCGATCGCTGTGCGCGTGCCGCCCGGCATCGGCCGTGAGGAGAACCCAAGCAACTCGACGACGCTGCACACATGCTCGACTTGCTCAGGCGTCGCCCGCGCATCCATCACAATCAACATCCGCTACCTCTCTTGTTTATGCATCGCCGCGACGCACGATTGGACAAATTCGCCCAGCTTGGCGTGCACCGCTGGACCGTGCGTCGGCAGTTCGGCCACCTGACGGACAATCGCACTGCCGCAGATCGCGCCTGCGACGCCGGTCGCCGCCACTGCCGCCATGTGCGCCGGCGTCGACAGCCCAAACCCCGCAACCACCGGCCGACCGGTCCATCGCCGGATCCGCGCGAGCTGCGCCGCCAAAAGCGGGTCAACCTGGGTTTGCGCCCCCGTCACGCCGACTCGCGCCGCCGCATAGATGAAGCCGTCCGCCCGCGCCCCAACCGCCCGCAGGCGCTCGTCACTGCTGACTGCGCTCGCCAGCAGCACCAGGCCCAGACGCGCCCGCCCGATCGCCTCCGCGTAACGGTCGACTTCCTCCAACGGCACATCGGCGATCAGGATCGCGTTCAACCCCGCGCCCGCGAAACCGTCCAGCGCCGCCTGCAGTCCGTACTGCTCCAGCGGATTGGCGTAGCAGAGCAGGCTCAGCGGCACGTCAACGGCTTGGTGCAGCCGCGCGACGAGCGCAATCGCCCGTTGGGTGTCCATGCCGGCGGCCAGCGCGCGCACCGCCGCCGCCTGCACAGTCGGACCGTCGGCCGCGGGGTCAGAAAACGGCAAACCAAGCTCCAGCATGTCGGCGCCGGCAGCCACAAGCGTCGTCGCAAGCGCGACCGTTGCGTTCTCGTCCGGATCGCCCAGCATCAGGAACGGCACAAACGCACAGCGTTCCTCGGCGCGCAGGTTGGCGAAGAACTGGTCGAGGCGGGCGTTCATTGGCCACCTCCCAGCGCCTGACCGACGTGCGCGAGGTCCTTGTCGCCGCGACCGGAGAGGTTGATGAGGACGCTGTCCGTCGGGCGCCATCTCCCTGCCTGCGCCAACACCCAAGCGATGGCGTGGCTGGATTCCAGCGCCGGCAGGATTCCTTCCGTCCGCGCGAGCAGCTGGAGGGCAGCCAGCGCTTCGTCATCGGTCGCGCTGGCGTACTGCACGCGGCCGATGTCGCGCAGGTGCGCGTGCTCGGGGCCAACCGACGGGTAGTCGAGCCCCGCGGAGATGCTGTGCGCTTCCTGCACTTGACCGTCGTCGTTCTGTAGCAACACGCTGCGCATGCCGTGGATGATGCCCGGCGTGCCTGCGGTCAGCGTCGCGCCGTGCTCACCGGCTCCAGTCCCGCGGCCGCCCGCTTCCACGCCGACCAAGGCGACGCTTGGGTCATCCAGGAACGCCGCGAACAAACCGATGGCGTTGCTGCCGCCCCCCACGCACGCCACCGCGCAGTCGGGCAGTCGCCCCGTGGCGGCCTGAATCTGCACGCGCGCCTCGTCGCCGATCACCCGCTGGAATGCCCGCACCATGCGCGGATACGGATGGGGGCCGGCGGCCGTGCCAAACACATAGAAGGTGTCCTCCACATGCTCGGTCCAATGGCGCATGGCGTCGTTGATGGCGTCTTTCAGGCTGGCCGAGCCCGCCTCGACTGGGCGCACTTCGGCGCCAAAAAGCTGCATCCGCAACACGTTGGGCTGCTGGCGGGCGACGTCCTTGGCGCCCATGAACACGGTCACTGGCAGCCCCAGCAGCGCGCCGACCATCGCCGTTGCCACGCCGTGTTGGCCCGCACCCGTCTCCGCGACAAGCCGCTTCTTGCCCATGCGCTTGGCCAGCAGGACTTGCCCGAGTGTGTTGTTGGTCTTGTGCGCACCGCCGTGCAGGAGGTCTTCGCGTTTCAGGAACACGTTGCAGCCCACCGTTCGGCTCATCGCGCGCGCGTGATAGAGCGGCGTCGGACGCCCCGCGTAGTGCCGCAGCAGGTCCGCGAGTTCCGCGTTGAACGCCGGGTCCAGCGCCGCATCCGCCCACGCAGCTTCAAGCTCCAGCAGCGCGGGCATGAGCAATTCGGAGACGAAACGGCCGCCGTACGCGCCAAAATAGGGGGAAAGATTCACAACAACGCTCCGTGAACGGCATGGGCAAAGTCATGGACTCGTGCAGGATCGATCAAGCCCGCGGTCTCGACGCCAGATGCGGTGTCGGCACCGCCCGCGCCGGTGATAGCGAGCGCGGACCGGACGTTCTCAGCGTTCAGGCCCCCGGCGATCCAGAACGGCAGCGGCAGCTCCAGGCGACGCCACGACCACGGCGCGCCGGAGCCTGGATGGGCACCATCGACCAGCAGGAGATCCGCTGCATCGACCCACTGACTGGCGTCGGCCACCCGCATCACCGGCAGCGCCCGAATGACGATGAGTCCAGTCTGGCGCAGCGCGGCGCCGAATTCCGGCTGCTCCTGGCCATGAAGCTGCACGCCGTCCAATTGGTGCCGATGGACAAACTGCGCGACGTCGAGCGCCCGCCCGCCTTGGGTAACCGCGACGAGCATGCAATCCGCGGCAATCACGCGGATTGCCGCCAATTGGGCGGGGTCGACGCGACGACGCGCGCCCTCCACACAGTTCAAACCGAGCACGCGCACGCCCGCATCGACGCACGCGATCGCATCGGCCGCGCACCGCACCCCGCAAACTTTGACGGCTCCCCAGCCGGTCGGCGTGAAGCGGTTCATGCGAACCCCAGCTCAGCGAGGGCGCGGACCGGGTCGGGCGCCGCCATCAAGGCCGAACCAATGAGCACCGCGTCGACGTCGCCCCGCACCGCCCGTTGACGCAGCGCCGCCACTTGCGCGGGCGTTTCCATTCCGCTCTCGGACACCCGAACGACGGACCGCGGCACGTGCGCAAGCAGCTCCAGCCCCGCGCCGATGTTCAGTTCCAGCGTGTCCAGGTCGCGGTGATTGACGCCAATCAGCGCCGCATCGAGGCCGTC
>CAINLT010000121.1 GCA_903850505.1 uncultured Myxococcales bacterium | reverse complement strand
GTCCTTTGGCGCGGTGCCGAAGATCTGGGTGTTCAGCCCGTGGCGTGGCTCCGAGTTGTACCACTTGTGCAAGAAAGAAGGCTGGTTGCGCGAATACTCGAACCAGGGCCGCGTCTACCGCGACGCCAACATCGACATGCCGGCCTTTCCCGCCAAGGACGTCATCCGCGAGTTCCGGCATTTCCGCTACAACGTCTACAAGGACAATTTCCCGTTCTGGGCCATGTTGTTCCTGGCGTTCGACAGTGCGCCGGTACAGTGGATGTACGAGCGCGTCCCCATGGAGATGTCCGGCGGATTCACCGACGGGCTGCGCAAGGTCCTGAACTTCGCGTTGGGATCCAAGGGCGCTTTCGTCCCGGACGTGCAACCGCCCTGCTGATCACGCCTGCATGAAGCCGTCCCCCCAGTTTGCCAAGCGCCTGCGCACGTTGCTGCCATTGCTGGGTACCGGGCTGCTGCTCGTGTATTTTGCGCGTTCCGCCGACCTCGCAGGCGTGCAGCGCGCGCTGCGGTTCGCGGATCTCGGCACGTTCAGCGCGTGGATCATCGCGTCGACACTGCTGATCTGGCTCTACGACAGCTACTGCCTCGTCTGGCTCATCCGTACCACGCTTGGCGGGCGCGGCAAGGACGGCAACTGCGGGTTGCGCGACCTGGCGCCCATCAAGGCCGCGTCCTACATCCTGAACATGGTCAACTACCACGCGGCGTCCTTGGGCATTGCCTGGTTGGTCGGCCGCCGCAAGGGGCTCGGCTTTCTCGAAGCTGCGGGCGCACTTGCGGTGCTCAGCTACATCGACCTCGTCGCCGTCGCCGCCATGGCCGTGGTCGGTTTCGCGGTCGCGCCGGACGTGCTGGCCCGCGATCCGTCGCTGCAAATGCCGCTGCAGGTGGTTTCGGGGTTGGTTCTGGGTGGCGCCGTGGCGTCGGTGCTGGTGATTCAATCCGGCTGGCAACTGCCGTTGCTGGTGCGGTTGCGGCAGGTCGCGCTGTTGCGGCCGCTGGCGGCCCTGACGCCGACCGCGATGCTGCGCGGCATCGTCCTGCGGATCGGCATCGTGCTCGCCTATGCGCTGCAAACCTATGTCGCGATGTGGACTTTCGGCATGACGCCCGATTGGGGCCGCATGCTCGTCATCGTCCCGGTCGTCACTGTCGTCGGTGCCGTGCCCGTGAGCGTGTCCGGCATCGGCACGACGCAAGTGATGATGCGGACGTTATGCGCGTCGTTCGTCGCCGACGGCCGCGCGCCGGCGCCCGTCATCGATGCGCTGTCCACGTCGATGATTCTCGCCGGGCTCTCCGTGCGTGCGATCGTCGCGCTGCCCTTCCTGCGCGCCGTCCTAGCGGAACTCAAGTCGCAACCTGCGGATACTTGACCAGGTTCGGTGCTTGGGCTGCCCACCAGTTGGCCATGAGAATGCTCCCAGCGATCGGACGCAAATCGAAACAGCAGCAAACTTGACCGGTCCAGGGCTCGGCCTTACGGTGCCAGGGCTTGGGCCGCAGGCTTTGCCGCGCGTGGTTCGTGGGGAGCTGACGACCCGCTGAGACAACGGGAGGTGTCTGGCTGCTCGACGTGCGCTGAACCGCCCCTGCCTGATCCCCTCGGTGCAGTTCTGCCGCCAGCGAGTGCCACCCGCGCCGGGTGGCCTGAGCCGCCTGCGCCCGTTGCGTGATCTGGAGGATCTTCATGGCACGTGCTCGTTTGCACCGCCGCCTGACGCTCGGCGTCGCGTTGCTGACCTGGTTCGCCGCGCTGTCCCCGGCGCGCAGTGTCCTGGCCGTGGGCTTCGCCAATGGCGGCTTCGAATCCGACAACATCGGCGCCACGCCTCCCACTTCCTGGACGATGCTGACGTACCTCAATGGCGGCGTCTCCGGCACGGCAGCGGCGCCGCCGGCGACCTTGAGCGCGCTGAACCTCGGCACGCCCGGTGCGGGCAAGATCGAGACCTTCGTGGTGGGCGGGACGGCGGGGACGCAGGTGGACCCGGACTTGGGCAGCGGCCAGGCCTTCCGCTTCCCGCTGTTCGACGTCCGCGCCGCCCGCGTCAACTACCTGAGCGCCACGGACAACGGCAAGAACAAGAATGCCAACGCGATCTCGCAGATCGCGACCATGGGCGCCGGCGATGTGGACTCGAGCGACGGCCTGGTGCACGTGCGCTTCGCCATCGCGCCGGTGCTGGAGAATCCGGCGCACGGCTACAACCAGCAGCCGTACTTCTATGTCGAGCTGGTCAACGTGACCAAGGGCACGTCGCTGTTCTCGCGCTTCAACACGGCGGGGCAGTCCGGCGTGCCGTGGAAGACGACGACCAGCTTGCTGACCGGCAACACAACGCTTTGGACAGATTGGCAGTTGGTGGATGTCGCGCCGGACAGCTCCGCGCTGGCGGTGGGAGACCAGGTCAAGCTGACGGTCGTCGCCAGCGGTTGCGCCTTGGGCGGCCACTTCGGGCGCATCTACGTCGACGGATTTGGCACCTCGATCCCCGGCCTGTACACGTGGGCGACCGCGGACAAGGCCAGCGTCACGGCGGGAACGGCGCTGACCTACACGCTGCACTACACCAACGGCGGCGCGGCCTCCGCGATCGGCGCGCGCCTGGACTTCACGACGCCGCCGAACACGACCTTCAACAGTTCCGTAGCATTGCCAGCCGGCTGCACGGCGCCAGCGAACGGCGCGGCGGGCACCATCTCCTGCCCCCTCGGCCTCTTGGCCCCTGGCGCGACCGGCGCCTTCCAGGTGCAGGTCAACGTCGCGAGCGCGGCGAGCGGTTCGATCGTCGCCGGCACGTACTCGGTCAGCGCCGTCAACTTCCCGACATTGCTCGGCGCCACGCTCATCACGCCGGTGACGGGAACCATTGCCGCGGGTTCGAGCCTGGACACGTCCGTGACCATCAGCGACGGCAACCAGGCGCTGACGTGGGGGCAGGCCGTGGTCTACACGATCACGATCACCAATCCCACCGCCATCTCCGTCACCCTCAAGACGACCTGGCTCGTGCCGCCGCAGCTGACCAACGTCTCCTGGTGCCGGATGAAGTCCGGCGGGACAAGCTGTTCCTCTTCCGCGGGATCGAGCGGCACCGGCAACCTCGTGCACACCTACACGCTCGCGGCGAACGGGACGCGCAACTACCAGATCACCGCCAACGTCATTGCCGGGTCGGGCGCTGGCACGGTCACCAATACGGTCACTTCCATCCCAACCGGCAGCGTCGTCGACCCGAACCTGAGCAACAACACCGCCAGCGAGTTCGAGACGATCGGCACGACGAAGTCCGTGCTGACGTTGACCAAATCGGGCGGCAACGCGCTCGGCAGCGTCAGTTCCGCTCCCAGCACGCTCAGCTGCGGCACCGGCTGCGGCAGCACGACCTGGACCTATGGCACCGGCACCGTCGTGACCCTGACCGCCACGCCGACCGCCGGCAACCAGTTCTCGGGCTGGTCGGGGACGGGCGCCGGGTCCTGCGGCAGCGCGACGACGTGTGCGGTCACGATGTCCGCGGCGAAGGCCTTGACCGCTACTTTTGCTGCGATTCCCGTCGCCGTCCCCGCCAATGTCTATGTCTACGACGGCAGCAAGCAGATGACCCGTACCGGAACGGCGTTCGCCAAGCCCCTGTCCGCACTGGTCACCGACGCCGCTGGCAATGCGCTCTCGGGCAAGACCGTCACGTTCACCGCCGTCCCCGTCGGCGGCGCGTCGGCGACGCTGAGCGGCGCGACGACCACAAATGCCTTTGGCGTCGCGACGGTCAACGCGACCGCCAACGCCACGGCGGGCACTTACACGGTGACAGCCGCGGTC
>CAINLT010000120.1 GCA_903850505.1 uncultured Myxococcales bacterium | reverse complement strand
CGGGTTGCCGGAGTCGTCGCTGCCTGCCAGATAGCCGACGCCGTCTTGGGGTGTGCAGTCGAACATGCTGGCCAAGAACTTCGTGGCCATGCCATCTTGCGCGGCAAAGTGCCACAAAGCGCTGTAACCGTGTCCCGCGACATTGGCAAGATCGACGCGGAACTGCCGCGCATCCTCCTGAGTCACCGTCACCGCCAGCGGCATCGACAAGTAGCTGTCCGAAACCGTGAAGCCCTGCGCCTCTTGATGCGCGGTGAACGGCACCGCGACGTCCTCGCTCCACACCGCGCGCCAGACGTGGTTGCCGTGGTCCTTGTCGCCGGAAATCGCAGATCTGTACGCGATGTGCGGGCACTTTCCGACCGTCAGCACTGCCGTCCGCACGCAGCCGAACACGTCCGGCCGCAGCGCATTCGCGGGCGTCGGCAGCGGCGCGGATCGCCACCCGAGTTCCACCGACGTGCGGCCGAACATCTGTCCGGCGTCGTAACACAGCTTCGGCAGGTCGATCTGCCACGTGCCCGGACCGTCGAGATCCACCGTCACGGTCACGTCCAGGATGCCGGTCTGACCGGCCACGGCGTGCAAGGTCGTGGCCGCAGGCACAATCTTCACGCCGTCGCGCGTCGTCGCGGCGCCGATCTCGGCGACCAGCTGGCGGCGCAAGTAGTCGTTCCACGGCGTTGCAATCGTGTAGGCGCGAAAGCTGAGCGTGTGCTTGCCGGTCGGCAGGTTGCTCAGGTCGAGCGGCACGGTGCGCAAGTCGACGTAGTAGCAGGTCTCCGGCCCAGGGTTGGAGCCCCCGCCACCGCTGGGTGGACCGCTGCACGGCGTCTGCTCCTGACAGCCACCGAGCGTCCACAGCGCCGCGAAGAGCAGGGCGCACGCGCCCATGCCGGCCAAGCGATTTCTCATGATTCCCCCGCCGTGTCGCGTTTGCGGCGTCACGCCACGGTGCAGGTTGCAGTTGGCCGCGGTGGTTGTCCAGGGGGCAAAGGATGCGGGTGTCGGTTTGTTCTCGGCCTGCGCGGGCGCCCCCTCATCCCGGCCGCTGCGCGGCCACCCTTCTCCCGCGGCGGGGAGAAGGGCGGAGATCCGCCGGCTAAAGCCGACGGCTACGGCAACGAAGTCGGCTGGAAGCCGACTGAGAGCCGAAGGCCCAAGCGAGTCGCGGCACGAATTCCCGGCCGCGCCGCCATCGTTGCGCCCGCCGCGCTGCCGGCCTAGTCTCCTCACCGATGATTGCGCCGGAGCAGCGGCCTGGGGAATGCCATGGACCACATTGTCCGCCACGCCGTTGCGGTCACGCTCGCCCTGGCCAGCCTCGCCTGCGCCACGCCGCCAGCGGGGAGGTCATCGACGCCAGACGAGATCGGCGCCGACGTCGACGCCACCGCCGATGCGGCGCCCGACGCCCTCGCCGACGTAGTGCAAGTTCCCCAAGATGCCACCACAGCGACCCAGGACACAGCGCCCGCAGCACAAGGCTGCCCGCCGCTGCCCGACCAGGCCAAGAGCGGCGCGCCGTGCAAGACGCTGGGGGGGACGACGTGCAGCAACGCCGGCTCGTTCCTCTGGAAGGGCTCGAAGGTGGGCTGGCCGCCGCTGTGCATCCGCCCCGTGCGCTTGACCTGCGCGCTCGATGCCGCCGGATCGCTGGTGTGGCAGGGCGCAGCGTGCGAGGCGCAATGGTCGAGCGCGACGATCGCGAATTCGTGCACAACTTTTGGCTGGAGCACCTGCGATCTGCAAGGAAGTTCGGCCATGTGCACCGTGCCGAGGTGCTATTGGAACAAGAGCGCAGAGACAGGGATCTTCAAAGGCGACTACGATTGGTGCCCGGAGTCCGCGCTCGGCAAGACAGCGTGTGGCGGTCCCGACAACTTGCACGTCTATCGCTGCATGGCGTTCAAGGACTGGCAGTTCAAGGATCCCTTGCAATCGCAACCCGGGCCCGCGGCCCTGACCGAGTGCGCCGAGACGTGTGCCGGCGGCCGGTTCTGGTTGCCGGTCGCGTACTGCCCGCCCGTGCAAGGCTGCTTCAAGCCGGGCTGGACGAACTTCCCGGCGATGTGCATGGTCGACGGCGACGGCGCGCGCTGCCAGAAGACGTGCGCCGAGGTGACGGCCGGGAAGTGAGGCAAGCGCCGCGAACGCAAGGCGAAGGCGCCTGTGATCCTGGGCCGCCCGCGCCTGAAGCCGCGCGCTAGTTCTGCGAAGCCTCGCGCAGCGCGAGGCTTGGCAAGACTAGCCCCAGGCTTCAGCCTGGGGCGACCTGGGACGACCCTGTTCAACCGCAACCGCCAAGCTCTTGACACGAGTCCCGACCTCAGCAATCCTCCACAAAGTCAACGTTCGTCCCTTCCGCATCTGCCATTCCCCCATTCAAAAACCACGTTCACGGAGGAGATCCATGGGCAAGACCGACACTACAGCTACGCCTACGAACCCGCTCGCCATCCCGCTGCCGGACAACCTCAAGGACCCGCTGCTGCGCGACGCCATCGTCGTCCACAACGCCATGTACGGGCACAACCTCATCGCGCTGTACCCCGAGGATCTGACGCCGGAGATCGTCCACGCCGACCTTCTCAAGCATCTGAACCAGTTGACCACCCTCGGCACGGCGCGCTCCGACGTGACCGACGCCGTCCAAGTCCGCGGCGACGCCCTGACGCGCGGGGCCTATGTCTATGGCCGCGTGGGCGGTCTCATCGACAAGAGCTATCCGCCTGGCGCGCCCGGCCGCGTCATCTACCACCCGACCGACACGACGGATCCGACCTTGGGCGACCTGCTGATTGCCGCCGGCAAGGGCATCCTCAAGAAGGGCCGACCGCCGCTGCCGGATGGTTGGACGCCGCAGAGCCTCATCGCGCTGGGCGAGGAGGTCAACAAGGCGCTGCTCGTGCGCGACGCCACCGGCAAGGTGCGCAAGGGCCAGTCCAAGGCGACCGCGGCGCTGATCAAGCGGACGCGCGAGATTCGCCGGCGGCTGCGCGGCCTGGTGATCGATTGGTTTGGCGCCACCAACCCCGCGCTGGTCGCATTTGGCATCACGCCGCGCGGTCCCAAGACCGGCGGGCGGCGCAAGAAGGCTGCGAGCGCACCCGCTGTGCAGCCGACGACCAACGTGCAAGACGCAACGCCTGAGGCGTGACGCGCGACGGGGGTCAAACGCTCGCGAAACTTGGTCGAGCGTTGCCGTTGCTGGGTCTACTGGTTCTGCAACAACTTCAAAAGGTGCCGCTCCAGGGTCGAAGGGTCCTGGAGCGGCGTCTATTGCTGCGGCGACAACCTCTATCGGTCGCGAAACGAGGTCTAACGGTCTTGCGACGGGGTCTACTGGTGTGCGAACAGGGTCTATGGGTGTCGAAACAAGGTCTATCGGTACTGCAACAGCGTCTAACGGTCCCGAAACGGCGTCTATCGTTTGCGTTACTCAGCCACGCGGCGGCGGCACGGCGTCGCAAGTGGCAGGCCGAGACAAGCGCCCCCGGTTCGCGTGCTGCATCGTGGACGCCACCTGTATTGCCCACCTCCGCATCCCATGCTAAAGCAACCCAAGCGCCAGCCTCTGCTTCGTCGTTCGCTGCGCGCGCTGGGGGGATTCCATGACCAAGACTTTCGCCAACATCGGCGTCTGGCTCTGCGCGCTAGCCGTGGCGGCGTGCTCCGGCGATCCCGGGCAACCGGTGAGCTACGGCGCCGCGCAGACGCACGACGCCAGCAGCGACAGCGGCAACATCGGCGACATCGCCGCAGCAGCGTGCACGGCGGCGCAGCAGGCGAAGTGCAACGACGGCAAGCCGTGCACCGCCGACAAGTGCGACCCCGCGACGGGCGCGTGCGCGAACTTGACGTCGAGCGAGCACGACGGCGAGCCGTGCGACGATGGCAATGCGTGCTCGAAAGAGGACACCTGCCACAGCGGGCTGTGCCACGGCCTGCTGACGGACTGCAACGACGGCAATCCGTGCACGATCGACGAGGGCTGCATCGACGGCTTCTGCAGCTACGCGCCGCTGACCATCAGCGACCCTTCCTGCGATGACGGCAACCCGTGCACCCAGCAGGACGCCTGCGGCAACGGGAAGTGCGCTGGCCAGCCGTTCTGCGATGACGCCAAGCCCTGCACGCTCGACAGCTGCGGCGGCGGCGTCTGCAAACACGTCGACCAGTGCGACGACGGCCTGGACTGCACCGTCGACGCCTGCACGCCGGCCGGCTGCACGCACGGCGACACCTGCATGGGCGCCTTCGCTTGCAGCGCGGACAACGGCACGTGCCAGCCGGTCGCGGGCTGCAACGGCGCCATCTCGGCGGCGTACTTGGCCTTGGTCGACCAGTACAAGGACTCGGTGGGCAGCTTCCAGAACCTGCAGACCAAGTGCACGTTCAAGAACGACTGTCTTGCGAAGACCGGCGACAGCGAGCAGCAGGCGTGCATTGCCAAGTGCTTGACCCAAGAGACGCCGCTCGATGCGACCTGCGCGGCTTGCTACGGCGTCTACGACGGTTGCATCGCCAAGAACTGCGCGGCTCTGTGCAACGGCGCGTGGTTGAGCGCGGATTGTGCGGCTTGTCAGGCGACCCACTGCGACGCGGCGCTGAAGGCCTGCGCCGATCCCGCGCCGACCAAGTGCCAGATGCCCACGTCGTGGGGACCGAACCTGCAAGTCATCAGCAAGCTGGCACTCGCCGACGTCAGCGTCGGTTGCGACCTGGATGGCGACGGCAAGCCGAACAACGAGATGGGCAAGCTCAAGACGCCGGAGGTCGACAACCTCATCCAGGACGCGATCAGCAGCGGTGCCAAGCTGCGCGTGCTGTACGCGCCGGAGTATGGCACGACGGACGGTGCGTCGTTTGCGATCGAGTCCCTGGATGCGGTGCTCGATGCCAGCAACCTGACCTGCAACGTGGCGGCCAGCGGCGCGCCGTGCAAGGTGCGCGTGAAGGCGGCCAACTACAACGCCACGGCCGCGGCTGCGGTTTGCACGGCCAAGCATGTACTCGATCCGGCGAGCGCGAGCGGCGGGGCGCTCAAGGTTGCACCGGGCAGCGTGGCGCAATGGGTGCCCGCCTTTGCGCTGTCGATCGAGATGCCGGTGCAGCTTGCGGCTTGGACTGGCAGCGCAGCCGATGCGGCGCAGTGGCAGTCGACGAAGAAGGGCTTGCAGTGCGGCGCGGTCAACAAGGCGGCGCTGGTTGCCGCCGTCAAGGCGGCGCCGCCGAGCGAGAAGGCCAAGCTGGGCGACGCCGTGACGCCCGAATCGGTGGCCAGCGGCCTGCTCAAACCCGACCTCGACCTCGACGGCGACGGCGTCAAGGAGAGCGTCTCGTTCGCGCTGACGTTCGAGACCGTGCCGGTGGTTGTGACGGGGATCAGCCCGTAGCGGCCCTCACCCTGTCGCTGCGCGACGGTCCCTCTCCCGCAAGGGGAGAGGGACAGGTGGCTCTCCCCTCTCCCCTTGCGGGAGAGGGGCGGCCGAAGGCCGGGGTGAGGGCGCCGAGTGACGGCGCGATTGCCCACCCCGCCATCCCGTGCTACAGCCAAGCCCGGTGCCAACCAAGACCGTCGTTTCTCGTGCGCGCAGGGGGCTGCATGAACCAGACGTCTCACCGTGTCCTTCCGCTGTTGTTTGCGCTGGCTGCTGCCGCGTGCACCTCCTTCGAAGGCGATCCGGGCCAGCCGGTGCTGCTGCCACCGCTGCCGAGCGACGCGGCGGCGCCGGTTGCGGATGGTGTTGCGGCCAAGCCCGACATCGGCGCGCCGTCACCAGACGTTGCGGCACCGGAGTTGGACGCGGTCAGTGTGGCAAAGGACGTTCCCATCGACGTGCCGATCCTCAAGCCCGACAGCTCCGGCGTTTGCACGCTGGCGCAGGCGGCGGTCTGCGACGACAACAACAACTGCACCAACGACAAATGCAATGCCGCCACCGGGGCGTGTTCCTATGTGCTGCTGGACGAAAGCACCGACGCCTCGGCGTGCACGGACGGCAATGCATGCACGCTCAACGACAACTGCCACAACGGCAAGTGCGTGGGCATCCCCACCGGCTGCGACGACGGCAATCCGTGCACGTCCGACGGCTGCGTGGCCAACAGCGGTTGCTACACCAAGCCAATCAGCAACGTCGGGTGCGACGATGGCGACGAGTGCACCAGCAAGGACCATTGCGCGGCCGGCAAGTGCATCGGCACGGCCACGTACTGCAACGACGGAAATCCGTGCACGATCGACAGCTGCAGCGGCACCAACTGCGTCTTCACCGACAGTTGCAACGACGGTATCGGCTGCACCGCCGACGCCTGCGACGCCATCCTCGGTTGCACGCACGCGGACACGTGCATGGGCGCGTTCCAGTGCGACCCGGTTTCGGGCAAGTGCGTGGTCGCCGCGGGCGGCTGCTCCGGAGCGATTTCGGCGAAGTACCTGGCGCAGACCAAGAGCGCCCCCAAGGCGCTCGCCAGCTTCCAGGACGCGGAGTTGACGTGCACGCTCAAGAAGGGCTGCCTGGCCAAGTCCACGGACGACGCCAAGGCGGCGTGCGTGGCCGGCTGCCTCGCGCAAGAGACGCCGCTCGATGCGACCTGCGGGGCGTGTTACGGCGCCTACAACCTGTGCTGGGCCAAGCAATGCCTTGCGCAATGCGCCGCGGACCCGAACAGCTCGCCGTGCGCCGCTTGCGTGGCGACCAACTGCGACAATGCGTTGAACTTCTGCGCGGGCACGTCGAGTGCGTGCCAGATACCGAACTCCTGGGGGCCGAACGTCCAAGTCATCAGCAAGCTGGCGCTCGCGGACGTCGGCGTCGGTTGCGACCTCAATGGCGATGGCAAGCCGGACAATGCGATGGGCAAGTTCACCAGCCTTTACAAGGACGAGAACAAGTCGCTGCAAGACGCCATCAGCCAGGGCAAGCTGCTCACGGTGTGGAACGCGCCGCAGTACACGACGGGGGGCGGCGCGTTCAGCATCGAGCGCCTGGACGCGGTGCTCAACCCCGGTGATGCGAGCTGCGACGTGTCCGCTGGCGGCAAGCCATGCAATCTGCTCGTGAAGGCGGCCAGCTACGATGCGTCGTCGGTCGGCGGGGTGTGCGCGGCCAAGAGCCAACTCCAGCCGGCGAGCGCGCCCGGCGGCGCACTCAAGGCGGCCGGCGGCGGTGGATCGATTCCCATTTCGCTGCTTGGCATGATGGACATGCAGGTCAACGCGGCCATCGATTCCTGGACCGGCAAGGTCAGCGGCGCGGGGCAATGGCAGGCGACGACGGGCGGCCTGCACTGCGGCGCGGTGACGAAGACCGCGATGTTCAACGCCATCGACACGATTCCGCCGAGCGTCTTGGCCCAAATCGGCGACGCGGCGACGGTCAAGTCGCTGATCATCGGCATCTTGAAGCCCGACCTCGACCTGGACGGCGACGGCATCAAGGAAAGCATCTCGTTTGCCATGACGTTCGAGACCGTGCCGGTCATCGTGTCGGGCATCAGCCCGTAACGGCCCTCACCCTGTCGCTGCGCGACGGTCCCTCTCCCGCACGGGGAGAGGGACAGGTTGGCGGCTCGATCCCCTCTCCCCTTGCGGGAGAGGGGCGG
>CAINLT010000119.1 GCA_903850505.1 uncultured Myxococcales bacterium | reverse complement strand
GGCGGCAAGCTGGGCGAATTGCCGTCTCTCGTGCTGCCGCCGCCGTTTGCGCCGCAGCTGGAGTTCTTCACGTTGGGCGACGCCGCCTTCCACGCCATGCTCTTTCGGCCGCACGGCGCCAAGCCCGGCGTCAAGTTGCCGACGATTGTCAGCGTTTATGGCGGTCCGACGACGACCGTCGTCCGCCACGCGATGCGCGAAAACCTGCTCGATCAGTGGCTGGCGGATCAGGGATTTCTCGTCGTGCGGGTGGATGGGCGCGGGACGCCGCTGCGCACGACCGCGTGGGAGCGCGCAGTGCATGGCGATTTTGCCACTGTGCCGCTGGACGACCAGATCGCCGGCTTGCAAGCGTTGGCGCAGCGCGTGCCGGAAATCGACCTGCAGCGCGTCGGCATCTACGGCTGGAGTTTTGGCGGCTACGTTGCGGCGCTGGCGGCGCTGAAACGGCCGGACGTCTTCAAGGCGGCGGTCGCGGGCGCGCCGGTCGTCGATTGGGTGGACTACGACACGCACTACACGGAGCGCTACCTTGGCTTGCCGGGCGCACATCCGGAGGCGTATGCCAAGAGTTCGTTGCTCACGTACGCCAGCGATCCGGCGCTGCCCATCGGCGCGTTGCTGCTGATCCACGGCACGGCGGACGACAACGTCTACTTCTTCCACACGCTCAAGCTCTCCAACGCGCTCTTTCTCGCCGGCAAGCCGCATGAAATCCTGCCGCTCAGCGGCCTCACGCACATGGTCCCCGATCCGCTTGTGACGCAGCGCGAGTACGAGCGCGTCCTCTCCTTCTTCCGGGCGCACCTGTGACGCCGATGCCGTACCATCCCGATACGCACGATTGGCGGCTGGACGAGCGACAATTCGCCCGTTCGTTGGCGCTCGCCCGGCTGATGCGCGCCTATTTCAGGCCCATCTACAGCGGTTTTGACGCGCTGCGCTCGACCCAGGGCATGTTGCTCGTGGCCAATCACGGGCTGTTTGGCCACGAGTTGCCGCTGCTGCAGCTCGGCGTTCAGGAGGCCGCGGGGCGGTCGCTGCGGTCGTTTTCTGACCACGTGCTGTTCATCGTGCCGCCAGTGCGCGACGTCCTGATGGGCATGGGCGTTTGCGAAGGGACGCCCGCGGTCGCGCATCGCCTGTTGACGCGCGGGGAGATCGCCTACACGTGCCCGGGCGGAGCGCGCGAGGCTTTGGCGCCGGTCCGCGATCGCTACAAGCTGTATTGGGACGGTCGCTACGGCTTCGTGCGGTCGGCGATTCGCGCCGGGGCGGCCATCGTGCCGCTGGCGATGATCGGCATCGACGAGACGTATCGCCAAGTGCTGGACGCGGACGCGGTGCGCGCGACCCTGCCGGGCAAGGCGATTGCGCGCCTGCTGGGCGAAAAATACGTGATGCCGCTGTACCTGGGCGTGGGGCCGTTGCCGTTGCCGCAGCGCCTGCATTTTCTCGCCGGGACGCCGATTGCTGTACCGGACGACCCGGCGGCGGCAGACGACGAAGCGCTCGTGCGGACGCTGCACGCGGTTGCGCGGCGCGAGACAGAGCGGCTGATCGCCCAAGGTCTGGCGGCGCGGGAAGAGCGGCGGCGGATGGCGCAGCCCGGTGCGGCCATGGCGCTGGACGAGTTGACGCGCTGGTTGGCGGGATGAACGCGCCGATCTCTGCTTGCAAGTATTGGAAATTGAAAGGTTGTTGACGCGCCATTGCGGCCAGTCCAGACTGCTGCAATTGTCAGGCGCGGATGGGCGAAATGGAACACACAGAGGCTGCCCGCGAGACCCAGACTGCCCCCGGGCGGTCGCTGCCCAATCGCGCGCTGTGGATCGCGCTGGCGGTGGCCACGCTCGGCTGTCTCTGGCCGCTGTGGGCCGTCGACATGCTGCCCATCGTCGATCTGCCGCAACACCTGGCGACGGTGCGGATCCTGCGCGATCTCCATACGCCCGGCTGGGGCATGGATGCGTACTACCAGCTCGATCTGGCGCGCACGCAGTACCTCGGCTGGTACGCGCTCGCCGTGCTGCTTTCCCACGTCATGGCGATTGAGACCGCGGCAAAAGTGCTGCTCTCTGCCTACATCCTCGCGCTGCCGCTGGCCGTCGTCGTCTACCTGCGCGCGCATCGCCGCGACCCGACGTGGGCGATCCTCGCGGTGCCGCTCGCGCTCAACGATTCCCTGTGGATGGGCTTCTGCAACTACGTGACGGCGATTCCGCTGCTGTTTCTGTGGCTGGCGGCGACGCAAGCTGCGCTGGATGCGCCGTCGCGGCGGCGTTGGGCGCTGCTGGCGATTCTCCCCATCGCCGTCTATTTTCTCCACGCCCAAGCGCTGTTGCATGGCGTGCTGCTGGTGTTCCTGACGGTGCTCGTGCACCCCAACGGACTGCGGACGCGCATCGGCCTGCGGACGCTCGCGCATGTGATCCCGGCGCTGCTGTTGTTTGCCGGCTGGGCGCTGGGCTCGACGATCCTCGCCTCGCAGTCGGGCTGGGCGGCGACGCGCGCGGGTCACAATGAGCCGAGTTCGGCGCTGCTCTATTGGCCGTGGCCGGTTCGCCTTTCCCGGCTACCCGATTCGCTCACGGACCTCTACTACGACCACATGGACCAGCAGATTTTCGCCGGGCTGCTGCTGGTGGCCGTGGGCGGCGTGCTGTACGGCGCGCTGGACAAGCGCGGTCGGTCCCTGGCGGAGCAGCCGATCCAGCGCCGTTTTGCCGCGCCCGAGTGGGCCGCGTTGGTGACGCTCGTCCTCTATTTCGCCGCGCCGACGCGCTACAAGTGGATCTACGCCATCAACGCGCGGGTCGTGCCGATTCTGGCCGTCCTGCTGGTGGCGATGTGCGCGCGCGTGTGGGTTCCGCGGCGCGCGATGCTGCTGATCCCCGGCGTTGTGCTCGCGGTCGCGCTCGGTTTGCTGCACGCGGACCGATTTGCCCTCTTCAACCTGGAAGCCAAGCCGGCGCGCGCGTTGCTCCAGACGTTGCCGCAAGGCCAGCGCGGCGTCGGTATCCTGTTCAACCCGACGAGCGTCGTGACGAGCAACGCGCCGTTCCTGCATTTTGCCCAGTACGGCGTGGTCGACCGCGGCGGCATGGCGGATTTCTCGTTTGCCAACTATCCGCAATCGCCGGTGGTGTTCACGCCGCCCGGCCCGCCGAATCTGCCGGTGCGGTTTGAGAAACACCCGGAGCGGTTCACGATGCGCGATCACGGCTGGTGGTACGACTGGTATCTCGTGCGCGACTACGGCCCGGAAGTGCGGATGCCGCTGTTCCTGGACGGTCCGGATCAGGTCGATGGCGGCGAGCGGCGTGGCCTGTGGCAGCTCTTCAGGCGCAGGACGCCGCGGGCGAACTAAACATCCCTGCCGAGACACGGGATCAAACGAAGCGCGCCACATGACCACGCACCAGATCGGGTTGCCGGTTGAATCGCTCGAAGGTCGCGGTCAGCGCCGCGTCGCGCTC
>CAINLT010000118.1 GCA_903850505.1 uncultured Myxococcales bacterium | reverse complement strand
TGCACGAACGCGGGCGTGTGCACCAACGGCGCGTGCGCGGGCGCGATGCCGATCAACTGCGACGATGGCAAGCCGTGCACAGACGACAGCTGCGCGCCGGCGACGGGCTGCAAGCATGCCAACAACGACGCGAATGCTTGCAGCGATGGCAGTGCGTGCACGGTGACGGACCACTGCGCCGCGGGACAGTGCGTCGGCGGGACGAGCGCCTGCGACGACGGCAACGTGTGTACGGACGACAGCTGCAATCCGACGACCGGCTGCGTGAACGCGAACAACAGCGGCGCGTGCGACGACGGGAATTCGTGCACGACGGAAGCGTGCGCGGGCGGCAAGTGCGGCGCGACGGCGTTGGCCGACGGCGTGACGTGTGCGACTGGCGGCTGTGCCGTGGGCGAGACCTGCAGCGCGGGCGTGTGTGGTGGCGGCGGGGCGAAGTTGTTCACCGCGACGTTTGGCACCAGCACCTACAATTCGTTCGGGGGGATTGCCAGCGATGCCGACGGATTCCTGCTCGGTGGCTCGAAACAGAATGCCAGCGCAGTCGGCGACTCGTGGCTGGTACGCACGGACCGGACCGGCAAGCTGATCTGGGAGAACACGTATCCGGTTGCCTTCGGGTTGGATGACGACATCGCCGGCGTCGGGGTGACCGCGACGGGCTACGCATTCGGTGGCGACTGCGCGTCCTCCTCCACCGAGCGTGACTTGCGCATCGTCACGACCGACTCCGCCGGCAAGGTCGTCTTTGACACGCACTACGCCGTGGCGGACACGCAGAACGGCGCCTCGTTCGTCGCCACTGCCGACGGCGGGTATGCACTCGCTGGCGAAACCTACGCGTCCGTCTCGAAGGAGCACATCTACCTGCTGCGCACCGACAGCGCCGGGGTTCAGCTGTGGGCGAACTCGTACGGCACCGCGGCTTCGCAAAGCGCCTATGCAGCCGTACAGAAAGCTGACGGAGGTTTCGCTCTGGCTGGTCAGACTTTTGACGGCAATCAGTCGGACGTGATGCTGCTCCTGACCGACAAGGATGGCGTCCAGCAGACGCTCAAGAAGTTCAGTGTAGTCGGAACTGAAGAGGCGTACGCGATTGCCAATGTGCCCGGCGGCGGGTTCATCATTGCTGGCCGTGCCTTTGGAACTTCAGAGCAGATGTTCCTGCAACGCGTGGACAGTGCTGGCACGCAGGTGTGGCTGAGGCAGTTGCCGGCCAGCTTGAGCCAGAGTTACGCCAGTTCTGTTCTCGCGTTGAGCGACGGCTACGTCGTCGTCGGCGGTGCTGGTGAGAATAAATCCGTCAATAATGTTGCACGGTTGGTGCGTGCCGACCTCCTAGGCAACAAGCTGTGGGAACGGAGCTACGGCGGACCTGAATTCGATACCTTCACGCGAATCGTCCCATTGCCCGATGGCTTTGCGATCGCTGGCACCACGAATTCTGTTGTCCCCTCCAGCAATCGGGCTTGGCTCCTCCGCACCGACGCCTTTGGCAACACGGACTGCGGCGCTTCCGGCGGCTGCGCGAGCCAGACCCTCACCAGCTGCGACGACACCAACCCGTGCACCGCCGATATCTGCGACGCGGCCGGCTGCAAGCATCCGAATCTGGCCGATGGCAGCCCGTGCGGCACCAACCAGACGTGCGTCCTCGGCACGTGCTTCTGAATGCGGCGCCACCCCACCAATCACACCTTTCCGCGGCGCGCCCCTTGACACCACCGCGCTGCGTCGGAAGGATCACAGGCCCTTGACGTAACCGCGCCAGGAACGGAGCAGACTTTGTCGACGATGTTCGGCCGCTTTGAACTTCTCGACCGCATTGGCATCGGCGGTATGGCCGAGGTTTGGCGCGCGCGCGTTGCGGGTGTCGGCGGCTTTGAGAAGATTCTCGTCGTCAAAAAGATCCTGCCGGCCTTTGCCCAGAACAAGACGTTCATCGACATGTTGCTGGCAGAAGCGCGGCTTTGCGCCGTATTGCAGCACGCCAACATCGTCCAGACGTACGAAAACGGCGAGATCGACGACAACTACTACATCGCCATGGAGTACGTCGCCGGGCCGGATTTGTTCAAGGTCCTGTCGCGCTGTACCCAAGTGCAGATGCGCATTCCCACGGAAATGTGCCTGTTCATCGCCGCGGAGGTCGCCAAGGGGCTGCACTACGCGCACAACGCCAAGGACCACTACGGTCGGCCGCTGCACATCATCCACCGCGACGTTTCGCCCTCCAATATCATCATTTCTGAGGCGGGTGAGGTCAAAGTCATGGACTTTGGCGTGGCGCGCGCGACGCCGGGTGGCCAGCCCGCCGACAATGCGACGCGATCGGGCGTGCTCAAGGGCAAGCTCGGCTACATGAGCCCGGAGCAGGTGACGGGGCAGCCTTTTGACCACCGCAGCGACATTTTTTCGCTCGGCATCATTCTCTACGAATCGCTCACGCTCAAGCGCCTGTTCCTCGCCAAGACGGACCTGGAGACGCTCGTCAACATCCGCGACGCGCGGCTGGAGCACAAGTTCAAGAAGCACGCGTACATTGACGAGCCCGTGCGCACCGTGCTGCGGCGGGCGCTGGCGCGCGACGTGAACGAGCGCTATCCGACCGCGATGGCGATGCACGACGACATCATGACGTTGCTGTTCCAGCAGCAGATCCAGGTGTCGAACAACGGCCTCTCCAACTTCATCACCAAGCTTTTTGACCCGGCGCTCCAGGTCACGCCGCTGCCGAACGTGCATCCTGATTTGCCGGGCGTCGATCCGCTCGGGCCGATCACCAAGCCGCAGCGCTTGGCTCCGGCGACGCCGCAGGAATCCTCCGCGCCGCGTCCGCAGATCGTGGTGCCGGCGTCCCAGATGGTGACCGCACAAGTGCAGACGGGCCTTGACGTCAAGGCGTACGGCCCGTCGTCGGCGTCGCTGACGTTCTCCGCGGATGACATGAAGCGGATCCGCGACAAGATCGCGGTGAAGCGCGCGTCGCTCAGTTCCACGGATGCGTTGGCGGATCTGGAGGCGATTCGCCTGCCGCCGGTGCCGGAGCTCGCCGCGGGGGAACGCCGCCGCGAGTCGGAGCCGACTGCGCAGCAGCCCAAGCGCACGGAATTGCGGGAGACGATGCCGGTTGGCCAGATGCGCCACGCGTTGACGCCGCCGATGACGGACGCGCCAGACTTGGGTGTGACGCGGTCGATGCATACGGCCGCCGACGAGATGCGCGCGCAGAGCCCGGGCGGCGATGTGCCGTCGACGGCGGGGTTTGCCATTTCCGGGCCGCCGGAGCCGGAGAGCTACACCGTTGCGTCGATGGCGCGCGCCAACAAGACGCCGACGTTCCGGCTGCGGACGCGCGACGGCAAGGAATTCGGCCCGCTGAGCCAGGACAATCTGGAGACGATGCTGCGGGCGCGGACGGCGACCCTGGAAGATCTGGTCAGCGTGAATGAAGGGCCGTATCTGGCGATCGGCACGGTTCCGTCGCTGGACGCGCTCGTGGCGTCCGCGCTGGCGGCGCCCGGTACGCCCAAGCTGCAGGGGCCGCTCTCGCAGTGGATGTTCGTGCGCCTTGTCTACCGGATGTACGCCGATCGCGCGACCGGCTGTCTGGAGCTGCGCCGCGGCGAGTTCGTGAAGTCGATCTTCTTCCGCCGCGGCCGAACGCAGTACATCGCGTCCAACCAGCACAACGAGCTGCTTGGGCCGTTCATGGTGCAAAATGGCTTCATCAGCCAGGCGGACGTGGACATGGCGATGCAGCGCGCACGGCAGACCGGCGGGCGTCTGGGCGACCTGTTGATCGGCCTGAACCTCATCAAGCCGTTTCAACTGTATCAGGTGTTGGAACGCCAGCTGCGCGCCAAGTTCATCGACGCATTTGGCTGGGATTCCGGCACGTTTGCCTACTTTGAGGACGCCGCGCCGCCCGGTGACATCGTGCCGCTGGACATCGATCCGGTCACGGTGCTGGCGGAAGGCGTGCGCGAGCGGATTCCGCTGTCCGTGCTGGAGCCGATGCTCGTCGACAAGCTCGATCGGCCGATCTACCGCAACAAGAACGCGGTGATCGGCGTTGGTGCGCTGAAGCTCTCGGCGCGCGAGTCCAAGGCGCTGTCCTCGCTGCTGAGCGCGACCACGCCTCGGGCGGCGTATGAGGACGCGTACAACAACCGCCAACAGCGGCTGGCGCTCCTGCACACGCTGACGCTGATGCTGCAGACGGACCTCATGACCTTCGATCCGGCCAAGGCGGCGCAGTAATTGATGACGCCGCTTGTGATTGGCCACCGCGGCGCGCGTCGCCTCGCAGTCGAGAATACCCTGGAATCGCTGCGGATTGCCCTGGACCTCGGCGCGGACGGCGTGGAATTTGACGTGCAGCTGACCGCGGACGGCGAGCTTGTGCTGTTCCATGACGACGATCTGCAGCGCCTCGCCAATCGCCCGGACGCGGTAACGGCGCTGGCGTGGCGCGATCTGCGGGCGATGGCGATCGGCGACGGCGATCTGCGGACGCAGCGCGTGACGCATTTTGACGAAGCGCTGGAGCTGCTGACCGGCCGCAACGTGCACGTGAACGCGGAGCTGAAGGTCAACGGCAACGATCGCAGCGGCGGATTGCACCTCGCGGACGCGTTCGCGCGGCAGATGGAAGGCGTGGGGGACGGCCATTGGCTGATTTCCTCCTTCAACAAGGCGCCGCTCGCGCAGGTGGCGCGCGCGCAGATCGCCCGGCCGCTCGCGGCGCTGGTGGACGACAAGCCGCCGGGCGATTTTTGGCCGCTGACCGAGCGGACCGCTGAGCTGGATTGGCCGGTGGCGAGCATCAACCCGCACGTCGCGCTGGTGAACGCGGAGCGGCTGACGCTGTGGCGGGCGCAGGCGTGGCAAATCTGGACGTGGACCGTGAACACGCCGCGCGCTTGGGAATACCTGTGCGAGCAAGCGGTTTCGGCGATAATTACCGACGACCCCGATGGCCTGTTGCACTTTCTGCGGCGACACGGCAAACGGTAGCCCCGGTTCGACCGGCTGAGGAACACATGAACGCTTTTTGCCCCTCCTGCGACAAGACTGTCGAAGTCAAAGACCTGACGGAACGCTGCCCGCTGTGCCATCGCACCGTGCTGGGCGGACCGCAAGCGCCTGCCGCAACGGCCAACAACAAGCGCCGCAACGTCGCCATCGCGGGCGTCGCGATCGTCGCCATTGGCGTGGGCGTGGCGTGGTGGACGTGCGGCGGCTGTTGCAACAAGAGGCCGGCAGCGGCGGGTGCAGCGGCAACGGCGCCTTCGGGCGAATCGATGTCCGCGCGCCTGACCAAAGCGGGCCTTGCGGGCGATGCGGCCGTCGCGCCGGGCACGCCGGACGAAGCGATGAAGAAGGCGATTGCAGCGGCAAAGGACGGGCCTGCGCTCGCGGCGTACGTCAAGTCGCTGGTGGCGCCGGGCAAGCTGCAACTGCAGCCGACGACCCAGCGGCGCGGTCATCCGGCGCTGGCGACGGCCAAGCTGTTTGGCGAGGTGGTCGCAGGTACGGCGCGTCCAGTGCACGCGGTGGAAGCGGCGTTCCTCGTGGCGGCGCTGGCGCAGGCGCGCGGGGAGGCCGTTTCGTTCCTCACGGACGCGGGCGGCATCCAGTCGCCGCTGCTGCTCTCCAAGACGCGCGTGGCCGTCAAGCTGGCGGATGGCACCGTGATTGAGCCGTTCGCCGCGGGGGCAATGCTCAAGCCGCAGGCGATTTCCACGGAGCAGGCGACCGCCTGGTGGCTGGTCCTGCGCGCCCACGCCAATCGGATGACGTTTGATTTCAAGGCCGCGAACGCCGATCTCGCCGCTGCCGACGCGATTTGGCCGGGTCACGCCATTGTCGCCTTCGCGCGCGGCGTGGCGCAGCTCGATCAGGGCTTGATCGATCAGGGCCTGCCGGCGTGTGAAGCCGCGCTGGCCAAGGAGGACGACCCGCTGGCACGCTTGTCGCTCGTGCAAATGGCGCTGCAGTTGGACCAGCCGGTCAAGGCGTGGACGCTCGCGGAGCAGGTGCTGAAGTCACAGCCGGAGCTCCCGGAAGCGCACCTTGCCATCGGCGTTCTGAACCTGCAGCGGTCCGTGACCGCGCCCGACACGCAGAAGCCGGGGCTGCTGGCCGAGGCCAAGAAGGAGCTGGAGAAGGCCAAGCAGCTGGACCCGAAGGTCGTGGGTGTGAACGCCGCGCTGGCGCAGCTGTTCATGCAGCAAAAAGACATGGACGGTGCCGAGAAGCTCCTCCAGGAAGCCGCAGCGCAGAAAGACCCGGACGCGGCGCTGCTGCTGTCTGAGATCCTGCGCGGAAAGGGCAAGTCGGAAGAGGCGCTGAAGGTCCTGCAAGTCGCGGGCGCGACCGTGGAAGACGAGCGCGTCGCCGTGGCGATGGCGCAGAACCAGATGGCGCTGAAG
>CAINLT010000117.1 GCA_903850505.1 uncultured Myxococcales bacterium | reverse complement strand
TATCGCGAAGTGGTCGACGGCACGCCGCAGGACAACTACGAGTACTACTCGGCGCTGGAAGAAGAAGAGCACATCATCTGCCAGGCGAACGCGAAGCTGGATCCGAACGGGCATCTGTCCGGGACGTTCCTCGATGCGCGCGTCAACGGCGAGTTCAAGCAGGTCGCGCCGAAAGACGTCGAGCTGATGGACGTCTCGCCGAACCAGTTGGTGTCGGTCGCGGCCTCGTTGATTCCGTTCCTGGAAAACGACGACGCCAACCGCGCGCTGATGGGCTCGAACATGCAACGCCAGGCGGTGCCGCTGCTCCGCACGACGTCGCCGCTGATCGGCACGGCGCTTGAGCGCACGGTCGCGGCGGACTCCGGCGTGACGGTCGTGGCCAAGCACAACGGCATCGTGGTGAACGTCGACTCGACGCGCATCGTGGTGAAGCGCGATGGCGAATCCGACGACCCGAATGCCTCGACGGACATCTACAAGCTGGTCAAGTACACGCGCTCCAACCAGAGCACGTGCGTCAACCAGCGCCCGATCGTCCGCCGCGGGGATCACATCACGGAAGGCGACGTGATTGCCGACGGTCCGGCGACGGATCGCGGTGAGCTCGCGCTTGGCCGCAACGTCGTGGTCGCGTTCATGCCGTGGGGCGGCTACAACTACGAGGACTCGATCCTGATTTCCGAGAAAGTGATCAAGGAAGACTTGTTCACCTCGATTCACATCGAAGAATTCGAGTGCGTGGCCCGCGACACCAAGCTGGGCAAGGAAGACATCACCCGCGACATCCCGAACGTCTCGGAAGAGGCGCTCAAGGACATCGACGTCAGCGGCATCATCCGCATCGGCGCGGAAGTGAAGACGGGCGACATCCTGGTCGGCAAAATCACGCCCAAGGGCGAGACCCAGCTGAGCCCGGAAGAGAAGCTGCTCCGCGCGATCTTCGGTGAGAAGGCCGGCGACGTGCGCGACACCTCGCTCCGCGTTCCGCCGGGCGTCGTCGGTACGGTCATCAACGCCAAGGTGTTCACGCGCAAGTCGGAAGCCAAGGACGAGCGCACGCTGGAAATCGAGGAAGACGAGAAGTCGACGCTCTTGAAGGACATGGGCGACGAGGTGCAAATCCTCGCCGACTCCACGTACGAAAAGTGCGCGCGGATTCTCGCCGGCCAGAAGACCAACTCCAAGGTCGTCAATGACCAGGGTGAGGTCGTGTTCGCCAAGGGCACGGACCTGAACGAAGCCGAACTGGGCAGCTTGCCGCACAAGCTGTACGACGACGGCGATCGCTTCAAGGTTCCGAACGTGTGGCGCGACATCCGCGTGAACGACAAGGATCTGCAGGCGCAGCTCGGCGGCCTCCTCGATCACCTCGAGGACAATGCCAACCAGACGCGCTTCTACTTTGAAGAGAAGATCAAGCGCTTCGTGCGCGGCGATGAGCTGCCCCCGGGCGTCATCAAGATGGTCAAGGTCTACGTCGCGATCAAGCGCAAGCTGCAGGTCGGCGACAAGATGGCCGGCCGTCACGGCAATAAGGGCGTCGTTTCGCGCATCCTCGCGGAAGAAGACATGCCGTTCCTGCCCGATGGTCGTCCCGTCGACGTGGTGCTGAACCCGTTGGGCGTCCCGTCGCGTATGAACGTGGGTCAGATTCTGGAGACGCACTTGGGTTGGGCCGCGCGCTGCCTGGGCCTGAAGCTGCATGACGCGGTCCTGTCGGGTGCGTCCACGGACGACATCCGCAAGATGGTCAAGCACGTCTTTGGCGCGCCGGACATCGACAAGCTGATCGACCAGCTGACGGACGAAGAGCTGCTGCGCTTCATCGACGACAACAACGAGGGCATTCGCTTGGCCTCGCCGGTGTTCGACGGTGCGACGGAAGCGGAGATTCG
>CAINLT010000116.1 GCA_903850505.1 uncultured Myxococcales bacterium | reverse complement strand
CGCGGTCGAGGTCTTGCCGGTCCCGCGCGCGCCGCAAAACAGCAGCGCATGCGGTACCCGTTTCATCTCGATGGCGTTGCACAAGGCCCGGGCGATGTGCTCCTGGCCGACCAGCTCGGACAGCGTGGCCGGCCGGTATTTGCGGGCAAGGACGAGGTACGCCATCTTGAACCCCCAGACGCGAAGTTCGACCAGAAACACAAAAGGCCCCGAAAATCGGGGCCTTTTGCTCATTCATGTCCAGGGCTGGCGGCACACGGCTTAGCCGCTACCGTTGCTTCCTCTCAGATCTGGCGGGGTTCACAACACCACCGTTGCCGCCAGCCTTGGACACGAACTGTCTTACACACACACTTTGCGCGCCGCGCATCGCCCGGTCGTGGCGGAGAGAACGGGATTCGAACCCGTGGTACCCTTTTGGAGTACACCCGCTTTCCAGGCGAGTACCATAAACCACTCGGACATCTCTCCGTTGTCGGCACATGAACAAAATTCACTGGCGGAGAGCGAGGGATTCGAACCCCCGATACCTTTCGGTACACCTGATTTCGAGTCAGGCTCCATCAGCCACTCGGACAGCTCTCCAGTGAGTGGGGCACGCGCATTGTCAGGAGGACGCGCTGCCATACGGATTGTGCCTAACAGCTTGCCTTTGACCCCGGCGCGCGACCGGACGGGCAAGCCGCGAAAGGATAGCGCAGGCCGGCGTTGGGTGCAAGCTGTCTAGGACGCCGGGGCGTCAGTCAGCGGCACTTCGACTTCGTGGTCGATCTCCGGAATCGTCCGCTCGCCGCTGCGCAGGCTGGCAAAGAAGCCCGTGAGCATGCGGCTCGCGGCGGTTCCCCGCACGCCTTCGGTCAGGATCATCCGGTGGTTCAGCCGCTCGTCGTGGCCGAGCTGGTAGACGCTCACGGCCGCGCCGGCTTTGGGATCGCGACAGGCAAAGACCAGTCGGCCCACGCGCGCGTTGATCGCCGCGCCCATGCACATCGGGCAGGGCTCCAGCGTGACGTACAGCGTGCAATCGTTCAGCCGCCACGATCCCAGCGCGCGTCCGGCCTGGCCGAGCACGATAATCTCCGCATGCGCGGTCGGGTCCTGATCCTGTTCACGGCGATTGGAGGCGATGGCGACAATCTCACCTTCGTGCACAACGACCGCGCCGATCGGCACGTCGCCCGCGTGGCCGGCTTCGACCGCCGCGCGCAAGGCCACGTCCATGAAGTGCTGGTCGGAGTGCAGGGTCATGCCGTGGTGATCGCGCAAAGAACCGTTTTCGAAGCACTGCTTCTGCAGCGTTCGCGTCGGAAGCGTGAATCTTGAGGGGGCGGGCACAGCTGGGCTCGAACCAGCAACCTTCGGTTTCGTAGACCGATGCTCTATCCAGTTGAGCTATGAGCCCGTTGCAAAGACGGGAAGACACTGAGAGTCAGACACAAGAGCCGCAACCGGAGTTGCTGGCGGGGAGGAGGGGATTCGAACCCCTGATAGGATTTAAACCCTATGACGGTTTAGCAAACCGTTGCCTTCAGCCACTCGGCCACCTCTCCGTCATCTGCGGAAGCCTTCAAGGCGTTGCCTGTCTGGCTCCCGGTGAGGATTTCTTTGATTGCGCGACCAGTTTGCGACCGTGTCGGCACTTCACTGCGGGCGGGAGAGGAGGGATTCGAACCCCCGGAGGCTATTCACCTCGGCGGTTTTCAAGACCGCTGCCATAAACCGCTCGGCCACTCTCCCCGAGTCAGCGACGGCATTTGGCCATCTGGGACATCGGGCGAAGCATTGCTTCCGGGCGCACCGGAAGCGAGTGGGCCAAGAGTCTAGCCTCGTCTGTGCGATTGCGCAAGCCCCCTTGCTCCTGAAGCCGCAATGGTGGATGCTGGCGCTCCCGCAGTTGTGGAGTCGGATCTTGGATGAACTGCAATCAATAAGCCAGCTTACGGCGCGATCCGGCGACATGGCGGACCCGCTCTACTGCGACTTGACGGCAGGCTTGGCCGAGAGTTCAGGGTTGCATCCGACGAGCCTGGAACGGCTCGTGGCGATGTGGGCCGCTGGATGGCAACTGCCTGATTTGGAAAGGGCCTTGCGCCGCGGTCTGGACTCGCATCCGGGCGATTTCCGGCCGATCGGTCACGTGGCGATCGTCGCGCCGGGCAATCTCTGTGTCGCGACGTGGCAGGCGATCGCGGAGGCGCTTCTGGTCGGAAATCGCGTGAGTGTGCGGCCGGGATCGGGCGATCCGCTGGCCGCGCGCAACTTCCAGACGGCGCTGCGGCGGGTCGATCAGGGGCTCGCGGAGCGGCTGTCGATTCAGGAATTCGCCCGCGGCGATCGGTCGGCGTGGACGGATTGGCTTCGCAGCGCGGATGCCCTGCTGGTCTACGGCGGGGATGCGGCGATCGCGGCGGTCCTGCAACTCGCCAGCACCGCAGGTTTCACCGGTCGCGTGCGATTGCACGGCCACTATCAGTCGATCGGCGTGCTGGCGTCAGACGTACTGACCGATCCCAAAGCGCTGGATGCGGCGGCGGCGGGCTGGGCGGTGGACGCGCTCCTCGCCGATGGGCGCGGCTGCATGTCGCTCCGCGCACTGTGGCTGGTTGGGCCGATTGACGCGACCGGGCGCGCGCTGGTTCAAGCGACCCTCGCGCGCGCGTTTGCCCGCGTCGCGGCGCTCCTGCCTGCGGGTCACGTCGATCCGGCGGGGCAGGCGCGCACGCAGCTGCAGGTGGAAACACACGCGTTTGCCGCGGCCGTGCGGGGTGACTGCTGGTTGGAGCGCGGCGTCGACTGGGCGATCCTGGGTGCGCGCGGGCCGATTGCCGCGCACGCGCCGGCGACGGGTCCGGGAGGCCGCGCGTTGATGGTGTACGAGGCCGTCGATGGCGCCGACCTTCAGCGCCAGCTCGCGCCGTGGCAGCGCAAGCTTTCGACTGCGTCGGTCGCGCTCGACGCCGATCGCTTCCAGTTGCTGGATGTGCTCGATCGCTTGGGCGTGCACCGGCACTGTGCGCCGGGGGCCATGCAGGCGCCGCGCGCGGATCGCGCACCGGATGGCCATGTGCCGTTTGCCGCGCTCGTTCGCCTCACGGACCGTCAGTAGCCGCGTGCGGGCTCACCGCGCCCGCGTCGGCGTCAGCCAAATCGACTGCTTGCCGCGCGGCACCAGCAGCGACAACACGTCGTCCGGCCGCGCCGCCCGCACTTCCGCCTCGAGCAGCGCCGCGCGATTCACCGCACGCCGGGCGATGCGCGTCACCACGTCGCCGACGCGCAGCCCCGCGTGATCCGCCGGCCCGCCGCGATCGACCGCCACCACGAGCGCACCCACGGTCGCCAGGATGCTGAAACGCTTGCGCAGGTCCGGCGTCAGGTCCGCCACGGTCGCGCCCAGCCCGCCGAGCGGCAACGTCGTTTGCGCCGCCACCGATGGCACCAGCCGCGGCGGTTCGACCATCTCCAGCGGCCGCGGCAGCGCCTGCAATTGCACCTGCACGCTCTGCGTCTTGCCGTCGCGGATCAGCTCCACCGCCACTTTCGCGTGCACGCCCGCCTGCGCCGCCAGCCACGGCAGGTCGCTCGCCGCGCGCACGGGCTGGCCGTCAAAACTCGTCAGCACGTCGCCCGGGCGCAGGCCCGCCTGATCCGCCGGACTGCCCGCGCCCACTTCCGTCACCACCGCGCCCGCCACGCGCTCCAGCTTCAGCACCTTGGCCAATTCCGGCGTCACTTCGCGAAACGCGAGGCCCAGGAAAGACCGCTCCACGCGCCCCGTCGCCAGTTGCGGCAGCAGCTTTTTGGCCATGTTGGACGGAATCGCAAAACCGATGCCCTGTGCGTCGCCGCGGATCGCCGTGTTGATGCCGATCACTTCGCCGCGGATGTTGCACAAAGGACCGCCGGAGTTGCCCGGATTGATGCTGGCGTCGGTCTGGATGAAGCTGGCGAGCATCGGCTTGCCGGTCGGCTGGACTTCACTGCGGCCGATGGCGCTGACGATGCCGGCCGTGACGGTGTGCGAAAGCCCGAATGGATTGCCGATGGCGACGACCCATTCGCCGGGGCTGATCCGGCCGGAGTCGCCGAGCGGCGCGATGGGAAAGGGGCCGCGGCTGTCGACTTGCAGCAACGCGAGGTCGGTGCGCGGATCCCGGCCGACGACGCGGGCCTTGAAGACGCGGTCGTTGGCAGTGCGGACGGTGATGTCGCGCGCGCCGTCGATGACGTGGTCGTTGGTCAGCAGGTAGCCGCTCGCGTGGATGAAGAAGCCGGTGCCTTCGCCGGTGACGAGCGCGCCCGACGGGCCTTCGCGGCTGCCCGGGGTGCCGCTGCCGACGGTGGAGATGTTGACGACGGCAGGCGAGATGAGCTTGGCGAGGCGTGAGAAGCCGCCCATCGTGACCGGCGAGTTGTTGCTGATGCCGGTGCGGCCGACGGGCTTCTCCGTCCACAGCTTGTCCGGAATCCGGCTTTCCGGCGCGCGGCCAATTGGCGCGGCGAAGGCCCAGGTTGGCAACAGCAACAGCAGGCTCCAACGCAGCATCGTCCGCCTCATCCAGGACCGTGCCAACACGCGGCGCGCGCCGTTCATTTCCCGTCGGCGGCGTTGCGCAGCGGCTTCAGGAGTTTTTCCTTGGCGTAGCCGTTTTGGCCAGTCGCTGGGCCGGTCAGCACTTCCACGCGCGACCAGCCGGTGCCGGTCGACAGAAAGACGTGGACGCGATCGCCGTCGTTCAAGTGCGCCAGATCGCGCGCTTGCGGATGCGCCGCCGCGCGCAGCACGAGGTACGGCGACTCGGGATCGTCGCGTGCGCCGCTCACTTCATGGGTCGCCCGCGCCACCCGCCGGGCATCTTCCAGCGCATGTTGCCGCGCCGCCGCCTTCTCATCGCGCAGCTCAACAACGGCGGCTTGGGTCGCCGCATCGTCCTTCACGTTCACTGGAATCCGGCGGATCGCGTCGATGGCCGTCTGCGCAGCGCTCGCCAACTTCGGATCGTCGTGGCTCTCGCGGTACGCGGCGATGGCCTTGTCGGCGGCATCCGCAGCCTGCTCAATCGGCGCCAACGCGGCAGTCGCTTCCGAGCCGTCGGCGGGCGGCGCATCATCGGGTCGCGCAGGCTTGGGCGCCACCCACGGCAGCTTCTCCTGGTCAGCTTGCGGTTGCATCACCTTGCCGTCGCCGGTCAGGTTTTCCAGCCACGCGCGCCAGCGGTAGGGCAGCACGTCGGAATCGGGCGCGAGCGAGGTGTAGGTGAACGCGCCGACGATGACCACCGCGATCAGCGCGAGGCTCCCCGCGCCGACGTACAGCAGCCAGGACGGAAGGCGACGGTTGTTGGGCGAGTCCGGCGGCATGGGTTCCCCCCGGGGCAATCAGTTTGCCGCTACTTGACGGCTTACTTGCGCGACGGCGGCACACAATACCGCTCTGCCGCCTTGCCGGTCGCCGCGTCCGCGGGCGCGAACGTCCAGCACGTGGCGCTTCCGGAAACGTTGGGTTCAGCGGGGCAATCGGCATCCGACGTGCACGTCTGGGTGCAGACCGCCGGCTTGCCAAAGTACGCGAGGCAGATGTCCAGATCGCACTGCGGATGTTTGCGCACCACGCAGCTCGTGCTGCCTGCGGTGCCGGTGCAAATGCCCTTGTCCGTCACTTCCTTGTCCAACGGGCAGGACGCGTACGGCGCGGTGGTTTCACAGCCGGCGAGCCAGCAGCAGAGGCCCATTGCGAGGGCGGCGAGGATTCGATCAAAGCGCATGAGCCAGATTCCTTGGGGAGTGATCCCGCTTACGTCGTTGTAGCCGTTGCACCCGTGGCGCGTCAATCCGTTAGTACATGCCCGTGAGGCGCATGAAGAAGCCGCCCTGATTGCTGCTGCGAATATCGCCCGCGTTCGTTTCCGTGAAGTGCGTGAAGTTGTAACCGCCGCCGACGCGCAATGCCTTGGCGAACCGCCACGCGGTCTCAAGGAGCGCGCCGTGCTGCAAGTCCTTGGTCAGCAGCGTCTCCAGGAAGCGATATTCCGTAGCGATGTCGATGCGATCGGTCACGTGCCAGCCCAAACGCGACACCAGCAGCAGCGTCGAGGAGTTTTCCGGCGTCATGTCCGCCAGCGCCTCCGTCACGCGGCGGAGCGCGGCCTTCTGGGAGAACTCAAAGCGGTAGGGGAGCTGCGCGATCGGCTCGATGCTCAGGATGTCCTTCACCGAGCGCTCGGTCGTGCCTGTGCCGTCCGTGCTCGGGCGCATGTCGATCAAATGGCTGACCTTGGTGATGAGGTTCAGCCAGTTGTGCGTGATCGGCCGGAACGCCGCGCCGAGCGTCGCTTCCAGCGCTTCCGCCTCCAGCGAATCCGTCGTCTGGTTCTGCGTGCGTGTGTAGTTGGCGCGGCCAAACACCGTCCATTCCTTGGTGATGCCGACCTGGCCGTTGTTCAGCGTCAGGATCTGCAGCTTGCGCACGCCGCCAAAGTTCGGGTCGCCCTGGTCGAGGCGCACTTCCTGCCGGGACGTAATTTTGAACCAGTCGCCGCGCAGCCATTCGCCGCCGAGCGAAAGGGCGTCGCGGGAAGTGTTGCCGCCGCCCGCCGCGAATGTCTGCTGGCGTTCATACCCGGCGTCCAGGTTCACGCCCTTGGCGACTTCAAATTTCTTGCCCAAGCCCATGACCGCGCGGTTCATGCGGCCCGCGTTCAGCGCGTCAATCTGGTATTCGCCGTACGCCCGCGATTTTTGGTCATCGCCGTAGCGGCTCTCCGCGCCCACGACGCTCGACGACACCAGATGGCCCGTGGCGTTCGAGTCCTCCAGGCGCTGCTGCACGTACAGGCTGGAGCTCTTGTCCAGCATCGTGCGCAAACCCGCGGACGTCGCGTTCTGGCCGGCCCAACCCAGGCGCTCGCTGACGACGACGGCCAGGTCCTTGGCGATCTTGTATTCCATCGCCAGCGCCGTCGACAGGTGATCCGCGGTGCTGCGGAACTGCGCGGGATCGCCGCCGATGATGCCCTGCTGGTCGGCGCGCAGAATCAGGCGATCCGTCGCGCGATACGCCGCGCCCGCCGCAACCGTGTCGCTCGTGCGGCCCGTGCCAAGGCTGTCCATGCCGTAGGTGACGGTGTTGGCGCCGAGCAGCGTCCATTTGCTGTCCACCTTGTGCGCGTCCTGCACGCTGACCATCTGCTGGCTGAGGCTGAGGAAGCTGCTCGTCGGATTGGCGTTCTGGTTGGCGAGGCTGCCCGGCGGGAGCACGGAGCCGCTGCCGACAAGCCCGCCGACGCTGCCGAATTGCGTGCCCGTGCCCGGCGCGCTGTACGGATTGGCGACGCCGCCGTCCATGAACAGACCGTCGTAGCGCACTTGCAGCGTGTTGCGCTTGTTCAGGACGAGCATCGTGTCGATGCCGGCTTTCTGCATGCCCTGCTGGGCGATCGAGCCGCCCGACTGGAAGCCCGCCTGCATCCACTGGTACCACGCGCGCACGCGGCCGCGGTCGTTCAGCGTCGTCACGTCGGGCGGCAGGTCGGTCGGCGTCGGATCGGTGGACGGGCCGAACATGTCGCGCAAGTCGAGGTCGACCGCGACCTTTACCGCTTGGCCCTGGACCGCGGCGCCCGCGCTCGTTGTCGTCGTCGCTTGCGTCTGCTGGCCAAACGTCAGGCCGCCGTCGTCGGAAACTGAGAGCAACGTGTCGCGCGACTGGCTGAACGCGTACTCCGCGGTCGCCTTGCTGCGATCGCCGAGCTTGACCGTCACGTCGCCGCCCGCCACGCGGTACGTGGGTGCGTCGGCGCGGCCTTCCTGCACATAGCTGCCGCCGAGGTCGACGCGGCCATTGGCGAATTTCTCGCGGAGCTGGCCGCCAAACGACAGGGAATCCGTCGACTGGATGCCGCGCGCCTCATACGTGGTCTCGACGAACAGCGGATGGCCATTCCACGTCAGGCTCTGGCCCGCGAGACCGGTCTGGCCAATCGCCAGTGTGCCGTCGACGGCGCCGGAGACAGGCGACTTGAACGTGATGCGGCCCTGCATCGGGTCAATGACGTAGTCCGTGTTGCGCGCCTGCGGAATGCGGCCCAATTCCATGCCTGAGATGCGGTCGCGGATCACGAGGTCAATGCGCTCCGAGCCTTCCACGACGTCGCGGACGGACAGGTAGTAGAGCGAGCCGCCCGTGCCGCGCATCACGTCCGTGTGGCGCTGGACCATGCGATCCTGCTGGGCGACAAAGCCCTTCACGGCGGTCTCGAATCCGCCGTACGCGCGACTGAACTCCAGCCACGCGCCGTACAGCGTCCGGTCGTAGCGCAGCAGCTCGATGCCCTGCAGCCGCGCGGCAAAGTTGCCGATCAGGAACTTGGTGCGGTCCGCTTCCACGAGGATGTACAGCTGGCCGCGCGCTTTCACGTCCTGCGTCGCCACGGACGCGTCGCCGTAGACCGGGTAGAACTTGGTCGGGTCAATCAGGTTCGTGGCAAACGACTGGAGGTTCGGATCCTTGGCCGTGTCCACGTGCGCGGTGAACGACAGGTCCTTCAAGCCGAGGAACTCGCCGCTCACGCGACCTTTGGCGTACAGCGCGACGCGCCCGGCGAGCTGCGCGTTGCCGATGGCCAGCGATCCGGGCTGGTCGACTTCTTGCAAGTGCGCGCCGACGTGGCTCACTGACCCGTCCGCGATGGCCAACAGGAACAGCGCGCGGTCCTTGACCGTCACGGCGCGCTCGACGATCGCCCGGTTGCCGGCCTTGTCGATGGCGGCAATCGTCAGCGTCGATGCGCCAATCGGCAGCCGCACCAGCGCGTAGAAATTGCCTTCCTCGTCGACAAGCGCGGTCTGGCCCTGCACTTCCACCCGGTTGGTCGGCAGCGTCTTGCCGTGGACGCCCAGCTCAGGTTGCGCCAGCTCCAGCGGTCCGGGCGGCAACATCACCCGCAGCTCCGCCGCATCCATCCCCGACGCCTTTGCCGCCGACGTGGAAAGCGCGGTCGGCTGGGCCGCCTCCAACCTTACCACCGTCGGCGCCGCCGTCGGCATCGCGTTGGCCTGCGCTTGCAGCGCGTCCAATAGCGGCGCGCCAAAGATCGCCGCGTCCGTCGCCGTCGCGCCCATCGGCATTGCCGCACCCGCTGGCAGGAGCTTGGGGGCTTGCGCAGCCACGGTCACGAACTCATCGCGGCCCGCGCCATCGGCCTGCCGCAGGCTGATCAGCATCTTGCCATCCGCCGGGCGATCGACCAGCAGCGCACCGCGCCCCGCAGCGTCCAGATCAAACGGATTGCCGTTGATCAGCAGCCGCGGCGGCCGGGTCGGCAGCGTGAACGCGTCGTGGCGCGGATCCTTCACATGGTCGCGCACTTCAAACGGAATCGGCGCGGACCACACGCGCGTGCCCCACTCGGTCTCCGCGCGCATGCGCAGCGCATACCGGCGACCGCGCGTCAGATCCGCAATCCCCGGGAACCCCGGCCGCGCGCGCAGCATCACCTGCTTGGGCGGATCGCGGCCATCTACTTGCTCGACCACCAGCGCCCCCAGACGGCCGCCATCCTCCAGTTCGCGAATCTCCAGCCCGTGACGGGCAAAGCCGCCGGAATGTTCCACGAGCAGCACGATCGGCGCGCCGGGCTCCAGGGCGGTCGACGTGGGATCCGACGGCATCCGCGCGTCGCCCAGCGGCTTCTTGTCGGCGCCCAGCAGGCGGGCGCGCAGGAAGCGCTGGGTCGTCAGCTTGCTGTCCACCGCGATGGTCAGCGACGCGGCATCCACGGCCACAGGCACGACGCCCGGACCTGGCACCGGCGCATCCTCGGGCGGGCGAGCCGACGTCGCGGTCGCTTCCACACGCGTTGGCCCCACGGCCTCAAACTTGCATTGGATCGGGAACGTCAGCGGCAGGGAAATGCCGCGGGTCAGATACAGCACCTTTTGCTCGTCGCCGATGACCGTTGAACCCGGCGGCAGCGTGTCCGGATCCAGCTTGAACAGGTGATTGCCCGGCGGCAAGTCCATCAGGTGCGCGCGGCCATACGCGTCCGTTGTAGCGAACTGGCCAATGTCCGCATACACGCGCGCGCCAGCCAAGCCGTCTTCGCCGTCGTCCTGCTCGCCGTTGTTGTTGCCGTCGCAGTATGCCTTGACCAGCACCATGCCCTTGTCAAACAGCGGATCGGCCTGCACCAGCAACTGCGCCGTCGACCGACCGCTCAGCTGCTGGCCTGACACGTCGTACAACTGCGCCGCGAATTCAAGCTGCTGACCCGGCTTGGCCGTCGGCGTGACCACCATCTGCGCGCGCAGCGTCAGGCTCCCGCCCGGCGGCAGGTCCAGCCCCACGGACTTGCCCGTCGTCGGCGAAATGCGGTGCACGACCATCAGCGGCGCGTCCAGTTGCGCCAGCGGAATCTTCACGGGCAGGTTGTTCGTGCCCACCAGCGTCAGGTCCGCGGCGCCCGGCACGAGGTTGAGGCCCGTTGGCAGCAGGTCGCGCAACTCCACGCCACCGCGACCGGTCAGCGCGTCCGCGGCAAAACCGGCGCTCGAATGGTTCTGCACCGTCACCGTCGCGTACAGCAAGTCGCCGACCTGGGCTTGCGCCTTGGACAGCCGCACGCCGACGGAAATCGCGCTCGTCAGCTGCTCGACCGGCAAGTGATTGTGACGCGGCGGCGGCGGACCGTTGCTTGCCTGCGGCGTATTGCCCCGGCCACCCGACGGCGGCGGCGGCGGCGGCGTATTGGCCGCGCCTTGCAGCGAAAAGCGCGTGAGGTAGCGCGGCAGCGTGTTGCCGGCGATGCGGGGCAGGGCGTCGCTGACGACGAGTCCCTGTTTGTCCAACAGCGCGATGCCCGGCTCCGGCGCGTGGCCCGCCACCGGGAAAGCCCAGCCGGCGGAGACGGTCGCCAGCTCAATGCGATACGCGCGCCCCGCGGGTGGCGAGAACACGTAGGCGCCTGAAGGGTCCGTCGTCTGGCCCTGCTGGCCCTGCGGCAGCGCGTCGTCCGCCAGGAGCGCGTTGGGCGCGACCGGATCGCCTTCGTCGTAGCGCAGCCACAGCCGCACGCCGGGCGTCGTCGTGCCGGCATGGGCGTCATAGACGCGACCCGTCGGCCGCAGCGACAGATCCAGCTTGCCGGACTGCGGTCCGGGCGCGTCAATCGTCTTCTCCAGGAACACCGCGCCGCCCGGAGACAGCACGCGCACGCGGCGTTGGCCGTTGGGCACGTGCAGCACGTGGTACTGGCCTTGATCGTCGGCGATCGCCGTCAGTACCGGACCTTCCACACCGACGGGCGGCAGCACGGCAACCTGGAAATGCGGGAAGCGCAGGTCGGTCTCGGCCTCAAACACGTTGTCGTCGATGCCCACGTCTTCAAAGATCACGCCGGAAATCGCGCCTTCGCCGATCTGCGCGCCGGTTGTCACGCACGCGGGCTTTGACTCCGCATGCACCGTGCCCGCCGGCAGCAGGATGTCCGCCTTGGCGATATTGCAGATCGTCGCCGCATCCGCGACGTTGGCCGACACGCGCGCGCGCACCGACACCACCGCGCTCTCGCCCGCTTGCACGGCCATGCCCACGACCTTCAGCGTCGCACCGTCATTCTGCAGCACCACGCCGGGCGGCAGCAGCACGTCGGCGTCCTTGAGCGGGTCCATGCCCTTGGGCAGCGTGTCCATCAAGATGACGCTATCCGCCTTGGCGTTGCCGCTGTTCACCACCGTCAGCGTGTAGCGCAGCCAATCGCCCGCCTGCACGGCGCCGCCATTTTCGTCCTGCACGGCCTTGGTCACGGTCACCAGCGGCGCGGCGGGTCCCACCTGCGTCACGGTCGGCTGATTGCCGTTGCTGTCATCGTTGTCCGCGTCTGACAGCTCTGCCGCCAGACCCTTGGCCTGCGCCGTCGCCTGATTGGACACCAGGACGCCGCCGAGGATCTTCGCCTGGAACGTCACGATGCGCTGGCTGCCGGCCTCGATCGTGCCGGCGTCCACGTGAATCTTGCCCGTTGCCACGTCAAAGCGTCCCGCGTCGCCGTCGCTTGCGTCGCTCAGCGGCTTGCCATCCAGCGTCAGGCTCCCGCCGACGTAGTGCGTCGTGTTGGGCAGCGGATCGTCCAGCGTAACAAGCTCCGCCGCGCTCGCGCCGGTGTTGCGGATCGTCACGGTGTAGACGATCGCCTCGCCCAAATCGGCCAGCCCGTTGTTGTTGGTGTCGATGACCTGCGCGGTCTTCTGCGTCTGGCGAATCGACGGTCCCTTGCCGATGCTCAGCGTCGCCGGGCCAATCGCGGTCGGCGGCACATTGTCGGCCGTCGCGGTCGCCGTGTTGCTGACCTGACCGCCCTCCACAGCGTCGGCGCGCAGCCGCGTGCGGAAGGTGACAATCGCCGCGTTGGCGGTCCCCACCTGCAGCGTCCCAAGCGCAAGGCCCGCCGTCAGCGGCGAACTCCCCGCCACGTCCGGCGCCGCGTTGCCGTTGAGCGTCGTCGACCCCGGCTCGTACGTCATGCCCGCCGGCACCACGTCCAGCAGACGCACGTTGGTGAGCGCCTGCGGGGACGTCGCCACCACCGTGATCCGCCACGTCACCGTCTCACCCGGCAAAAGCGCGCCGCCGTTGTCGTCTTTCGCCGTCTTGGTCGACGCTTCCAGCGCGCTCTGCGTCCGCACCCGCACCACCGTCGCGTCGTTCAGCGCCGGCGTATTGGGATCGTCGGACGGCACGGCTGTCGTCACCGCATCGGCCTTGACCTGCGCCTGATTCAGCACCGTCGCAGTGTCCGGCGTATCCGCCTTCACGCGGGCGTCAAACGTCAGCGTCGCCGTCTGGCCAGGCACCACGGACGCCAGCGCCGTCGCGCCCTTCGCGCTCCACGTCAGCTTGGTCAGTCCGCCCGCGGTCACCTGCTTGCCGCCCTGGCCAATCGTCACGACTTCCAGATGGTCATCCAGCACGTCCTCGATGCTGACGTCTTCCGCCGCCGACAAGCCCGTCACCGAGACCGCGATCGTGTACCGGAGCACGTCCAGCGGCGCCGCCAGACCATTCTTCTTGGTTGGGCCACCGGTGAGATTCTCGACCGTCTTCAGCACTTTCAGCTTGGGAATCGCGACGATCGCCAGCGTCGCCGGCTTCGCGTCATAGCTGATTCCCGTCTCGCCTTCGCGCGCGCTCGCCTTGCCCTGGGCCGTCGCGCCGTTCGCCGCCGTCGCCTTGACCCGCAGCGTCGCCGTCAGCGCCACGGACGCACCGCCCGGAATGTTCGCCAGCCCGCCATTGGCCTTGACCGTCCAGGTCAGCAGCTTCTGGGCATCGTCCCACGTCGCGCCCTTGGGCGCCGTCACGTCAAAGACCGTTGCGTCCACCGGCACGGAAACCGTCACGTTGCTGGCGTTCTCCGCCGTCGGCACCGTCACAATCACCTGCAGCGTCACGGTGTCGCCCGGCTGGGCGGGCGTGGTCGCAGGCGCTTCCGGCGTCAGCTTGGCATCCACCTGCAGCGTCGGGTACTTCACCGGAATGTTCAGCGCGTTGCTCAGCTGCTGTTGGGCGTTCTGCGCCTTGGCCTTGGCCTGATTGACGATGATTGTCCCCGTCGGCAGGTTCGGGCCAATCGTCGCCTCAAACGTCACGGTCGCGGTCTGCGCGGGCGCGAGCGTCGGCAGCAGCCAATTCACCGTCGCGCCCGTCACGCTGCCGCCCGACTGCGCCACCGGATTCACGAGCTGCGGCGGCAAGTCGTCGCTGATTTGCAGCTGCTGCGCGGTCGCATTGCCGACGTTGAGCACCGTGAGCGTGAACCGCGCCTTGTCGCCCGGGAACAGATGGCCGCCCGTCAGGTCCGTGTAGCTCTTTTGCACTTGCAGGATCGGCCGATTCACCACCATCACCGGCTGGCCGGCAATCGCCTGCGGCGTCGCGAGGTTCTGCGCCGCGGCCTGCGCCTGGAGCGGCAGCGTGTCGCCGTCCTGATCCGCCGCCGCAATCGTGCCCTTTGCCGTCAGCGTCAGCGTGCCACCCGCGGGAATCGACGCCACCGTCCACGTCACCACGTTGTTCGCAACCGTCCCACCCGTCAGTGCCGCGATGCTCGCCCACTTCGCGCTCAGCGGCAGCGTCACGGTCACGTTTTCCGCAGCCGCCTTGCCGCTGTTCT
>CAINLT010000115.1 GCA_903850505.1 uncultured Myxococcales bacterium | reverse complement strand
GCCGGTGCCGCTCGCGTTTACGGCGGTCACCGCTTCGCTGCGCGCGGACGGCCACGTGTGGTACGTCGGTCACGCGACAGACGCGTATGCGCCCACATTGGTGATTGGCGTTGACGCGAAGGGCAAGCTGCTCAAGATCATGTCGCCGTTGGGAACCCAGAGCGCAGTTTTTGGCGCGATCCCGGAAGCGGACGGCAGCTCCTGGCTGCTCGGCACCAACGGCGCGCAGGCTGCGCTTTGGCGGCTGGATGACGAGGCGACGCTCATCGGGACGCGCACCTACGGACCGGGCGCGTGGCTGCATGGCATGCGCGACAGCAGCGGCCTCTGGCTGACCGGCGCGGGCAGCGCATTGACGGTGCCATGGCCGTCGGCAAGCCCCGGCGGCATCGCCGCGCGCACCGACCAATGGGGTGCGGAAACGTGCAGCTACGGCGCGCCATGCACATCTGAGAGCGCCTGCTCGGACGGCAACAGCTGCACCAACGACTGGTGCGACGAGAACGGCTGCAGCCACACCACCCGGACGCTCTGCGAGGATGGCGACCCCTGCACGGGCGGCGACAGCTGCACCTCGGGCACTTGCGTCGGCGGCGCCGCCATCGCCTGCCAGGACAACAATCCGTGCACGCTGGACGCTTGCGGCGCCACCGGCTGCACCTTCACGCCAACCGCCGAGAACACCAACTGCGATGACGGCAACAGCTGCACGACAATCACCCACTGCATCGCCGGCACATGCAGCATCGCAGCGACGCAGGTCGTCGGCGTCGGGTGCGGCAACGGCAGCTTGTGCATCGCAGACGGCCGGTGCGTGCAACCTTGGGCGGCGGAAGTCGTCGCAGGCGGCCAGCACAGTTGCGCGGTGCGTCCCGACGGGCGGATCTTCTGCTGGGGCGACAACGCGTTTCACGAGCTCGGCGATTCCGACGCCGCGGGCTCCTTCATCCCGCTGGAAGTCCCCGGCAGCAGCAACTGGGCGCCGTCCAGCATCGTGCTCGGCGCGGGCAACGGCTTCAACGTCGCATGGATCGACGGCTACAGCAGCGCGCTTGGATGGGGCCGCAGCGACGCTTTCCAGGCCGATGTCGCGCTGGCCAGCCCGTTCACGATGACCGCCACGCCGCAGACGGTCGCCAGCGGCCTCGGCGCGTTCGCAAGCATCAGCCTCGGCGCCAACCACGGCTGCGCGTTGGACAAAGCCGGTGCGGTCACGTGCTGGGGCAAGTCCGATTTCGGCCAGGTCAACGGCGTCAATTCCGCAGGCATGACGGCCACGGCGATCACCGGCCTCGGCGTCATCCAGGCGATCGGCGTCGGTGGCAACAACTCGTGCGCGGTGCAGGCCGACGGCACGGTGCAGTGCTGGGGCGCAATGGCCGGCGCGTGGCACACCGGCAATGGCGCCGCGGGCGGCTCGACAACGCCGCTCACGGTCCTCAGCCTCGGCGCCGTCTCCACCATCGCGATCGGAGCACAGCACGGCTGCGGCATCCTGAGCAACGGCACCGTGCGCTGCTGGGGCGCGAACGACGTCGGCCAGTTGGGCAACGGCACGGTCGGTAGCCCCGCGTTCGCCGGTGCCACCTCCGCCGGCAGCAGCAAGGCCGCGCAACTCGCTGCCGGCGACGCTTTCACGTGCATGTTGGCGACCGACGGCGAGGTCGCGTGCTGGGGCGACGGATCGCTCGGCCAGATGGGCAACGGCGGCAACACCGGCAACGCCAGCCCGCTCGTGGTCCCCAACCTCACCGGCACCATTCAAATCACCGCCCGCGGGAGCCACGCTTGCGCCCGGCGCATTGACGGCGCAGTCTTCTGCTGGGGCGCCGGCGGCATCCCCGGAATGGCCGCCAGCGCCGTGCCGGTCCCCGTTCCCGACTCGCTTCCGTAGGCCACAAGACGTTGTCAACGCCCTCCCTTTCGCTCATCTACCTGTGCCTGAACGAGCAGCAAGCGCTGCCCCGGACGCTTGACGAGGCGCTCGCGTACTGTCGCGCGCAGCTGCCGGATTGGGAGATTCTCGTCGTCGACGACGGTTCGACCGACAAAAGCGCCGAGATTGTGCGCGCGTACGCGATGCGTGAGCCGCGCGTGCGCTTGCTGCAGCACCCGCGCAACCTCGGCATGGGCGCTGGCCTGAAGACCGGCATCACCGCGTCAACCAAGGCCTATTTTTGCATGCTGGCGGCGGACGGCCAGATCCCCGCGGCGGAAGTCGCCAAGATGCTGCCCAAGCTGGCCGAGGCGCCCATCGTGCTCTCGACCTACGGCAATCGCCCAAACAACGCGGTGCGCACGGCAATCTCCCGCAGTTTCAGGCTCTTCATGCGCGCGGCGATCGGCGTCGACTTCGCGCTGGAAGGCACCTACCTCTTCCCGGTGGCCGTCGCCCGCGATGAGATTGGCCTGCAAGTCATTGGCGCCAACACGTTTTTCTTCAGTTTCGAGCTCATTGTCCGCGCCAAGCGGCTAGGCTACCAGACCGCGGATTCAGTCATCGCCAGCCTGCCGCGGCTGGATGGCGGCGGATCACGCGTGGCTAATTTGAAGCAAATCAAGCGTGTTGCAGACGAAGTCATCAAGCTTCGCGCGCGGATCTCCGCAGAAAATCCTTGAAACTTTTGGAGTCTTTTGATGCGTTTCGCCCCGATTGCGCTGCTTTTTCTCGCCCTGCCCGCGTTCGCCGACGAAGGCATGTGGACGTTCAACCGGCCGCCGCTGGCGCAGATGGCCGAGCGCTACAAGTTCAAGCCGGATGAGAAGTGGCTGGAGCACGTGCGGCTGGCGTCGGTGCGGTTCAATTCTGGCGGATCCGGTTCATTCGTATCTTCAAGTGGTTTGGTCCTGACCAATCATCACGTAGGTGCTGATTGCATCAACAAGCTTGGAAGGAAAGAGGCGAATCTGATTGAAGACGGCTTCCATGCCGCCGCGCAGAAGGACGAGCCGCGCTGCCCGGACCTGGAACTGAACGTGCTGGCGGCGATTACGGAAGTGACGCCGGACGTCAAAGGCGTGGAGAAGCCTGGCATGTCCGCGGCCGAGGTCAACAAGGCGCAGAAGCAGAAGATGACGGAACTGGAGCAGGCTTGCGCCAAGGCGACCGGCGACCGCTGCGACGTTGTGACGCTGTACCAGGGCGCGGCTTTTGATCTCTATCGCTACCACAAGTACACGGATGTGCGACTGGTTTTTGCGCCTGAGGGGCAGATCGCGTTTTTTGGCGGTGACGAAGACAACTTCACCTACCCGCGCTTTGATTACGACATGGCGCTCTTTCGCGTCTACGACAAGGACCAGCCGCTCAAGCCGCAGCACTTCCTCAAATGGCTGAAGAAGCCGCTGCACGACGGCGAAATGGTGTTCACGTCGGGCAACCCGGGCAATACGTCGCGGCTCCTGACCGCGGCGCAGCTGGAGACGCTGCGCGACCTGACGCTCGCGTACCGGCACGAGGACCTCACGCGGATGCGCAAGGTGCTGCAGGACTACATGGCGCGCGGCGACGACTACGAGCGGCAGGCGCACACGCCGCTGTTTGGCGTGGAGAACGCGCTCAAGGCGATTACCGGCTATCTGACCGGGCTGCGCGACGAGACGCTGATGGCCCGCAAGCGCGGGGAGGAAACGACGCTTGTCTCGCCGGGCTTCGCGACAATCGCCAAGGCGCAGGCCAATTTCCGCACGTTCTTTGTGCCGTGGTACGAGACGGAGAACAACACGTTTGGCTCCAAGCTGTTCGGGATCGCCAAGCAGCTCGTCCGGCTGAGCGAGGAGAAGCAGAAGCCCAATGACCAGCGGCTGCGCGAGTACCGCGAGTCGAACCTGAATTCCCTGGAGCTGGCGCTCTTTTCGCCCGCGCCGATCTATCCGGAGCTGGAGATTGCCCAGCTGACCTCCGGGCTGGCGGATTTTCAGCGGCGGATGGGCGCGCAGGACCCGACCGTCGTGAGCGTGCTGGCGGGCAAGACGCCCGACGCGCGCGCCAAGGAGCTCGTCGCCGGTTGTGGGCTGCTGGACGTGGCGGTGCGCAAGCAGCTCGCGGCCGATCCAAAAGCGCTGGCGGCGTCCACGGACGCGATGATCGCGCTGGCGCGGCTGCTTGACCCGCAGGCGCGGCAGCTGCGCAAGCGATTTGAGGATGAGGTCGAGGGCCAGGTCAAGGGCGCGCAGGCGCAGATCCAGGCCGCGCGCAACGCCAAAGGCACGGCGGACACTTACCCGGACGCCACGTTCACGCTGCGGCTTTCCTTTGGCAAGATCGCCGGCTACGAGGAAAATGGCCAACAAGTGCCGCCGTGGACGACGTTTGGCGGGCTTTTTGCCAAGACCAACGCCGCCAAGGGCGCGCATCCGTGGAACCTGCCCAAGAAGTGGCAGGCGGCGAGCGGCAAGCTGAAACCGCAGACGCCGATGAATCTGGCGACGACCAACGACATCATCGGCGGCAATTCCGGCAGTCCGGTGCTGAACCGCGCGGGCGAGCTGGTTGGCCTGATTTTTGACGGCAACATCCAGTCGCTGGCCGGCAATTTTGGCTATGACGAGCGCTACAACCGCGCGATCAGCGTCGCGGCGCCGGCGCTGCTGGAGGCGCTCGACACGGTCTACGGCGCCCACGACCTCGTCAAAGAGCTGACCGCCAAGTAGCCCGCGCCTACCGTCCCGCCCTAACCTCTGCTACACTCGTTGGCCGCGCCGCGCGATTGTCTGCGCGCCAGCCAGGAGCGTTTCATGTCCGAGCAGCCCGAATCCCCGTCGTCTTCCCTCCCGCAGCAGTACCTGCAACTTGTTGAAGGCTTGGAATTCCAGCCGACCAAGGCGGCCGAGGAGGAAGCCCGTGCCAAGCGCCTCCACCGCCTGCGCCACTCCGCCGCGCATTTGATGGCTGAGGCTGTGCTGCAGGTGTTCCCCGACGCCAAGGTTGCCACCGGTCCGGCGATTGAGAACGGTTTCTACTACGATTTCGACCTCCCGCGACCGTTGACGCCTGAGGATTTGGAAGACCTTGAGAAGCGGATGAAGAAGGCCGCCAAGCGCGCCAACCGTTTTGAGATTACGGAGATTCCGATCGCCGAGGCGCGCAAGCGCTTTCTCGCGACCAACCAGACGTACAAAGTCGAGGTGATCGACAAGATCGCCGAGACGCAGAAGCCCGAGACCGTGACGCTGTATCGCCAAGGCGCGTTTTGCGACCTCTGCGCGGGTCCGCACGTGCACAACACGGTGCGCCTGAAACACTTCAAGCTGCTGCGTTCCTCGGGCGCGTACTGGCGCGGCGATGCGACCCGCCCGATGCTGCAGCGCATTTATGGCACCGCGTGGGAGATGCAGGACGACCTGGACGCGTACCTGAACTTCCTGGAAGAAGCCAAGAAGCGCAATCACAAGCGGCTCGGCGAGCAGTTGGACTTGTTCCACTTCCATCAGGAAGCGCCTGGCGCGGCATTCTGGACCCCGCGCGGCTTCATCGTTTTCCAGTCGCTGCTCACGTATTGGCGGGAGCTGAACGTCAAGCGCGGCTACAAGGAAATCTTCAACCCGATGCTGTACAAGAAAGACCTGTACATCAAATCGGGGCATTACACGCATTACAAAGAGGACATGTTCATCATCCATCAGGAGGAGACCGAGTACTGCCTGAAGCCGATGAATTGCCCCGACACGTTCCTCTTCTACACGAGCAAGCGCCGATCCTTCCGCGAATTGCCGCTGCGCATCGCCGAGGGCGGCATCCTGCACCGCAATGAATTGGCGGGCGCGCTCAACGGTCTCTTCCGCGTGCGGCAATTCATGCAGGACGACGCGCATATTTTCGTCACGCCTGAACAGGTCGAGTCGGAGATTTTCGCCGTGCTGGACATCGTCCGCGAGGTCTACAGCCTGTTTGGCCTGACGTACGGCTTCACGCTGTCGACGCGCCCGGTGAGCTTCATGGGCGAGCCGGAAGTGTGGGACAAGGCGGAGAGCGACCTGAAGTCCGCGCTGGACAAGGCTGGACTCACGTACGCGATTGAGGAAGGCGGCGGCGCGTTCTACGGCCCGAAGATCGACATCAAGATCGACGATTGCCTCGGCCGCAAATGGCAGTGCGCGACGATCCAGCTGGATTTCCAGCAGCCGATCAACTTTGACATGAAGTACACGGCGTCGGACAACGCGCCGGCGCGGCCAATCGTCATTCACCGCGCGGTCTTTGGCAGCATCGAGCGCTTCATCGGCGTGCTGCTGGAACACACGGGCGGCGCGCTGCCCACGTGGATGAGTCCGGTCCAGGCGATCATCGTGCCGATTTCCGACAAAGTGCTGGATTACGCGTTCGAGCTGTGCAAGCAGGCGACCGACATGGGAATTCGCGCGGAAGTGGACGATCGCAACGAGAAGATGGGCTACAAGATTCGCGAAGCGGAGATGCGGAAAACGCCGTTCATGCTCGTCGTGGGCGAAAAAGAGGCGGCGGACGGCACGGTTTCCCTGCGCACCTACCGCGATGGCCAGCAGCCGACGACGCCGGCGGCGGAAGTCCTGGCGACGATTGTGGAGCGCATGGCGACGCGCGAGTTTGACGTGACGATCACGCCGCTGCGCACGTTTGACGTGGAAGATGAAACGGCGGGCGCGGACGCCGACGAGTATTGAAATGGCCCACGCGCTGACGTTCACCCACAAGCCGTTCGCTGAGTTGACGCTCGACGAGCTTTATGACCTCTTGTGGCTGCGGGACATCGTCTTCGTGGTCGGGCAAGGCATCACGGCGGAGAGCGAGGTCGATGGCGAGGACCGCGCGTGCACCCACGTCATGGGACGCGACGACACCGGGCGGATTGTCGCGACCGCGCGGCTGTTCCTCGGCAAGGCGCCCATCAAAGTCGGCCGCGTCGCGGTGCTCACGGATCTGCAGCGCAGCGGCAGGGGCACGGCGCTGATGACCCACGTCAACAGCATCATCGGCGACCGCCCGGCGGCCATGAGCGCACAGGCGCACCTGGAAGCGTGGTACACCCGCGTGGGCTGGCAGCGCGTGGGCGACGTCTACGACGAGGCCAACATCCCGCACGTCAAAATGATCCGCAACGCGCACTGACGCAACACAAGAGCCAACGCGGTCGGGGTCAAAAGCATGTGCGGCATCTACGGCAGGATCGGCAAGCGCGACGACGCGTTGGACCAGAGGGCCACGCAGAGCCTGCACCACCGCGGTCCGGATGCCGCGGGCCTGTGGATTGACACGCAAAGTCTTGACGACCGCGTGCTGACGCTTGGACACGCGCGGCTGGCGATTGTCGACCTGACGGACGCGGGCCGCCAGCCGATGTTATCAGCCGATAACAACCTCGCGCTGGCTTTCAATGGTGAAATCTACAACTTCCTGACGCTGCGGCGGCAGCTGGAGCAGGCTGGAAGGCAGTTCAAGTCGCACAGCGATACGGAAGTGATTCTGCACCTCTATGCGCTTCATGGCGATGCGATGCTGGAGATGTTGGAGGGCATGTTTGCGATCGCGCTTTGGGATCGCCAGAAGAAACGCCTGCTCCTGGCGCGCGATCCAACGGGCATCAAGCCGCTGTTCTGGCGCAAGACTCTGAAAGGGCTGACGTTTGCCAGCGAGATGAAGGCGCTCCTGCTGGACCCGCAATGCCCGCGCGAGCCGGACGTCGAGGCGCTGGCGGGCTACCTCAACTACCTGTACGTGCCGCCGCCGGGGACGCCGTTTGTCGGGATCTCCCACCTGCTGCCGGGCCACAAGATGGTGGTGCAAAACGGCGCGCAGACGGTCACGCGCTTTGCCCAGTATGCCGTGAAGCCCAAGCTGGCGGTCCGCGGTCTGGACGATGCCGCCAACCAGCTCGAAGCGCTGCTGCAGAAGGTACTGGCGGAACACATGATCGCCGACGTGCCGGTGGGCGCGTTCCTGTCGGGCGGCATTGATTCCGGACTGCTCGTGGCGATGATGCAGCGGCTGCGGCAGCAGTCGGGCGCGGTGGGGCCGCTGCAGACGTTTACCGTCGGCTTTGGCCAGGAAGGCGCGGGGCTGGACGAGACGGCGCGCGCGGCGGAGATTGCCCGCAAGCTGGGCGTGGCGCATGAAATCCTGCGCGTGGATGCGACAATTGCCGCGGATGGACTGGCGCACGTGGTGCAGCAGTTTGACGCGCCTTTTGCCAATCCGACCGCGCTGATGATCGACGTGCTGTGCCAGCAGGCGCGCAAGACGGTGACGGTGGCGGTGACGGGCGACGGCGGCGACGAGGCTTTTGGCGGCTATCCGCGCTACCGGGCGACCTGGCCGCTGTGGGCGTGGCAGCGGCTGCCGGAGAGGGTGCGATCGCAGTGGCTGCCCCAACTCGCGGCGCATCTCCCGGAAGGCCGCGATGACCAGCCGTTTGCCCGTCGGCTGCGGCGTTTTCTCACGGCGTCAGGCGGCAATTTCGCGGCGACGTACCGCGATTGGCTGAGCCAGCACACCCTGCCCGACCTGTGGGCGCAGCTGACCCCGGCGGCGCTCGACCACATTGCCGCGCAGTACAACGGCTTGCCGGATGATCTCGGCCGCACGCTCGCCGTCCTTTCGGAGCTGCCGACCAATACGGCGCCGTTGGATGCGGCCTGCTACGCGGACGTCCACGGGTTCCTGCCGGACAACGTGCTCGCGCTCTCGGATCGCATGTCGATGCGCCATGCCCTGGAGCTTCGTGTGCCGTTTGCCGACCGCCGCGTCGTCGATTTTGGCCTGCGCTTGCCAGTGCTGCTCAAGTCGACGCCTGCCGCGCTCATCGGTTCGTCGGGCAAGCACGCCGCCAAACGCGTCCTGCGCGCCGTCGCGAGTCGCTACGTGCCGGAAGATGTGGCGGGATTGCCCAAGCAAGGCTTCGTCGCGCCGATGGGCGCCTGGCTGGCAGGTCCGCTGAGGCCTCTGGCTGAGGACGCGCTCTCGCCCGAGCGATTGCGCGCGCGCGGCTTGGTGCGCCCAGGGGCAGTCGCGCAGATGCAAGCGGAGCACGCGCAAGGCCATCGTGACCACACCTGGCATCTTTGGTCGCTCGTGGTGCTCGAGTCCTGGTTCCAGGCGCGCATTGACACGCTGGACTTGCCAGACCGCCGCGGCGTGCCGATGACCATCGAAGTCGTCTGAACATCCTGATCCAGTTCCAACACCCTACTTCGCCTCCCAGACCGGTTGCATTTCGGACTGGGACCGCGAGCCCTCCTCGCGCCGCCCATTCGATGATCGCCCTGCGGTATCCGTGGCGGGCAATTCGTGTAGGCTAGCAACAAGTACAATGGCCATTTGTGACGGACTTGTGGCAAACAATTGTCGTGAAGGTTTACACGAAAAGCCGCCCGGTTGGGAAGCTGCGCATGGCGGTGGGACGCCTTCTGATGAGGAATAGCGATGGGGTTCTGGGGCGTTGACAGGCCAAAGACCAGCGCGCGGAAGCCACTCGGCGCGAACAGCCGCTTCACTGGTTTGCGCACGCGCTTGAGCATGCTGTTCCTCGTCGGCGCGCTGCCGGGAGTCGCTGTCACCTTGGGCCTGATCCAAGCCGGCCGGATGCAGGCGGTCGATTATGAGCACGAGAAGCTCCTCCATTCCGTGAAGGAAATCGCCGAACGGCAAGACCGCCTCGTCGATTTTGGCGGCCACGTGGCGCGGATGCTGGCCGTCGATCCACGGGCCCAGGAGCAGGATCCCCAGCGTTGCGATGACCTGATGCAGCAGGCGCGTCTCGGCCGGGAACTGCAGATCGCCAACATCGCGTTGCTGAGTCCGGAAGGCCAACCGCTGTGCAGCGCCGTCCACCAGCCAGGGCCGGTTGTCAACAATCCCATCGCGTTGCTTGCGCCGGCGTTGATTGGCGGTGCGCCGGTCTTCGGCAATGCGTTCCTGTCACCGATTTTGCACAAGACCGTCCTTCCGATCTTCGCCGCCATTCGCGCGCCCGATGGCCAGGTGGAGCGCCTCGTCCTGATTGAGCTGGATCTGACTTGGCTGGGCGGCGCGCTCACGACGCGGCCGTTGGACCGCGAGCGCGTGATTGGCCTGGCCGACACCAATGGGAATGTGCTGTACCGCGATCCGGACGGCGGCTGGGTCGGTCGCTCGATCCAGACGTTCCCGGCATTCGTGAAGGCGAAGCGGCTGGGTTTTCAGGGCATCATCGAGGAGAAGGGACTCGACGGCACCCCGCGCATCCTGGCGTTCATGCTGATGGGCAAGTCAGGCCACGAGCCTTTGCTGCTGTGGGTCAGCGAGCCCATCGCCAGCATGATGGCGGCCGTGCCGACGTCCCTTTCCGTCGCTGGGTCGGTCGCGCTGCTGGCGCTCAGCCTGCTCTGGCTGATGATTTGGCGGCTGACGGATCGGCTCGTCGTGCGCCCGGTTGCCGTGCTGACGGACATGGCCAAACGCGTCGGCGATGGCGATCTGACGGCCCGGACGGGGATCGACATCGAGGCAGGCGAATTGAGCGTGCTGGGCGGAACCTTTGACGCGATGGCCGAATCGCTGCAGCGGATGGATGTGACCATCCGCTCCAACCGGGCGCTGAAAGCGCTGCTGGCGGTGCGTGGGACGCGCGAAGAAAGCGAGGATGAAGCCGCCCTCTTCACCGCCGTTTGCCGCAGCATCGTGGAAGCCGGCGAATACAAGGACGCGTGGGTTGGCCTCGCTTCAGAGGACGCGGCGCACAGCATCATCCTGGTCGCCTCCTGGGGCGACGAGGCTACGGCGGACGTCAGCAAGGGCGCGACTTGGGATGACGAGGAGTTCGGTCGCGGGCCCTGCGCGGTCGCCATCCGCGAGCGCCGCATCGTCACGATTGACGACGATCTGAAGGCGAACATGCCGGCGCCTTGGCGTGCGCTTGTCGACGAACTCGGCGTACAGTCGGCCATCGCATTGCCGCTCTATCTCGGCGGTCGTGCCTACGGCGCGCTCAGCATCTACGCGACTGAACCGCTGGCCTTTGGCGAGACGGAAGCGAAGCTGCTGGCGGAGACCGCGGCGGACGTCACGAGCAAGCTGGAGGCCCTGCGCACGCGCCGTGAGCACCGGCTGGCGCAGGAGGCGCTTGCGGCCAATGAGTCGAGCCTCGCCAATGCGGAAGCCATTGGCCGCACCGGATCCTGGTCCATTGACTTGACCCGCAACGTTCTCGTCGGTTCCGACGAGTTGTTCCGCATCCTCGGCTGGGAACGCGGAAAAGATGGCGGGACACGGGAAGCGTTGCTCAATGCCGTCCACCCGGACGACAAGCCGATGATGCTGCGAAACTGGGACGAAGCGGTCAGCGCGCATGCGGAAAGTGAGCAGGAGTATCGAATCGTGACGCCCGGCGGCGAAGTTCGCCACGTTCACGGGCGGTCGAAGGCGAGTTTTGACGCGTCGGGCAAGCTCGTCGGCGCCGTCGGGATACTGCGCGACGTCACTGCGGAAATCTCGGCACGGACAGCATTGGCAGAACGGGAAGCGATCTACGCCGCCATCGTCGGCCAAGCGCGAGACGCCGTTGTGATGCTCGACCCGCGCAAGGGCAAGATCGTTGAATTCAATGAAGCCGCCCACACGAGCCTGGGCTATTCGCGCGATGAATTCGCGGCCCTGCCCGCCCGGGAGCTGCTGGATCGCATGCCGGAGGCTGAATTGCGCAACATGATCCGGCGCATGATGAACCCGGACGGCGGAACCGTCGAAACGGTGATGCGGCGACACGACGGGAGTCCGTGCACCGTCCGGGTGAGCGCCAAGCCGATTCAGGTCGGCACGGACGTCTTCCTCGCCGCGATCTGGATCGATGTCACTGAAGCGAAAGCCGCGGAAGCGACGCTTCAACGCGTCAACCGCGAGCAGCGGATGTTGGCGGCGGCGAACCGCGCGATCCTCTACGCCGTGGATGAGCGCGAGATGCTGCAGACCGTGTGCAACGCCATGGTCGAGCTGGGCGGCTATGTCATGTGCTGGGCGGGCCGCGCGGAGAATAACGCCGAGAAAGCTGTGACCGTGATTGTGCACGCAGGCAACGGCGCCAAGTACGTTCGCGATTTGAATCTGAGCTGGCGGGACGATGAGCGCGGTCGCGGGCCGAGCGGCACTGCCATTCGCCAGTGTCGGCCCGTGGCGGCCCAAAATATTGATACGGAAACAAATTTCGCCCTCTGGCGCGCCGCGGCGCTGGAGTTGGGCTACCGGTCGAGCCTGACCGTGCCGATGCTGGCGCACGATGGCCACGCCACGATGTGCTTGGCGTGCTACTCCAGCAATCCCATGGCCTTTGACGATGAGGAAATCCGCTTGCTCGCCAGCCTGGCGGAGAATGTCGCCTTTGGCCTGACGGCGCTGCGCGACGCGAAGGGCGTGCGCGCGGCGGAGGCGGAGAACCGCAAGCTGTCGATGGCGGTGGAACAGAGCCCGGAGAGCATCGCGATTACCGATCTGGAAGCGCACATCGAGTACGTGAACCCGGCGTTCCTGCGGCAGACGGGCTACACGCGGGAGGAAATCATCGCGCAAAACCCACGGACGCTGCAATCCGGGAGGACGCCGCCCGAGCTGTACGAAGAGATGTGGGCGACGTTGCTGCGCGGAGAAGTGTGGCAGGGGGAGCTGATCAACAAGCGCAAGGATGGCTCCGAGTATGTGGAGCTCGCCACGCTTGCGCCGATTCGCCAGGAAGACGGCCGGATTACCCACTACCTCGCGATCAAGGACGACATCACCGACAGCAAGCGGATGAGCGACGAGCTGGCCGTGTACCGGCAGCATCTGGAGGAACTCGTCGTCAGCCGCACGGAGGAGCTGGCGGAAGCGCAGCGGCGCGCGGAGTCGGCCAACATGGCCAAGAGCGCGTTCCTCGCCAACATGAGCCATGAAATCCGGACGCCGATGAACGCGATCATCGGCCTGACGCACCTGCTGGAGGAAGCCGAACCGCGGCCGGATCAGGCGGATCGGTTGCGCAAAATCGACAGGTCCGCGCGGCACCTGCTGTCGATTGTCAACGACATCCTGGATCTGTCCAAAGTGGAGTCCGGCAAGCTGCGGACGGAGCACGTGGATTTCACGCTCGCCGAGGTGCTCGCCAACGTCGCGGACACGCTCAGCGACCGCGCACAGGAGAAGGGCTTGCAGTTCGCCATTGAGACCGCGCCCGACCTGCCGCGGCGGCTGTGCGGCGATTCGCTGCGGCTCAGCCAGATCCTGCTGAACCTGGGCACGAACGCGGTCAAGTTCACGGGACACGGCGCGGTACGCCTGCGCGTGGCGCATGCGACGGGCGCGCACGGGATGCTGCGGCTGCGTTTTGAGGTCGAGGATTCCGGCATCGGCCTGGAGCCGGAGCAAACGGCGCGGTTGTTCCAGCCGTTTGAGCAGGCGGATGTTTCGACGACGCGGAAATATGGCGGGACCGGCCTGGGACTCGCCATCTGTCGCGGGCTGATTGACCTGCTCGGCGGCGAGATTGGCGTCAATAGCGTGCCCGGCGTGGGCAGTACGTTCTGGTTTGAGCTGCCGTTCGGGCGCGCCCAGCACGACGAAGGGCACGTGGCGCATGCATCGCTGAGCGGCGTCATGCGGTCCATGCGCGCCGGCGTGTCACCCGAACACGTGCGGCTGCTGCTCGTGGAGGACGATCCGATCAATCAGGAAGTCGCGACCGACCTGCTGCGCTCCCGCGGATTTGCCGTCGATGTAGCGGAAAATGGCGCCATCGCGCTGGATCGCGCCGCAGCCGTGCAGTACGACGCCATCCTCATGGACGTGCAAATGCCGGTGATGGACGGATTGATGGCGACCCGCGAGCTGCGCAAACGCCTTGCATCCGCGAACATGCCGATCCTGGCGATGACGGCGAGCGTTTTTGCCGACGACAAGGAAGCCTGCCAGGAGGCGGGCATGGACGATTTCGTCGCCAAGCCGATTCAGCCTGACGCACTCATCGCGACGATTTGCCGCTGGACCGGCGCCGTGCTTCCCCCGCGGCCGCCCGCGCTGCCCCGTCCGGTCACGGTGCCGACTGGTGGCATGGGCGACGTGCTGCGGGCAATTCCGGGGTTGAACGTCGCCGCGGGGCTAAGCGTGGTCCGGGGCGACTGGGAGGCCTATCAGCGGCTGCTGCAGCGGTTCTGCACCGAGCGCGCCGATGCCGTCGGCGACCTGCGTGCGGAAGTGAGGCTGGGCAGTTGGAATGATGCGCGGCGGATCGCCCATACGCTCAAAGGTTTGGCGGCAACAATGGGTGCCGAGCCGTTGCGGCAGGCCGCGCTTGCGGTGGAGACGGCCATCGCCGGCGGTGAACCGGATAGGGACGCGCTGCAGGCACGGCTGGACACGTTGGATGCGGAACTGCAGGCCCTTGTCTCTGCGCTGCACCATGCCTTGCCGCCAGCGGACGTAGGCCTCGCCGAAGTTGCGGACTGGCCGCAAGCGCGCCGCGCGCTCGTTGAACTGGAAACGCTGCTGGATACCGACGACGTGCGGGCGCTCAAGAGCGTTCGGGACCATGCGGCGATCCTCCGGGCGGCGTTGGGCGCGACCGAGGCGGATCTGCGACGCGCCGTGGAGGCGTTCGACTTTGACAGGGCGCTCATGCTGCTGCGCGCGAAAGTCGCGGCGGATGATCGGCTGACTGACAATCCGCCGAGTTGAGCATCCACGGCCAATCGGTCAATCCCTGCTACGCCAGCACCGCGATTCCATCGATTTCCACCGCAACTTCCCGCGGCAAGCGCGCGACTTGCACGGTCGCGCGTGCCGGGAACGGCGGCGTCAGGAAGCTCGCATACACTTCATTCACGACCGCAAAATCCGCCAGGTCGTGCAGGAAGATCGTCGTCTTGACCAGCGCCGAGAAGTCCGTTCCCGCCGCTTCCAGCACCGCCTGCAGGTTCTGCATCACCTGCAACGTCTGCGCGCGCACGTCGCCGTCGATGATCTGGCCAGTCGCCGGATCGAGCGGAATCTGTCCGGAGAGATACAGCGTCTGGCCGGCGCGAATCGCCTGCGAATAAGGGCCAATCGCCGCCGGAGCGGACGTTGTGGCAATGACCTGCTTCATCGATTCCCCCGATTGTCGTCGTCGCTGTCCCAACCATCGCCCCACAGGTCGTCGTAGTTGACGCTGTGAAAGAATTGCGTGGTGTCGATGCGCGCGAGTGCTTCCTGATAGCCGTTCCACGCCTCGTTGATCAGCGCCGCGGCGGTCTCGGGCGTGACGAACTGCGCTTGCGCGTGCCACTTGGAGAGCGCGAAGTCGACGTGGCCAACCGTGTCGGCATCGATGTGCGCCGCCGCCAGGAGCGCCTGGAGCCGCTGCGTCTCGATCTGGAGATGCCGGGCGCACTGCGCCATGTTGCGGAAGGCATACACGCCGCCGGCGTCGAGGCCGAGGTGGTAGAGGGCGAAGAGGGCTTTGGGCGTCTGCTGCATGGGGGAAGGATAGCGCGGGTGCGGCGGTGTGTCACCGGGGGAGGCGGGGTGTCCCGGGGGCGCGGGCGGCGCGGGCGGCGCGGGCGGCGCGAGCCTGTTTATAGGGATTTTTCAAAGAAACTTTCGCGATGCGAGAGAGAAACCAGCTCGCCGCTGGTTTCTCTCTCGCGCTCTCTCTTCCTTGGCCCGGGCGGCTGTTCTTGGGGAAGTCGGCTGTGGTGAGGGTGGCCTGCGCTTGCGCTACGCGCAGTGCTCGGCCCGGCTTGGGGCCGGTTGGGGGATGCGACTGTGCTGTGGTAGCTGCGCTTACCCGACGCGCTCACGCGCGGGGTGCTCGCTTGGGAAGGGCGTTTTCGGGGTGATTGCGCTCGCTTTGCTCGCGGTTTGGGAAATGAGCGGCTTGC
>CAINLT010000114.1 GCA_903850505.1 uncultured Myxococcales bacterium | reverse complement strand
GTCCGTCAGCCGATCCTGCTCCTCCTCCTCGGCGCGCGATTGCGGCCGGCGCGTCAGCGTGTCGTAGAAGCGGTCGAAGGCGAGCTTGTGCTCGGTGTAGAACTGGCTCTCGAACAGCGAGCCGGCCCCGAGCAGTTGCGAGTCCGTCATGATGAGGTCGTGGAATTCCTGCGTCTCGTCGGCGCGCGTGCAGGTGAAGCGGTACTTCTCGTTGCCGAAGGGCGGCAACTGGCCAAGCGCGTCATTGATCTGATCCAGTTTGCTCCGGGCCGTGGTGATCTGCTCGCGCAGCGTGTGCAGCACGTGCTCGCGCAACTCGTCCTCGGCCTCGCGCTCGGCGCGTTCGATGTTGGTCCTGTACGTGGGCAGGTCGGTTGCCAGCAACCGCTCGCGCTCCAGCGCGTAGCGCGACTCGTCGGGGTCGCCGGGGTTGGCGGAAAATTGATCGGCGGTGTTGTACTGCGTGCCCAACTCGGCCAGGAGTTGCGCCTCATTGGCGCGCTGCGTTTCGAAGCGCCGCGTGCCGCTCTCTGCCTTGTTTGCCTCATCGGTCAGGTCAACCCGTTCCAGCCGCTCGGCCAGCATGCCGTCCGCAGCGCCCGCAACTTCGGGATAATGCGATCGGGCTGCCTCTGCCTCGCGCGTCCGCTGAAATACGACGCGCTCGCACGCGCGGAGTTGCACGCGCTGATCCTGGAGCTTGCCGGTCAACAACCCGCGCAACTCCCGCAGCCGGCCCTGTTCGGCGCGCTCACGCACTACGACAGCGTCCAATCGTGTGATCTCCTGTTCGAGCGTAGCCAGACTGCTCAAGTCCAGAGCCTGTAGCTCCGCGCGCGCCTCGTCCACCCGCTCGCGCAATGCGTGGTCATCCAGGTCTGCGGTCAACCGCTCCGCCATGCGGGACAGCCGCTCGGTGCGATTCAACAGGCGCTCCAGCGCCTGAGCGCTGCGCAGTTCCTCTGCGAGCGCCGCCTGTTCGTGTTGTAAGTCCTGCCATTCGCGCTGGCGCGCCTCGATCTGTGACTGCCGCGCCCGTGCGCCGATGAAGTGCGGGTGGTAGCGATCGGGCCGAATGGCGCGCACGGTGAACTCCCCGTACACGACCACCTCCGGCGTGACGGCGCGACGGTGACGGCGCAATTCGTCGACCGTCTCACAGGCTATGATGTCGCCCAGAACGAAGTCCACGTAGTCTTCTACGGCGGGCGTCGACGCCGTGACAAATTGCGCCAGCGCGTCTGGCCGTAGCGTGTGCATGCGCACGCTGCCGCGCATCTCGCGGCTCACGTTCTCCAGATCGATCAGCCCCACACCGTAGAGCCGTTCCTGCGAACGGGCGCGGTCCAGTTCGCGCGCCGCGGCGTCGAACTGCGCTGGCGGGACGATGATGTTGAACCGGCGCGCGCCCAGCATCGCCTCGACGGCGTCCTGCCAGCGCGGGTCAGTCACTTCCAGCAACTCGCACAGCAGTTTTGGCCGCTCGCCCAACAGACGTCCCAGGCGGTCCTGCATGCGCTCCACGTCCGGGTCATAGCGGATGGCGCCTTGTGCCTGCAGTGCGGCGATCTCATCCTGCAACTGCCGCCCGTGCTCGCGCAATTGATCGTGGCGGCTCTTGAGCACAGCGCCCTGCTCAATCGCGCGCCGATGCGCGGCGCTTAAATGGGCGGAGGCGTCTTCGACCACCGTGATGATCTGCGCCGGCGGCGGCGGGACGGTTCCGAGCGCATCAGCGTCAGCGATGAAGGCGCGCAAGGCCTCCGCCTCATTCGGCTCCAGATGCGGCACGGACAGGAGCGGGCGCAATTGCCCGGCCTCGCCCTTCAGATCATCGCGCAGCGCCCGCCAGCGCGTAGCAATGACATCGGCAGCGCGGCTGTCTTCCTCAATCTGGCGAGTCAGTCC
>CAINLT010000113.1 GCA_903850505.1 uncultured Myxococcales bacterium | reverse complement strand
GGCGTGACCCGCACGCTCATCGGCGCGAGGTGAAAACCGCGGCCCGCGTCTTCGATGAAGTCGCGCGGCGCAATGTCCTCAATCGCCGCGAGCAGCTTGTCCATGCTGGTGATCGAGTTGCGCCCCTGCCAGCGGAAATCGAGGAACGTCGCCTCGTCCACATCCTGCCACGCCGGGATTTCCTGCCAGAACGGACCCTCGCGCAGATCGCGGTGACTCAACGCGCTCGCGGGCAGGGCGGGTTTCACAAAACCGGCATGGTGCTTGGTCGTATCGCTCACGGCTGGACTCCTGACGCACGCCTGACGGGGAAAATGCCCCCGTTTCGCGGGACGTCAGCCTACCATGTCCGGCCGATTAGCGTCGAGATGCCCGGCGCCTGCGATCTCCGCGCCCAGGGACGCCAATTCGGCAATCGTGTGGATGTCGCCGTCCCGCTGGACCAGCACCGCGCACACGCGATCGCTCCCCGCGAGCGCCTGCAACGCCAGCACGTGGTGTGCATCGGCATCGGCGAGGCGCTGCAAATCCTGCGCGGATTCAAGGACTTCATTGGCTGCATCGGCAGCGCGATCCGGCGACAGCCCGGCGGCTTGCAGCGCAGCCACGATGGCCGGCACCTGCGCCAAATCCGGCGGCGGCTGGGCTGCGACGAGCACCCGATTCACGACAAAGCCGGCAAACGGCATCGCCTGCTCGGTCAGCTCCGCGTGCAGATGGCGCGCTTCCCGCAGGCAGGTCTCGCCCGGCGCCGTCACGATGAGAAATCGCGTGTCCGGCGCGCGCAACATGCGATCGGTCGCTTGCGTGCGATCGCGCAGCTTGGGCAGCACTTCCTGGAAAGCGCCGAAGAACTGCGCGATGTCCGGCAGCGCATCCTGGCCAAAGAGCCGCCCGAGCACGGACATCGCCATCGAATTGCCTGCGCCCAGAAAGGAGAAGCCGCGCTTCTCGCCGGGCAGCGGAATCTTGGAGAACCACTTGAGCACGCGGTCATTGATGAAGCTGGACAGCGTGTTGGACGCGTGCAGCAGGTCGATCGCGTTGTGCATCGGCGGCGTGTCCAGGACCATGAGGTCAAACTGGCCTTTCTCGCGCAGCGTGTAGATGAGCTCCAGGGCAAAATACTCCGGCGACGCCGCGAGCGTCGGCAGGAACGCCCGGTACACGCGGTTTTGCACAACGCGCTGACGGTTGCCGGCGTCGCCCAACAGTCGCTCCACCATCTGCTCCGCGGCGACCGACGCATCCAGCATCATCGCGTGCAGCGAGGCGCCCGGCGGCAACGGCTGCGGCAGCTGGCTGGCCAGACGGGGCAGCACTTCCAGCGGCGTATTCGGCATGTGCGGGGGCGCGCCGTCGTCGGTCGACTTCAGACCCAGCGCCTGCAACAAGCGCTGGGCGGGGTCAATCGTCAGGACCAGCACGCGCCGACCGGCCATTGCCGCCTGCAGCGCCAGCGCCGCCGACGTTGTCGTCTTGCCCACACCGCCTGACCCGCAGGCGACAATCAGCTTCGCCCGGCGCAGCACGTCGGCGATCGGCAGATGGGAAACGGGATGCGGTGTTTTCACGCGACCCCCTTGCGCATCGCCAGCGCGAGGCCGTCGATCGCCTGCAGGTTCAGCTCGCGCTCAAAGCGCCAGGGGAGGGTGATCAGCGTGTTGGGCGGCAGCGTGTCGCGCAGGCGGCGCGCGGCGGACAGCGCCTTGGCGCGACGGTTGGCGATGCGCTCGGCGGTCGTCTGCCATGGGTCCAGCAACCCCGGATCGCGATCGGCGGCCCGGTCCAGCGCGTCCAGCACGTCGGCATCGTGCGAGCGCGGCATCACGGCGTTCAGCACCACGGCCGCGGCTTCCACGTCGTGGCGCTCCAGCAGCAGCGCGCGCAGCTCCAGCGTCTCCACGACCGGCATGTCCTCCGGCAGCGTCACGAGCGTCAGCCCGGTGCGGGCGCGATCGCGCAGGAGCGTCCGCATGCCCTCGGCGTAAGTCGCGATGGGGCCCGTGCGGAACACGCCGGAAAGCATGTTGGGAATCGCGTACATGCCGGCGACGAACCCGGACGTGGGCAGATCGCAAATCACGAGGTTCCAGTGGTGATCGCCCTTGGGTCCATGCTCCTCGACCGTCGTCCACAGCTGGTACAGGAACAGCGCGGGGCGAACGGCGGGCGACGCGCGAAAGAAGCCTTCCACGGCCTTGTTGCGCAGCGCCAGGTGCACGAGCGCGGGCACCTTGAGCTGTCGAATCGCGAAATAGCGGAGCGAGTCCATCGCCGTCAGGCTTTGCGCCCAAATGTGCGGAGCAACTTGCCGCGGCTCCGCGCCGATCGCGTGCGTGCCAAAGAGCGGCGCGACGCGCGAAACGGATTCGAATTCGACGAGCAGGACCTTTTTGCCTTTGGCGGCAGCGGCGCGGGCGAGGATCGCCGCAACGGTCGACTTTCCCACGCCGCCCTTGCCGGTCACGAGCAGCAACTCGCGATCGAGGAGCGCGTCGACGATCGCGTCGGGATTCTCTGCCAGCGGTTGGATGGGCGATTGCAACGTCATTGGGCCTCCAGCATAGCTGCAATGCCAGTTCGCGCAATCGCCGGGCGCGCGATCAGTTGCCGTCGCCGGATTCGCGGGCGTTCAGAGCTCGTCACTGGCCGGCACGAGCCAGAAACCTGCGCGCGCATGCTGTAACAGCGGCAAATCCCAACGGCTATCGCCGAGCGCCAGGTCAGGCTGCGGCAGGCCACGGGCGATCAGCGCCGCCGGCTTGCCAAAACCGACCGGAATCGGCTCGACGAACTGCGGCTCCGGCGTCAGCGCGCATTCCAGCCCGATCACGTCGGCGCCCTGCAACCCAGCGAGTTCAATGCCCAACTGGACCGCTGGCGCCGGCGACGCCGAAATCACCAGCAGCCGCACGCCGCGGGCCATTGCTTCTTGCAACGCACCGATCAGCCACTGGCGCGGCGCGATGCGCGCGGTGAAGGCCTCGATCAGGCGGACGCGCGCGGCCTCCGGGTCCACGCCCGCGAGCAATTGCGCCGAGAAGCGGCAGCCGTCGGCGTACGAGCGGTCCATCAATGAGAAGTACTGGACAAGGCTGGCCTCGCCCGGCTGCCACGGATGATGCGGCGGCGTCGCGGCGGCGCGCACGACCTCGTCGCCGACGTCTCCGGCCCACAGCGTGTTGTCGGCGTCCGCGGCGATCCACGCGCCGCTCGGCAATTGGCCAATTGCGGCAATGACTTGGGTGCGTTCAGCGCGCTGTGGCTGCGGGATGGCGTCGATGTCCGGCACGGGTACCTCGTTGAGTCCGGGCAGGATGCTGCCACGAGATTGCGTCGCTGTCAGGCGCATCTGGCAACAGGATCGTGGAGGCTTGGGGAACAATCGGTTACTATGGCGACGTTGTTTCCTTGCGAGCAAGGACAACTGCGGAGGAACATGGCTGAAGGTCCAATGAGCGTAGGTGGCCAGGCAATCCTGGAAGGCGTGATGATGCGGTCGCCGCACTCGTTGGCGATCGCCCTGCGGCGTCACAGCGGTGAGATCGTCGTCAAAGAGGACGCGTGGCACTCGATTTGGGAGCGCGCCAAGTTCCTGCGCAAGCCGTTCCTGCGCGGCGCGGTCGTGCTGTTCGAGTCGATGCACAATGGCGTGAAAGCGCTGACGTTTTCCGCCAATGAAGCGGCGAAATTCGCCGAGGACGAGAAGGGCCAGCCGGTGCAAGTCGACGAGAGCAAGGCGTCGGAGTGGGCGATCGCCGGCACGATCCTCGCGTCCGTTGCCTTTGGTTTCACGCTTTTTGCCGCGCTGCCGCACTTCATCACCTGGGCGATGGGCGTCACGACGGGCTCTGCCTCGCTGGCTTCCGGCAAGGATTTCGGCTTTCAGGTCGTCGACGGGCTGATCAAGATCAGCTTCCTCATCGGCTACCTCGCGCTGATCTCGCGCATGAAAGACATCCAGCGCGTCTTCCAGTACCACGGCGCGGAACACAAGAGCATCTTCTGCTACGAGGACGGCAAGGCGCTGACGGTGGCAAATGCCCGCGGTTACACAACGTTGCACCCGCGCTGCGGCACGAGCTTCCTGCTCATCACGTTCGTCGTGTCGATCCTGCTGTTTTCGGTCGTGATGCCGTTCCTGCCGGAGATTTCCTCGGTCAAGGCGCTGAACCAACTGGCGTACGTCTGCATCAAGTTGCCGTTGATGTTCCCGGTGGCGGGCATCGCCTACGAGGCGACGCGGCTGTCAGCCCGCTTTCCGCGCAATCCGATCGTCAAGGCGTTTACGTGGCCGGGGCTGATGCTCCAGCACATCACGACGCGCGAGCCGGACGACCAGCAGTTGGAGATCGCGCTCGCCGCCCTCCAAATGACGCTGTGGCGCGAAGGCCGCGTGCAAGCCGGCGAAACGGTGAACGGTGCGCAGGCGGACGCTGAACCGTCGGTGTACAGCAATTTTGGCGACTTTGAGGCGCGGATCGGTCCGATCGCGCCGGTGCAGGTTGCAGCCTAAAGCGTCCTGACGCACCATCTTGGCCCCCGCGCGCTCGCTTGCGTGCGCGGACGACGACCCTAGAGGCCCGATGTACGAGCGTTTTGAAAGCCTGGTAGCCCGGTACGAAGAGCTGGGCGATGCCCTGGCGACCAATGAAATTGCCATGGATCCTGAGCGGTCCCTCAAGCTTCTGCGCGAACGCGCGGCGCTGGAGGATACCGTCAACGCCTACCGGCTGTGGAAGAGCCTGGAAGCGCAAGTGGCTGAAGTCACGGCGATGCTGCACGACGAGAGCGACGCGGATCTGCGGGCGATGGCGCGCGAAGAACTGACCGATCTCAAGCAGAAATTTGAGGCGGCGGATACCGCCATGCGCGATTTGATGGTGCCGCGCGATCCGCGCGACGCTTCCAACGTCGTGGTGGAAATTCGCGCGGGCACCGGCGGCGAGGAAGCCGCGCTTTTTGCCGGCGATCTGCTGCGCATGTACACGCGCTACGCTGAGAAGAAAGGCTACAAGGTCGAGCTGCTGTCAGAATCCGAAGCGAGTCAGGGCGGTCTGAAGGAAGTCGTCATCCACATCACCGGCTTTGGCGCGTGGTCGATCTTCAAGCATGAGTCGGGGACCCACCGGGTGCAGCGCATCCCGACGACGGAATCCCAAGGCCGCATCCATACTTCGGCCGTGACGGTCGCTGTGCTTCCGGAAGTGGAAGACACGGAAGTGGAAATTCGCGACCCGGATCTGCGGATTGACACCTATCGCGCGGGCGGCGCGGGCGGGCAGCACGTCAACAAGACGGACTCCGCGGTGCGCATCACCCACTTGCCGACTGGCACGGTTGTGCAGTGCCAGGACGAGCGCAGCCAGCACAAGAATAAAGCCAAGGCGATGATGCAGTTGCGCGCCAAGCTGTATGACCTGTACCAGCAGGAGCGGGCCAAGACGGAAGCGGCGTCGCGCAAGGATCAGGTCGGTTCCGGCGATCGGTCCGAGCGAATTCGCACGTACAATTTCCCGCAGAATCGGCTGACCGATCACCGGATTGGCCTGACGATGCACTCGCTGGATCTGTGCATGGAAGGCGACATCGAACAGATGGTCCAGGCGATGCAGGCGGCCGAGCGCGCGCGGCTCCTCGCGCAGGAAACGCCGAACTAGGCTTCACGGTCGCGCCGCGTTCAGCACCGCCTCAATCACCAGCAACGCCGCCTCGGCATCGCTGCGGGCTTCCCGACACAACAAGTCGCCTTCACTGACCTGCAGCGCTAGCGATTCGGCCTTGCGCAGTTGGTTGAGCTGCAGCGCGATGCGTTCCGCAAGGTGCTCCGCCCGTTCAGCGCGGGCGAGGTGCTGGTCCGGCACGACGTACGGCGCAGCCGGCAACCACCACAGAGGCCGCAGGTCCCAGTCCATGCGCACGGCAAAGCCCGTGTCCGTGCCGCTCATCAGGCGCTCCGACAGGCTCGTTGCCCCGAGGTAGTAGCCCGTCTGGTCAAACACGCCGTTGCGCACCGTGACTGACAGCCGCGTTGGCAGAAGCCCGCGAAACCGCGACGGCGGCACCACGACGCGCGGCGGCGGTGCATGCCCGAGCATGCCGAGCGCGTGCTGAATCTCCGCCCGCGGCACCTCCGGCAGCGCGCACGGATCCGCCGCGACCTGCGCCGGCACGAGCACCCACAACAACAGCCACGCCATGCGCCGCACCATCCCAACCTCCATCCGGCAGCCAATGCCGGCAAGAGGCCAGTGCAAACGCCGTGCCAAGCGCCTGAGCCAAGCGCGGCGTATGATTGCAGGCAGTTATGAAGCTACTGGGTGCCGCGAGGTCGGTCGGCGCGGTCTCACTTTCAGTCTCAGTACCGGTCCCAGTACCGGAAGTGAGACCGGTTGCCGCTGCTAGTTGGCCGGACATCCCGGCAGCGGCGGCGTCGTACGGCACAGCGGATGGCGCTGATCGAGCGGATCGCCGACGTTCTTGGTCACCGTGACGTGTCGCCGGAGCCAGGACGTGCCGTTGCGGCCGTCGCGCACCACGATCCACAGCGTCAAGGTGACCGGCTTCTCGTCCACTTCCAGGCCCGGCGCGGTGAACGCGTTCTCCGGATATTCGTCGTAGGAACGGTCCTTTGCCCAGCTGCCGCCCGTCGTAAACCAGGAAAAGAGCAGCGTCTCATAGACCGGCGGCGCGGTCGGGTCGGCCGCTTTGCCCACGTATTCCTTCGCGGCGCCGGGCCAAATCGGCAACATCTCAAACGAGTCGCCGGGGTGCATCACTGGGGTCACGTCCTCCGGCCATGCGATCAGGCCCGTGTACTTCGGGTCCGTCACGTAGGTCTGCGTGTCGCTTTGCAGCGTGCCCAGCGCTTCCACCGCGCCGTCGTTCAGCGGCCAGTACACCGAGACGCCCGTCAACGGCGGGTTCTGGTCCGGGCACGCGCCGTCCGCGCGCTTGCTGACCTTGGCGGCGACGCGCTCGCAGTCCGTGTCGTACGTGCGCCCATCGCAGCCGCAGACCGGCTTGGTGTCGCACGCGTCGGCCTTGGAGCAGTCCTTGTCCTTGGCGGCGTCAAACGGCGCGCACGCGCTCGGGGTTGCCGCCGAGATGCTGAGGCGCTTGAAGCCCTGCAGGCATTTGTCGCGGTCGGCGCACGCGGTGGCGAGTGCTGTCTTGGGATCGGGGCATGTGCCGCCGAAGAGGCTCGCCTGGGCGACCTGGAAAAGGATGTAGCTGTCAGGCAACGACGCGCTGGCCATGGGATTGCCGCCGGTGGTCGTGGACTTGCAGGCGTCCGTGCTGGTGTCGCTGCTTGTGCTGGGCATCTGCAGGCCGAGCTTGGTGAACACAGCCTGGGCGTGCGACAGCGACGAGAAGACGTCGGCGATGCCCACTTGCGCGGTCGCGTCGGTGCCGAGCGGGATCAGCAGTTCGTCGTCGATGCAGCCGTAAGCGCCGTCCTTGGTCCAAGTGTACGGGCAGTAGGCCCACGCGTAGCAGAGCGTCGCGTCGTCGGGCGCGCCTGCCGCGAGGACCGTCATCGTCGTTTCTGCCGTCATCGTAATCGCCGGCGGCTCCGCGCGGATGCCCAACACGCGCACCTTGGCGGGCACGACCAACGACGGCGGATCCCAGTTGCCAGCGCACGACGCAAGCAGCGCAGTCAGGACGAGCAGGGCGAGGACATGGGATCGATGATGCATGGCGACGGTCCACAACACGGGCTTCACCGCGAAGGCTTGAATTCTACTGCAAACGAAATGCGATCGCGAAATGGCTTGCCGTCGCGCGTTCCGGCGTTGAATGCGCACTGGCGGATCTGGGCGATGGCTGCGTCATCAAACGGATCGCCACCGCCGCGGGCGATGCGAATCTTGTCGATGGCGCCGTCCGTGCCGATCTCCAGCGAGAGCGTCACTTCCACGACGCGTCCCGCGCCCTCTGCGCCGTCAGGCCATTCGACCCGGCACCGCGATTTTGGCACCGCGTGCACGATCTCGACCTTGCGCGTCGCCTCGCCGTTGCCGTCGCCTTCGTCATCGCCCTTGGCGGGCGCATCGACCTTCGGCACAAACCGCTGCCGCGTATTGCGTTCATTGGCGTCCACGTTCGGATCGCCCAGCGTATCGTCCTTGCCGGCGTTCACCGCCACGCCTGAACCATCGCTCGCGCCATACGTCTTGGACAGCACCAGCGGCGCCGGCTCGCTCGGCTTTTGCGCCGCTTCCTGCTTGGGCGCCTCGCTCTTGGGCTTGCTCGTCGGCTTCGCCACCGGCTCCGGCGCCTCAGTTGGCGCTTTCACGGCCGGCTCCAGCTTGGGCGGCTCGACCTTGGGCGGCTCCTTGGGCAGTTCTTTCTTGGGCAGGATGATCTGCTGGTGGACTGACCGCACCAGCTTCTTCGGATCCGGCGGCGGCATATGCACAACGACAAGCGTCGACGCCCAGTACGCCAGCGCGCCGTGCAACAGCAGTGAAATCGCGGCCCCGATGGCCAGATCGCGGTTCACGGCGCCTCCCGACGCTTACGGCGCTTCAATGTCCTGCTCCTTGGTGTTGATCGCCACGTGCTCGACGCCCTGCAGGCGCACCGCGTCAATCGTCCGCACGACCGTTCCGTGCATCACGCGCCGATCCGCGCTCACGACCGCTTCCACGCCCGGCGTCTCCGCCACGGCCGCCTTCACGCGGATCGCGAGCGCCGCTTCCGTCACCGCATCACCGTTCACGAACAGCGCGTTATCCTTGGTGATCACGATGCTCAGCGGCTTCTGCGGCTCTTTCTCCGCGCTCGCCGCCTTCGGCAGATCGACCTCGATCACCGGCTTCTTCATCTTCTCGGTCACCTCTTCGTTGGTGAGCATGAAAATAATGAGCAAGACCAACATGATATCGACCAACGGCGTTACGTTGATGTCGGCGATCACGTCATCGTCATTTCCGACTTTGCCAGCCATCGACCTCTCCTACACGCCCGTCTTGGTCGTCTTCAGGTGCGCCAACAAGATAGCCGAAAGCGCATCCGTGTTGGCTTGGGTCCGCTTGACGATGGTGCGAAACTGGTTGTAGGCCACGACGGCGGGAATCGCGACGAAAAGGCCGATCGCCGTGGCGACCAGCGCTTCCGAGATGCTGCCCATGATCATCGCCTGACGGCTCGCGCCGGTTTGGCCCACCTGTTCTTTCAGGTCGGAGAATGCGCCGAGAATGCCGATGACGGTGCCGAGCAGGCCGATGAACGGCGAGTTGGCGCCGACCGAGCTCAGGAAATTCAGGAACTTCTCATACCGCTGCTTCTCGACAGCTTCCTTGGCGGCCATGATCTCAGCGACGGCTTCTGGACCACGGTGCATCTCGCGCACGCCAGCGAGCACGACCTGCGCTTCCATGCCGGTGTAGCCGCTCAGCACGTCCTCGGTCGCTTTCTGGCCCTTCTCCAGGGCGGCCAGCACCTTGGGCTGCAGCTCGGCGACCGGCACGCGGTTCTGCCACAGGAACAGCATCCGGGCGATCGTCACCGCGACCGAGCAAATGCCCAGCACGATCAGCAGAATCAGCACCCAAACGACGCCGATTTCATGAAACAAATTGGAAAGTTGCTGGGTCATGATGGTTCTCTGCCTCTCCAAGCTGGCTGCAACGCGGGCCAATCGGGGCCGCTCGGTCATCGTCCGGAGGGCCGTAACCGGCCGCATCCTGCGCCACACCTGCAGTTAGATGTAGCAGCGTTGCGATGGATGCGCTCGTCCTCGCACCAGCCGCGCGCGAAGTCGCAGGTCGGGTGCAGAGGAAAGAGCTGCTGGCTGGCGGCGCAAAGGGCGTCACCGACCGCGAACGACGCGGCAAAATGGTGACAGCGGCGCCGACATTATGCAAGCTCAAGCCCGGGGCGATGCGTCGGGACTCCAACCGGACCCATCGTGGGGCAGCACACTCGTGGCTTTTGCGACGGGATGGACGGAACGAAATGGCGACGAACCAACAGACGCAAACCGCGAGCGCGCCAGCAGGCACGTTGGCGCCGCCGTCTGCCCGCGAGCCAACGCCCGAGGAATTGGCCTGGACCGGCGACCCGCTGGAGGCGCCGATCACCATCGAAGGCGTGCCGCCGGTTGATGAGCTGCTGGCGACGATGCGGAGCTACCTGCCCGACGCCGATCAGGAGATCGTCCGCCGCGCGTACGCGTTTGCCGCGCGCAGCCACGACGGTCAGGTCCGCAAGAGCGGTGAGGCGTATTTTGGCCATCCGGTCGACGTCGCGTTCCTCCTGACGCGCCTGCGCCTCGATTCGGCGAGCATCTGCGCGGGACTGCTGCACGACGTCGTGGAGGACACGACAGTCTCCGTGGAAGAGATCAGCAAGCGCTTTTCCCGTGAAATCGCTGAGATCGTCGACGGCGTGACCAAGCTCGACAAGATCAAGTTCTCCAGCCGCGAACAGAAGCAGGCCGAGAATTTCCGCAAGATGCTCGTGGCGATGTCCAAGGACATTCGCGTCCTGCTCATCAAGCTCGCCGACCGCCTGCACAACATGCGCACGCTGGAGCACATGAAGCCCGATGCGCAGCGGCGCATTGCCCAGGAGACGCTGGAAATTTACGCGCCGCTGGCGAATCGGCTCGGCGTCGGCTGGATGAAGAGCCAGCTGGAGGACCTTTGTTTCCGCCACCTGTACACGGACGACTTTGAGAAGCTGAACACGGAGGTCGGTCGGCGGCAGTCCGAACGCCAGGCGTACGTCGCGGAAGTTGTCGACATCTTGCGCAACATCATGCTGGAAGAGGGGTTGCCGCACGCGTCCGTCTACGGCCGGCCCAAGCACTTGTACGGCATTTGGCGCAAGATGCAGCAGAGCAAGCTGCCCTACGACCAGATCTACGACGCGCAGGGCTTTCGCATCCTCGTGGACGACGTGCGTGAGTGCTACCAGGCGCTGGGCGCGATCCACACGCACTTCAAGCCGATTCCGGGGCGGTTCAAGGACTACATCGCGCTGCCCAAGCCCAATCGCTACCAGTCGCTGCACACGTCCGTCATTGGTCCGGGCGCGGAACGCATTGAAGTGCAGATCCGCACCGCGCAGATGCACCGGCAGGCGGAGGAAGGCGTCGCGGCGCACTGGAAATACAAGGAGCGCGGCGACTCGTTGAAAGTGCGGGACGAGGAGCGTTTCGCGTGGCTCAAGCAGCTGCTGGAAGTGCACGTCGGCGTCAAGGACACCGACGAGTTTCTCGATTCCATGAAGATCGACCTCTTCTCGGACGAGGTCTACACGTTCACGCCGCGCGGCGATCTGAAGGTCCTGCCGCGCGGTTCGACGCCGGTGGATTTTGCCTACGCGGTGCACTCGGCGATCGGCGATCACATCGTCGTCGCGCGGGTCGATGGCCACATGGTCACGCTGCGGCATCAGCTGCGCAACGGCGCGATCGTGGAGATCATGACGCGGACGGAT
>CAINLT010000112.1 GCA_903850505.1 uncultured Myxococcales bacterium | reverse complement strand
ATATTGAAGATATCCATCAACATGCGTGTGTGCTCTCAGCCTCCATCAACCCAGTTTGCGCAAGCGCGACAAGAACCACTAGACCAGCCCACCTTCCGTGACCGACAGGCGCGCTTCAGCGAGCGCACTGGACGCCGATTCATTGCCGCGCGCCGCCGCCGAACGCAGGGCCGCAATGCCGGCCGGACCGCAGCGGGACAGCGAGAGCGACGCATTGTGCCGAACCCACTCCGCCTCGTCATCCAAAAGTACAGCGATCGCTTCCGCTGCACCGCCGCCACCCAGCGCGCCACACGTGCGCGCTGCCTCCGACCGCACTTCCCAGCGCTCATCCTGGAGCGCGCTGAGGCAGACCGGCAGGGCCGAGGCGTCGTTCATCTCGCGCAGGCCTTTCACAGCCTGAATGCGCACTTCCGCATCCGGATCGGTCACCGCGTGCACGACGACCTGCACAGCTTGACGCACGCGCGCGGTCCCCAGCACCGCCACGACGATTTGGCGCACGTCGGCGATCTCTGAGTTGGACAATTCCACCATCGCCTGCACCGGCAGCGGGCTCGCGGCCGACATCGCGTCGATCGCGCGCACGCGGTTGAGACGGCCATCGGCCGCCAGCAGCGGAATCGCCACCACCGCTTCATCCGCGCGGCTCAAGGCACACAGCGCTTCGAATGCGCCCAAGCGCACGTCGGGAACTTCATCGCGTACCAAGCCGGCGAGCAGGCGCGCGGGGTCGTGCAGGGCGCGCGCTTCCCGCACAACGCGCAGGCGCTCCCACGGCCGCGCGACCGCGTTGGCGCGCGCTTCCACGGCCAGATTGGACGCGGCGTAGAGTTCTTCAAAGGCCGCCGTGCCCGTCGGACCCGCCAGCTCAGCCATTTCCGTCAGCAGGCGGCGGGCAAAGTCGCGCGACAGCGAGCCGAGCGCGGCAAGGGCCTTGGACTTGGCCGTCGGATCGGGCTCAGCGCCCGTCATCCGCTGCACAGCGTCGAGCAGCGCCGCACGCGTGGTCTGGAACGCCTTTTCACGGCTGATCGCGCGATTGCGGACGATGAGCATCGCGATCAGCGCGACGAACACGACCACCAGCTCCAGCGCCACGAACATGATGATCAGCAGTTCCGGCAGGGTCAGCAGCTCAATGCGGAAATTGCTCACAGCCGACCTCGCAGCACGACGGTGATGTCAGTGAAGGGGTCGTTCTTGGCGTCAAATGGCTGGACGCGCGACACCGAGAGGCGGGTACCCCAGCGCGAGGTCCACCAGTGCTCGCCGCCGAGGACCAGCGACGTGCCAACGGGCGTGTTGATCCCAAAGCGTTCGACGAACGTAGGATCCGTGCCCAGATACAGCCACGCGAACGCCATCCAGCGCGGATGCGGCTCCCAGCGCGCCTTAATGAAACCTGTGTGAAAATAAGTAGTTGCGGTCGTCGAGCTGGGCGCGAGGTGCATCAGCATGTAACCGGGCTGGAGAGTCCAGTCCTTCACATAAAGAATCACATTGGGGGCAAGCGTCCACGCCGTCGTTGGGAAGGTCTGGGACGTCGCCGACGTCGCGTAGTGGGCGAGCCGACCGTATAGGCCGAGGGAGAATTCCTT
>CAINLT010000111.1 GCA_903850505.1 uncultured Myxococcales bacterium | reverse complement strand
GGGGAGTCCGAGGGGAAAACCTGCCGCAGGCTGGTTTTCCCCTCGGATCGCGAAAGAAAAACCAGCTCTATCCATCAAAACAAGCGCGCGTATCCCAAGCTAGCGCCGCAGGCGCATCGCCGGGGGCTACCCCATCGAACCCTCGCACTGGTCTGTTCTTCACGGCTAGCGCCGCAGGCGCATCGCCGGGGGCCACCCCATCGAACCCTCGCACTGGCCTGTGCCTCAAAGCTCGCGCCGCAGGCGCATCGCCGGGCGCAGCCCCTCAAAACGCCAGCGTCGCCCGCAAAGCCGGCCCGCGCCCGCGATCGGCATCAGCGAACCGATACTGCGCATTCACCTCAAGCCACGCTGGCGGCGCATGATACCGATCCTCCCCAAACCAAGCCCGCAAGCTCAGTCCCGGGCCAATCGCATCCACCAGCGGATCGCGCGCCGCGCTGTCATAGTCCACCGCCATCAGAAAGTGCGGATACACCGTCAGCCGATTGTACCCCGGCATCGGCACCGCCAGTCCGTATCGGACTTCCGTGCCCACCAGCAGCCGCCGCGCGTTCAAGTAGTACGCCGCTTCCGCATAGACCTGCCAACTCTGCCAACCCTTGCGATCCACACGCAAATCAGTGCCGTCGCCGGTTGAATAGCCGATGCGAAACAGCCAATCGTTCTCCGCGTAGCGCCCTACGGCGAACAGGCGCTCGGCGGTCAACGCGATATTCTGGGTTGCCAAGGGCTTGAACCGGATGCCGAGGGTCTCCTGCGTGGTCTGGAGCCCGACCGGGCCGCTGACGCCGTTGCGGAAGTTGAGATAGCTGCGCACGAAGAACTGGACCGTCCTGCCGTCCCGGTAGCCGATGACGGGCGGTTGCCAGAACGCCTCGACGCCGCCCTGCCAGACGTTGAGCGCGCCCGCGTGGTACGGCGTGCCGATGAGCATGCCCCAACGGCGCTCCAAGCCCTCGATTTCGCGGCGGTAGCCGTACATCCGCTGTTCGCTGAAGCTGTGCTCGAATTCCGCGAGGTCCAGGCAGAAGCGGAAATAGCGGCTCGCCTTCGCGTTGTCGTTCAGTCGCTTCGCGGCGTAGGCCGCGTCGGCAAAGTGGAATGCCTTGCCAGAGCCGTAGGCAAATCCGCGTTCAAAGGCCGCCAGACCCGCCGCGTCGTCGTGTTGCCGCAGGTAGGCGTAGCCGAGGTTGAGCTGCTTGTCGCCCTTGGCATCTGCGACGGCTTCCAGGGCATCGCCGAGGAGTTTCTCGCCGGCCTTCTGGAACTCGTCATCGGCTGCTTCGCGGATCAGCCAGCGCGCCGTGGCAACTGCCGCGATGCGGTCATGCGCGGCGAGCTGTGCGCGCCCCAACCGCAGGCGCACGGTCGCATCCTGGCCAGCGCCGAGCCGTTCAAGCGCAGCGACCGCCCCTGCGGCGTCACCGGCGGCCACGGCGCTGTCGGCTTCAGCAAACGCAAGATTGCGCCGCTGATCGGGTTGCCACGCCGTGCCTCGCAGGGCGCGGCCAAAGGCTGCTTGGGCGGCCTTGAATTCCCGCAGCGAGAACATCAGGTAGCCCGTCTGCGCCCAAAGTTCCGCGTCGTCGGGGAAACGCTCCGCCAGTTCTGCGGCCAGCTGCTTGGCGTCCGCCGATTTGCCCGCATGCACGAGCGTGTCCAGCAGCGTGCGTCCCAGCCAGGCATTGCCCGGATCGCGTTGGTACGCCGTGCGCGCCTGCGCCTCGGGCGACTCCGCCGGTGCTGCGTCATTCCTGGCGCTTCCGGGCGACGGATTGTCGGCAGACCACGCGCTCGTCGCCGGCAGCAGGAGCGCGAGCTGGAGCATGACGCCCGCCAGGGCATGCCGGCGTTGCGGCGTGGTATGCAACGCTGACTGGCTCAAGGATGGCCCGGTTTCAGGACATCTTCCGGAGCCGCCGCCGCCACCCATGCTGCGACTTCGTGGTCACATGCGACGACGTACGCGACGTGCATTCCCGTCACCGCGCGCAGGCGCTGCGTCACGGTGGAATCCGGACGGGACGCCACAGCCACCTGCAGCGTGTCACCCGCCGCGCGGGCAAACGGGACCACTTCATGGCGGCGAATGATGTCCGCCGGGATCGCGCCCGCCAGCGACTTCACCGGGCCAGTATCGCGCGCCACCCGCGGCAGATCCGCCTGTTCAGCGATCGTGTCCGCCAGCAGCTCAGGCGTCAGCCGCCCGTCCAGCAGGAGCGCCTGGCCCAGCCGCAGACCCAGCGTGCGTTGCCGGTTCATCGCCGCCTCCAGCTCAACCGCCGTAATCGCGCCGCGCTCCACCAGCATGTCGCCCAGGCGCCGGTGATGGCGCGCCAGTTCCGCGTTGGACGGGAACTTGTGCTTCGTCTTGTCCCACGCGATCGGCACGCCGGTCGCAAGGTGGCGGAT
>CAINLT010000110.1 GCA_903850505.1 uncultured Myxococcales bacterium | reverse complement strand
GGGGAGTCCGAGGGGAAAACCTGCCGCAGGCTGGTTTTCCCCTCGGATCGCGAAAGAAAAACCAGCTCTATCCATCAAAACAAGCGCGCGTATCCCAAGCTAGCGCCGCAGGCGCATCGCCGGGGGCTACCCCATCGAACCTCCGCACTGGTCTGTGCTTCACGGCTAGCGCCGCAGGCGCATCGCCGGGGGCCACCCCATCGCACCATCGCACTGGTCTGTGCTTCACGGCTAGCGCCGCAGGCGCATCGCCGGGCGCAACCCAAAAAGTCTGCCGGCCGTCAGCCCAACACGGCCTTCAACATCTGCACATCCCCCTGCACCGCCGTGCGCTGCCAATAAAACCTGAGCCCGCGCTCCCCGCCCAGCTCCTCCCCGCCGCCGGCCTTGCCCGGTCCGCCATGCACAAGCGCCGGCATCACCGCGCCGTGGCCGGTGCCCTGGTCAAACACCTTGGAGCTCGCCCAATACACGCGGCCCGTCCACGGCGCGATGCCCAGCAGCACGGTCCGCGACCACGCCGCATCGTCGCTGTACACGCTCGTTGCCAAGCTGCCGCCGCCGCGCGCCACCAACTGCACCGCCAGCTCCGCCGAGCCGTCGTACGGCAGCACCGTCGCCACCGGGCCAAAAACCTCATGGTCGTGCACGTACGCCGCGTCCAGGCCCGCGTTGCTCCAGAACAGCTGCGGCCCGATGAAGCAGCCGCCTTCCGGCGCCTTGCCCGCGAACACGTTCTCCGCGTGCTTGCTCAGCTCCGCGACGCCCGCGATCACATCGCGCTGCTGCGACGGTCCCGCCAGCGGTCCCAGGTTGGTGCGATCTTCGGCCGGATCGCCGACCAGGATATCGCCCAGCCGCGCGACCAGCTCCGCCTTGAGCGCTTCCGCCTGCTCGTGCGGCACAAAAATCCGCCGGATCGCGGTGCATTTCTGTCCGGCCTTCTGGGTGATTTCCCGGGCGATTTCCGCGACCGCCATGTTGAACAGGTCCGAGCCTTCCGCCACGTCCGGCGCGAGCACGCACGCGTTGAGCGAATCCGCTTCCACGTTCACCGGCACGCTGTTGGCGATCACGGCCGGATGCTGGCGGATCGTCTGTCCCGTTGCGCCCGAGCCGGTAAACACGATCGCGTCCTGCGGCCCCACGTGGTCGAGCAGGTCGCCCGCCGATCCAACGAGCAACTGCACCACGCCCGCCGGCAGCAGCCCCTGCTCCAGCCACAGCTCAACGATCTTCACGGACAGCCACGCCGTCGCCGTACCCGGCTTGGCCAGCACCGGCACGCCCGCAAGGATCGCCGTCGCCAGCTTCTCGCACAGGTTCCACGCCGGAAAATTGAACGCGTTGATGTGGATCGCCACGCCGACCTTGGGCGTCAGGATGTGCTGGCCCAGGAAGCGCGCCGAGCGCGAGAAGCGGATCGCCTCGCCGTCCAGCAGGAACGTCCGATCGCCGAGCGTCTTGCCGAGGTTGGCATAGAAAGCCAGCGTGCCCGCCGCGCCGTCGATGTCGAACTTCGCGTCGCTGCGCGTCGTGCCCATGTTTTGCCGCGAAACGTCGATCAGCGCGTCGCGCGCGCCGTGGATCGCCGCCGACAGCTTGTTCAGCAGGTCGCCGCGCTGGGCAAACGTCATCGCCCGCAGCGTCGGTCCGCCCACCGTGCGCGCGTGCTGCAGCGCGCTCGCGAGATCCAGGCCGCGCGTGCTCGTCTGGGCGATCGCCGTCTTGTGCGTCGGGTCGTAGAGCGGCGTTTGCGGATCCTGACCGCTTTGCCAAGTGTCGCGCAGATAGGAAGAAAGCGTGATCATGAGTGCCTCAAGAGGGTGGTGCCGGGCGCGCAAGGTAACGTAGCCGGACGTTTGCGGCAACGGCCGAGTCACGGCATGCTCGGGCAACCGGCGAGACCGGATGCGGAGATGGACATGCGGACGATGCTGGTGCGGATGGTGATGGCGACGGCGCTGCTGGTGGCGATGCCGGCGTGGGCGGGCGAGAAAGAAAAGACGGCGGCGCTGGAGCTCGTCAAGATGGTCGTGCCGCACGAGACGTACGACCAGATGATGGAGCAGATGACGGCGGCGATGTCCGATCAGTTCCGCAAGGCTGGCGAGAAGCTGCCGGCGGATTTTGACAAGAAGATCACCGCGGCGGTCAACGACGTGATGTCCTACGACGACGTGCTGAGCTGGACCGCGGACATCTACGCCGCGCGGTTCACCGTGGAGGAATTGAAGGACATCGAGAATTTCTACCGCACGCCGGTGGGCAAGAAGGTGATGAAGCTGTTGCCGGAGCTGAGCGCGGAGATCGGCAAGAAGATCGCGACGATCCTGCCGGAGCGCATGCCCGCGGCGCTGAAGAAGCACGGCTTGATGCCCGATGAAGATGCGCCGGCCGAGGCCGCGCCGCCGGCAAAGACCAAGAAGAAGTAGGGCGTTGCCGCGCTACGCGTGGATCCGCGCGATCGGCGGCACCTGCTCCAAAATCGCGCACTCCGCCTCGGCCAGCTCCTGCAACCGCACGCGCACTTCTTCGCGCGGCGCCTGCATCTCGGCCAGCCGGATGAAGATGCCGTAGTGGCGCGCTTCTGACTCCAGCAGGCTGCGAAACGTCTGGCGCAGGTGCGCGTCCGGGTGGTGCTCGCTCAGCAGGCGGAACCGTTCGCAGGACCGCGCTTCAATCAGCGCGCCCACCAGCAGCAGATCCACGAGCTTGTGCGGCGCGCCCTTGCGCACGTGGCCAAAAAGCTGCGCCTGATAGCCGGACGGCGATTGCGCGACCATCCCCACTTGGCGCTCGCGCAGGATCGCCAGGACCAGCTCAAAATGCTCCAGCTCCTCGCGGGCGAGAGCCAGCATCGGCTCCTGCAGCTCGGGATGATCCGGATAGCGACCCAGCAGGTTCAGCGCGTTCGCCGCGGCCTTGCGCTCGCAGTGCGCGTGGTCGATCAGCACGTCGTCCGTGTGCGCGATGGCGCGCTGGAGCCAGGCGTCTTGGGTATGCGATTGCAAGCAGAGCATCGTGGGCCTCCAGGTGCGCGCGGCGCGGCGTTGTAGCACAATCTGCCGCAGCTGCAGAGGGAGGCGAGGATGCGAACGACGGGAATGGTGCTGGTGGCGCTGCTGATGCTGGGACAGGTGGCGTACGCCAAGGAGAAGAAGGCCGAAGCCAAGGTGACGGCGCCCGCGACGCCGACGGCCAAGCCAGTGGACAAGGACGCGCTGACGATCAAGCGGCTGGTTGAAGGGCTGCGGCAGGCGGCCAAGGCGTCCGCGGCGGCCAAGGAAGAGCCGGATCTGGTGTCCCTGCTGCTGGCAACCGTTGCGGAGACGGCGGTTTCGGGCGTCATCCACGGGCACTACGCGCTGGCGGGGTGCGGGCAGGCGCTGCGCTCGGGCGGCATGGGCGCGGACGACACGCGGGCGTACGCGCGGGACATGGCGCAGAACTGGCAGCAGACGAGCCAACTGTACGGGCGGCTGGCGGCGCACAAGGCGTTTGACCCGGAGCTGCGCAACATCTTCCAGTCGCTGGCGCTGATCAACGAGAAGGCGAGCCAGACCGCGGGGCTGCTGGCGCAGTGGGCGGAACTGACGAGCGACAACGGCCGCGCGGCGACGTTTGAGGCGGCGCTGGAGGACTACCGCGGCCAAGTGAAGGCTTTTGTCGCGTTTGTGCAGGGGCCGGGAAAGTAGGCGCTATTCCTTGCGGCGCAGGAACGTGCCCGTCAGGCGTTTCCACAGATTGTCCGGCGGCGGTGGCGGCGGCGGCAGCTGCGACGGCCGCGCGATGCGGGTCAGCAGGAAGGTCATCGACTGGCCCAGCGCCTCAATCGGCGATTCGTTCCGCCAGCTCATCCGCAGCGCCAACTGGATGCCATGCAAGCTGTCCGCCGAGACGCCGTTGCCGTGACCGTTGAGCATGCAATAGCGGCCATCGGGCGCGCTCCAGCACAGCTCCAGGCTCAGCGCCCGCACCGGCGCCACGTTGCCGATGACCAGCGTCACCGCGCCGCGGGACAACACGACGCCGTGCGGCCCCGTTAGCGGAACGGCGACCACGCGGCCGGTGACAAAGCCGCTGGATTCGCCCTCCTGCATCATCGTCAGGCGATCGGGCAGATCAAACTGCAAGTCCGCGCTGGCTTGGATGGGCTCGCTCAGCGCCCCGCTGTCCGCCACCGGCGTCAGCAGGAAATCCCAGCGCTCGCGCCATTGCACGGGCCCTTCATTGGGCGCCGGCACTTCCATGCGCGTCGCGGCGAGATCGAGATGGGGAGGTGGCGCGTATCCGTTCGTCACAGGCACCGGATCGGCGGCTCGCTGCCGCAAGAGCGGCTACTTTGGCACAGCCGGGCAACGCGGGCTAGCCCAATTCTGCCGGGTGCCTCGCTCGTCCCGTGGCGCAGCGTTCATGAAGAACTGTGAAGATAATTGGAGACGATCGATGTACAACCTGCAAAGTGGTGGCGCGAATTTCGCCCGCAACGCGTAGGGAATACGTGCAACAAGGATACAGATGACCGGCAAACAGACCCACAAACCCACGGGCGACAAGACGGCGACGACCAAGCGCGCGGAAGGCATCGGACGGGCCACGCAGGAGGACATGGACTCGTGGCTGAGCGCACAGGGGCTACATCTGGACGACGCCAACGGCGTGGAGTTGCAAGTTGCGCTTCCAATGGCTGACGCAGCTGCGCAAGTCGAAGCGCTGGTTCCACTGGCGGATACGGAAGCGACGGCGCAACTCGATGCCGCGACCATTCACCGACTGCGCGCCGCCGCCGCCGCATCGCGCAAGCCGGCGTAGCGTGACGGACCGGAGGCGCTGACCGGACAAGCCGCTACTTCTTGCGGTTCTTCTTGCGCGCCTTGTCGGCCATCTTGTTCTTGGTCTTGCGCTTGTCGCGGTCGACGCCCTTGCCCGGCATCGGCTTGGCCTTGGGCGCTTCGCCCATGCCTGGAAAGCCGCCCATGCCCGGGAAACCGCCCATACCGCCCATGCCCGGCATTCCCGGCATCCCGCCGCCCATTCCGGGCATCCCGCCTTCCAGCTGGTCAAAGAACTGGTCCACGCCCACGCCCGGCTTGGCCATCGCGCCCATCTGGCCAAAGCCCGGCATCTTGCCCAGCAGGCCCGGCGACTGACCGATCCGCACCATCAGCTGCTTCATCACGTTGTAGCGCTGCAGCAGATCCTGCACTTCCGCCGGCTTGTGGCCGGAACCGCGGGCAATGCGCTGCAGACGGCGGGCGTTGATGATCTCCGGCTTCTTGCGCTCGTCCGGCGTCATCGACTGGATCATCGACTCGATGATCACCAGCTGCTTGTCGTCAAACTTCACGCCGTCGGCCATCGCGTCGCTGAAGAACGGCAGCTTCTCCATCACGTCGCGCAGGCTGCCCATCTTCTTGAGCATGCGGATCTGCTCGAGAAAATCGCCCAGCGTAAACTTGCCGGACAGCATCTTCTTGGCGTCGCGCTCCGCCTGCTTCTCGTCGACGACCTTCTCGAAGTCCTGCATGAGGCCGACGATGTCGCCCATGCCGAGGATGCGGCTGGCCATGCCTTCCGCGCGGAACGGCTCCAGCTTGTCCAGGCCCTCGCCCATACCGGCAAATTTCACCGGCGCGCCCGTCACGACCTTGACCGACACCGCCGCGCCACCGCGCGCGTCGCCGTCCAGCTTGGTCAGCACAACGCCGTCGATGCCGACTTTCTCGTTGAATGCCTTGGCCGTCGTGACCGCGTCCTGGCCGATCATCGCGTCGATGACAAGCAGCGTGTGATCGATCGCGACGAGCGAGCGGATCTTGGCCAGCTCGTCCATGAGCGCCTGATCAATCGTCAGACGGCCCGCGGTATCGAAGATCACGACGTTGCGGCCGGTCTGCTTGGCCTGCAGCAGGCCCTTTTCGCACAGCTCCGGCGGCAGCATGCCCGGCACGCTGAAGACCGGCACGTCCAGCCGCTCGCCCAGCACTTTGAGCTGATCGATAGCGGCCGGGCGGTAAATGTCCGCCGCCACCAGCAGCGGCCGGTGGCCCTGGTTCTTGAAGAGGTTGGCCAGCTTGCCGGCCGTCGTCGTTTTGCCGGAGCCCTGCAAGCCGACCATCATGATGATCGTGATGCCGGTCTTCTTGATGGCGAGGCCTGGCTCGCCGGGGTCCATCAGGCGAATCAGCTCGTCGTGGCAGATTTTGACAAAATGATCCTGCGGCGAAACCTTGACGGTCCGGCCCTTGTCATCGGTCGCCTTGACGCGCACGACTTCGCCCAGCGCTTTCTCTTTGACGTCGGCCAAAAACTGTTTGACTACGCCGAACTCCACGTCCGCTTCGAGGAGCGACGTGCGAATATCCGCGAGCACTTCATCCAGCGTCTCTTCGTCCAGCTCGCGGTAGCCTTGCAGGCGATGGCGCGCGGAACGAAAGCCTTTGGTAATTGTTTCAAGCATCTTGGCCTCGTGCGTGTGGTGCGCCGCGTGCAGCGCGGGCGCGGCAGGGTAGAACCGCTGCGTTTGCATTTCAAGCTGTTGACCAAGGGATAGCACTTGGCGTGCAATACAAGGCCCTGCCCGTTTGTCGCGCACCTACAGCCCGGAGTCATCATGTCGCAAGTCTGTCTCATCCTCGGTGGCACCAGCGTGCTGGAACGGAGCATTCAAAACGCCTTGGGCAGCGCGCCGATCGTGGTCGGGAGCGTGGACGAGGTCGTGGCGGAGCTCGCCAAGCATCCCGGCGCCGTCGTCGTCCTGGGTCCGACTTTCCGGCGTTCGCTGGCGGCGGTGGGGCAGATTCGACCCGAGGGCAGGACGCAGCCGCCGATCCTCGTGATCTACCGCGATGATCAGAAAGACGAGGTCAAGCGCCATCAGCGGGGCAAGACCCTTGCGGACAAGTACGTGCTGCAGTCGCGCGCTGCCAAGGATCTGGAGCCGGCGATCAAGGCGTTGATCGCGGCGGACGTCGAGGAGATCGACGCGGTGGAGCTGCTGGACGACGACGGTGACGAGACGCTCGCCAAACTCGACGGCGCGGCGCTGGAGCTGGTGGAGGACGACGCGGAAGACATGGCGGACGCGGACATCGAGATGATCGACGACGACGAGGCGATGCCCGCGACGATCCAGATGGATGTGGTGACGCTGAGCGCCGACGACGCGCTGGAAGAAGAGCCGACGACGCCGATGCCGGGACGCGCGACCGCGCACAATGAAGTGCTGGGCGAGCTGGACGTGGAAGAGCTGGACGGCGATGAGCTCATGGAGACGCTGGAGCCGGAGGCGATCGAGCTGACCGACGAAGGCGACGATCTGGAGTCGCTGGAGGAAGTGCTCGACGAAGCCGTCCTGGAGGAAGAGACCGAGGCGGAGGACGAGGCGCAAGCGCTGGATTCCGATGATCTGCGCGAAGAGACGGCGCACGAGCACGACAGCGCGATTCACGCGGAGCTGCAGGGGCTGCGCGACAAGCTGCAGATCAACGCCGCGCAGATGGACGGACTGGAAGCGCAGAACGGCGACTTGCAGGCCAAGCTGGGCAAGCAGAACAGCGAGATCGCCGCGCTGCAGGAGCAGTTGAAGTCTGCCCGCAGCCAGATCGCGACGCTGCAGACCAAGATGATCGATTGCCGGATTCAGGCGGAAGAAGCCGCGGGCATCGTGAAGGCGCTGGCCAACAAGCTGGGCTAAGGGCCCGTGCAGGGCCAAATCGATCGGGTGTCGCCGGGCGTATCGCGCAGCGGGCGCACTTGGCGACCCAGCGACAAGCGTCACACGACGGGTTACTGCTGCACGGCGCCCAAGGCTACCAGCCGGTTGTGGGCACGCTGCTGACGACCTTGTTGGTGTTGTCGCCGAAGCACTTGACCGTCTTGTCCGTCAGCACGCCACACACGTTGTTTTCACCGACGCCGATGGACAGCCACTTGGTGTTGGCGGGCGGCGTTGAGGCACCAAAGCCGGTCGTCGTCCAGCAGGTCAACGTATTGTCGGAGCGGATCGCGCACGCCGATGTGCCGGCACCGACCGAGAGGAAGCTGCCCGTGTTGGGCGCTGCTGAAACGGCGTAGCTGGAATTGTCGCCCCAGCACACGATGCCGCTGCCGGACTTGCGGACGCCGCACGTGAAGAAGTCGCCCGCGCTGATTTGGCTGAACGTCTCGCCCGCCGGCACGGTGGTCTGCTTGTAGGTGTTGCTCCCCCAACAGGCGACGCTGCCGTCGGCGCGCAAGGCGCAGCTGTGGTCGTAGCCGCACGAGACCTGCGAAAATGCGCCGGTCGGCACGTTGGTGGTCTGCAGCGGATCGGTGGACCAGCACTTCAGCGTGTCGTCGGACTTGATGACGCACGCCTGCGGGTTGCCGACCGAGACTTGCTTGACCCCGGTCTGCGTGGTGCTGAGCCCGGACGGCGTGTTGGCGCCCCAGCACTTCAGGCTGCCCGCGGCGGTGACAACGCAGGCAAAATAGTAGCCAGCTGAGACCTGGACGTACGTACCAGTCGGCGGCAGGGCGGCGTTGCCCCAAGCGAGCAGCGCGCCTGACGCATTCAAGCCCTCCGCGTAGGTGTTGCCGGCGTCCGCGAAGGGCAAGGCCGCGCAGATCGGCGTGTGCGTGCAGCCGCTCGCGGGGACGCACGCGTCCGCCGTGCACACGTTGCTGTCGTCGCAGTTGGTGGCCGCGCCTTTGCACGTGCCCGCGCTGCAGGCGTCGGGGCCGGTGCAAGTGTTGCCATCGTCGCACCCGAGCGCGTTGTTGCCGTGGCTGCAGCCGCTCGCCGGAGTGCACGCGTCCGTGGTGCAGAGGTTGCCATCGTCGCAGTTGACGGCCGTGCCTTTGCAGGTCCCCGTCGCGCAACTGTCGCCCGCGGTGCATGCGCTGCCGTCGTCACACGCTGCGGTCGTCGGCGTGTGGGTGCAGCCGCTGCCCGGCGCGCAGGCGTCCACGGTGCATGGATTGGCGTCATCGCACAGCCCTTCGTCGGTCTGCCCGTTGCAGTCGTTGTCCACGCCGTCGCAGATTTCCGTTGCGCCGGGGTGGATGAGCGGCTTGCCGTCGTTGCAGTCCAGGCTGTTGGTCACAAACGTCGGCACCGGGCTGCACGACTGCAAGCTGACGAGCGGGTTGCCGTACGTGTCGCCGTCGCCGTCGGCGTAGTAGACCGTGCCCGCGCCGTTGTCGATCGCGCCGTCGCAGTTGTCGTCCTTGCCGTTGCACGTCTCCGTCGCGCCGGGGTGGATGGCGCTGTCGGCGTCGTTACAGTCGCCCGGCACGGACGCCGACCACAAGCCGCTTGCCGCGCACATGCACTTGATGAGCGCCTGCGTCGTGCCATAGCCGTCGGTGTCGCCGTCGTAGAAGAAGTTGCTGCAGGTGTCGAGTCCCGGAGGATCGGTCACGCCGTCGCAGTTGTTGTCCAAGCCGTCGCAGATCTCCGTCGCGCCCGGATGCACGCTGGCGTGCGTATCGTCGCAGTCGGTGGCGTCGAGCGTGTGGTAGACGGGGTCGGCGGCGCACGCGCACTTCACGTCCAGGCCGCCGTAGCCGTCGAGATCCGCGTCGACGTGGAAGCTGGTGCAGCCCTTGGCGCCCAACTCGTCGGTCTGGCCGTTGCAGTTGTCGTCAACGGTGTTGCAGGTCTCCGTGGCGCCGGGGTGGATGGCGCTCGACGTGTCATTGCAGTCGCCGCCAATGGACACGGGATGCGCTGCATCGGCTGCGCACAGGCAGGCCACGATGTCGCCGCCATAGCCGTCCTTGTCGCCGTCCGCGTAGAACGTCGTGCAGTCGACCGGCGGACCTTCGTCCGTCTGGCCGTTGCAGTTGTCGTCGACGTTGTTGCATTTCTCCGGCGCGCCCGGATGGATGCCCGCGTTCGCGTCGTTGCAGTCGCCCGCCTTGTCGGCCGTGTGGTTGGCGTCCGCCGCGCAGAGGCAGACTGCCGCGCTGACGCCGTAGCCATCCTTGTCGCCATCCAGGTACCAGGAGCTGCAGCCAAGCGCCGCGCCCTCGTCCTGTTTGCCGTTGCAGTCGTCGTCCTTGCCATTGCCGCAGATCTCCTGCGCCTTGGGATGCACGGTGGCGTCGCCGTCATTGCAGTCGCCACCGGCCGCCGCGGTGTATGCGCCGGTTGGCCCGCAACTGCACTGGCTCGCGCCCGCGCCATAGCCGTCCCCGTCGCCGTCCACGTAGAACGCCGTGCAGCCTGGACCGCCGATCGCCACGTCCGTCTGGCCGTCGCAGTTGTCGTCCACGCCGTTGCCGCACGTGTCCGTCTCGCCGGGATTGACCGCCGCGTTGCTGTCATTGCAGTCGCCGCTGCCAAATTTGCAGACCTTCGGCGTGCCGATAACAGTCGCCGCTTGGTTGCACCACCCGTCGCCATCGCCGTCGCAGCCTTCGTCCGTCGCGCCGTTGCAGTTGTCGTCGATATCGTTGCAGATCTCGGGCGCGCCGGGGTAGACCGCGTAGTTGTTGTCATCGCAGTCGGTGTTGCCGGCCGCCAGGCTGGTGCCGGCGTTGCTGCACAGGCACGTCGCGGCGCCGGCGCCG
>CAINLT010000109.1 GCA_903850505.1 uncultured Myxococcales bacterium | reverse complement strand
TGGGCTCGACGCGGAGTGCCCGATTGGCTACTACTGCCTCAAGAACGCGAAGGGCACCGCGAACGGCGTCTCCGGCGCGGGCGGTTCCGGCAACCAGTGTATGAAGAAGAGCGGCGCGTGCGAGTGCTCCAACCAGGCCAAGGCGCTCGGCCTCTCGACCAACTGCACGAGCAAGAACAAGTACGGCGCGTGCACGGGCGGCCGCCAGTGCCAGCCCAGCGGCTTGACCGGTTGCGACGCCAAGTCGCCGACCGCGGAAGTGTGCAACGGCCTGGATGACAACTGCGACGGCACCACGGATGAGGCCGGCGCGTCACTCTGCACGACGTATTGGAAGGACGCCGACAAGGACGGCTTTGGCAACTCGCCCGCGACCGGCGGCGAAAACCAATGCCTGTGCAAGCCGTTGGACCTGTTCTCCTCCACTTCGCCCACCGACTGCGACGACACGAATAACCTCGTGAAGCCGTCCGCCGCGGAGATCTGCGACGGCATCGACAACGACTGCAACGGCAAGACCGACGAGACGTGCGACGAGGACAAGGACGGCTATTGCGACGCGACGGCGGTCATCGTCGGCAAGTCCAAGGCGTGCAAGTACGCGGGCGTGGACTGCGACGACGGCAACCCGAAGATTCACCCGGGCCAGCCGGAAATCTGCGGCAACAACATCGACGACGACTGCGACGGCTACACCGACAGCGGCGCGACCGATGCCGTGGGCTGCAACCTCTATTACGAGGACGGCGACAAGGACGGCGTCGGCACATTCAACTCGGAATGCCTCTGTGCGCCCGCCGGCATCTTCACCGCGACGGTGAGCGGCGACTGCAACGACAGCAACAAGAACGTCTATCCGGGCAACAAGGAAATCTGCGGCAACGGCATCGACGACAACTGCAACGGCAAACAGGACGAAGAAGGCGCGTTGAATTGCACGAGCTTCTACAAGGACGCGGACTCAGACGGTTACGGCGCGGGCAAGCCCGCGTGCCTGTGCGGTCCGAGCGCGACGTATACGACTTCCAAGGGCAACGACTGCAACGACAACGACCCGAAGATGAATCCGGCGATGACGGAAGTCTGCAACAACATTGACGACGATTGCGACGGCCTGACGGACAACAACAACGCGCTTGGCTGCTCGACGTTCTACGCCGACTACGACAAGGACGGCTTTGGCGACAGCAAGAAGGCGCTCTGCCTGTGCAACGCGACGGACAAATGGACGGCGACGATTGGCGGCGACTGCGACGACACCAAGGCCAACGTGAGCCCGGTCGCGATTGAAGTGTGCGATGCGTTGGACAACGACTGCAACGGCATCATCGACGATCCCGGCGCGCAGGGCTGCGTGATGGCCTTCAAGGACGCAGATGGCGACGGCTACGGCGACCCAGCAACCAAGGCATGCGTCTGCGGCTTGGCGATGCCGTACAACACCTTCAAGGGCGACGATTGCGACGACAAGCTTTCGCTCGTGTACCCGGGCGCCAAAGAGAAGTGCAACGGCATCGACGACAACTGCGACAAGCAAATCGACGAGGAAAACGCCGACGGCTGCACCGTGTACTACTCGGACTCCGACTTTGACGGCGTTGGCAACTCGGCGAAAGCCAAGTGCTTGTGCGCCAAGACGGGTGCGTACTCGACGACCAAGCCAGGCGACTGCAACGACTCCGACCCAACGATCAAGCCGGGCAATGCGGAAACGTGCGACGGCAAGGACAACGATTGCGACGGCATCGTCGACAACCCCAACGCCATCGGCTGCGTCGTCTACTACGCGGATTCAGACAACGACAACTACGGCGACGTCGCCACTTCAACCAAGTGCCTCTGCAGCGCCGACGGCATCTGGAAGGTCCTGCAAGGCGGCGACTGCAACGACAAGAACAACGGAATCCACCCCGGCGTCGCGGAGAAGTGCGACGGCATCGACAACGACTGCGACGGCTTGGTCGACCCGCCCAGCTCGATTGGCTGCAGCAACTTCTACCCGGATTTTGACAACGACGGCTACGGCGACATGTACGCAAGCAACTGGGCGTGTCAGTGCGGACCGTTGTACCCGAACACGTCGACCCAGCAGAACGCCAAGGACTGCAACGACAAGAACCCGCTTGTCAGTCCCGGCGCGTTTGAAATTTGCGGCGACGGCATCGACAACAACTGCAACGGCCTGACCGACGAACCGACGACCAACACGATGTTCTACGTCGACGTGGACGGCGATGGCTACGGCACCGGCGCGGGACAGTCGCTGTGCAAGCCGAGCACCGTGAACGGGCAATTCTTCTCCGCTTCGCAAGCCGGCGACTGCAACGACGCCCTGAAGGAAGTGCATCCCAACGCGGCCGAAATCTGCAATGGCATCGACGACGACTGCAACGGCAAGACCGACGAACAGTTGCCGTCCGTCATGTGCGGCGACGCGGTGAACGGGACGCCCTCATGCGTTGGCGGCAAGTGCATCCCCCAGTGCTACGCGTCCTGGTTTGACGCCGACGGCATCGCGAGCAACGGCTGCGAATGCAAGGCGGACAACTTCTACGGCATCCTCGGCGACAGCTGCGTTTCGCCCGTCGACCTCGGCTACATCTACGACGACGGCGGCGCGACGGTCATCAAGACCGGCAACATCATGCCGGGCGAAGCGGGCGACTGGTTCCACTTCAAGGCCATCGATTCCAGCGATGCGTCTGGCAGCTGCGACCCGTTCAACGTCCACGTGTTCTTGTCGGGCAACCCGGACGGCCAGTTCACGGTCGACTTGTACAAGCACAGCTGTGGCGGCACGTCGCTGCTTTGCAGCAATGAGGCGGACACCGGCTGGACGGTTTCTTTCAGCGGCAAGTCGCCGTACGGCCCGCAGACCGTCAAGGGCGCCTCCAGTGGCTACACGCAGCCGTCGCCGCTCCCGGAAGTCGGCGGCGAGTGCAACTGCATCAACGTGCAAAGCTTGCCGAACCAGCCGCCCGCCGGCCTGCCGGGCATGAACTGGTGCTCGGACAACTCGGATGACTTCTACGTCCGCGTCGGTCGCTACCCGGGCAGCGGCACGATCTGCCAGAACTACACGTTGACCATCACGAACGGCCAGTAAGGGTTTGTGGAAGCACACGACGGGTTGTTGCTATACGGCGCCCAAGCCGTCCCGCGACCGCGCCGGCGATCGCTGATGTGAGACCGGCCAAGGCCTTGCCGCATACGGTATTGGTCTCGCTTGGTCTCGCATTGTGTCTCGCCAGTCTCACCGCGTGACCGCGGCTCGCCGCGCAAGTGCTTGGGATTACGCGGTCGCGCGCTTGGCACGGAACTTGCTGTAGCCACCCCCGCCGCGCGAGTCGACGTGCGGTGCAAGCTCCCAAACCGCGCGTACGAGCGGCGATTGCGCTTGCGAGCCAACCAAGCCGGGCGGCGACGGGTCAAGACCCGCCAGCCGCCGAAGGAGCGCCGGGACGGTGAACAGCCGTGGACCCGGGTGGTGGTGGTGCGTCCGCCGTTCAGGCTGGACGTTTTCGGCGGGGGAGGGGTCGAGGCCTGGGAGGGCCCGACGCGAGGCCAGAGTCATGCTTCGCGTCGG
>CAINLT010000108.1 GCA_903850505.1 uncultured Myxococcales bacterium | reverse complement strand
GGGAAGCCCGATGCTAGCCGACCAAATCCGCCGGCATTCGCGAAACAGCCACCCAAGTGGGGTTGGCGCGCGCCTGGAATGCCGCTCACACGCCGAGCTCGGTTTCCCAGCAATCAAGCGTCAACCTTGTTCAAAACCGCAGCAGCAGCGCACCGACAATCCGCGTGTCCTGCTTGGACAGATCCGGCTTCCAGTCCGCCGGCACCGTCGCAGTCGTGTAGCCGGTCGGCCCTGTGACGCCGCCCCTGCCGGCAAAATAGGGGACGCTGGCCTCGCGATGCACGAATTCGAGGCGCCAGGTCTGGAAGCTGTCGGGCATCCAGTCGAACGTTGTGGAAGCGTCCCACGCGTCAAACTGCGTGCCGGCGGACGTGTCGAACTGCGATCCAGCCACGCCTGTCGGCAGAAGCACGAGGTAGCGCCCGGGATTGTGCATGAAGCCGCCGCCGACGGTCCAGGCAAACTTGTCCTGCGCGAACCACAGGCGGTGGTACGCCATGGCGCTGATGAAGTTCTGGGCCGGGCCGTCCTTGCCGCCAAAAGCCGTGACGCCATCGCCGGTTTCAAAGCCGAAGTCGCCGGTGACGGAGAACGCGGCACGCGTGAAGAAGCGACTTTCGTTCTGGTAGTAGCGCACCAGGAACGAGTCGTCCGTGTGTACGCGCACGCGCCCTGGGGCGTTGGCGGTGTCGGTGCCGACGTAGTTGTTGGAAACGAGCGACAGCCATTCCTGCGGCCGCCAGGTGACCTGCCCGCCGACGCCTGGCAAGTCGTTGAACTTGCCGTAGGTTTGCCAGCCATTGATGAGCCACAATTCGAGTTTCAAGCGATCGGTCGGAAACAGCTGCACGCGCGCGCCGTTGAAGAACCACGGGGTGTTGTCGGACGTGAATGACGGCTGGTACGACCAGTTCTCGAAGTTGTCGAATGAGAACAAACCGACGTAGCTCATGAAGATGCCGACATCGACGTTCATGCCGTGCATCACGTCGAAGTGGTAGCCGCCGTAGGCTTCTGAGATGTAGCGATAGGCGTTGCGCAAGTCGAATTGGCCGCGGTCGGCGGAAAAGTCGTTGCGCGGTACGACGGTCGAACGGGCGCCGAACTGGGTCATGATGCGCGCGCGGGCGTGCTCGTAGGCGAAGTCGCCGCCAAAGCCGAGGAAGGAGACTTCAAGCTCGTTGTTGCGCGCCAAGGCGGTTGAGCCGACGACAGTGTCGTCAATCGGGTGGTTGAAGCTGTAGGTATAGTTCACGTCGAGCAGGAAGCTGCCGGTGAAGTACTTGCTGGCCAGAAGCGGCGTCTTCTGGCGGTTGGTGCCGTTCATCCACGTGAAATCGCCAAAAGCAAACGGCTCCGCGGCGGCGACCTCTGGCGCACCTGGCGTGACGTCTGCCGGGATGGTGGCTTCCGCGCTGGCGTAGGCTGTTGCGGCAGGGAGCAGCAACAGTAAAATCATCAACGTACGCATTGTCATCTCCTGGCGCATGGTTCGCGCCGCGTGTATGAGAGAATCACAGGGTCAAGGTTTGGCGGCGGGACGGCGGGCCCAACGTGTCGCGTGGTCGAGCACAGCGACGGCCTGCGCTTCGTCTTCGGGCGCGACGCGGACGATCAACGTGCCACCCTGCGGCTGGGCGCTAATGCCCAACCACGCGGAGGGATCACTGAACGGGTCGTCCGGCGCTGCCTGGATTTCGCCGAGCGCGACGTCGGCCTCATGGCAAGTGAGCACGCGCTGCAGCCACGCCGCGCTGAGCGACTCCGGTGCCGGGAACACGATGGACGCGCCGACAAGCACAGAGCGCGCCGGCAATTTTCCCGCCGTTACCGCATGTTGGATCGGTTCCACTGTCAGAGGTCGCGGCAGACGGTTGAGGATTGCCGCGCGGTCCTGCGCAGTGGCATCCGCGCAATAGCCGCCGGGCAAGGTCCGTGCTGCCGCAACGCACGGCAGAGGGACTTGCGCGGTCGGCGGGCTCGCGCATGCGGCGAGCACCGTCAGCCCGACGAGCCGAATGAAGCCAAAGATATGTGAAGTAACCATGGTCCGTCTCCCTGGCCAGCACGCGCTGACCGACGCCATGAACGTAGCCGGACGCCCGTCAAGATGGTGTATGGATGGGCGCGCCCCGCATCAAGCGCGGATCGCGCTCGGAAATCCTTATCGTTTCTTGATACGCATCCAACGCCCGGCGAGACATTCAAGGTGGACGCGCTGCAGTGCGCGTGCGGCGAATTGCGCTTTGTCCTGGCCAAGTTTGGAACGGAGGTTGCGTACGCAATCCTTGGTTTGCTGCGACGGGGTGGAGTGCCGGGCTTGCGGCATGTGCGTCCGCCGTCGTTGCAGATGCGGGTGAGGCTGCTGCTGCGACGGTCGACGCGGCGTCAAGGACCACTTCATCTGCACTTTCTGACCCGTCACGCGGTGGTCACGCGGCGTCTTGACCGAGCGGATGCAAGCGGCACAATCAGGCTGCAGCGGCCGAATGAAAGTACCGGGGCTGCGGAGGAACTGGATGTGGGCGGGAAATTCAAGTTGTGGACCCTATCGGCGACGTTGGGCGCTGACCCAAGCGCCCGCCCGCGCTGCCATGGATGCCCATGACGACCCCGGCGCTGCCTCGTGACCCGCCGCGCCGCATGGCGCACGTGGCAGGCGGGCCATTCAGTTATACCGATGAAGGCGCTGGTCCAGTCCTCGTCGCGGTACACGGCCTGCCGGGAAGCGCGCGCGATTTCCGCTGGCTCGGCGCCGCTCTGCCCGATACGGTGCGGTTTGTGCGGTTGGATTTGCCCGGTTTTGGCGACACGCCGCTTGCGACCGCGCCGCAGCCCGGCATCGACGCGCGTGGGGCTTTCCTCGTCGACGTCCTGCGCGCGCTGGATATTTCTCGCTGCGTCGTCATCGGTCACTCGATGGGCGGTGCCGTCGCGTTGTCGGCCGCGGTTCAGGCGCCGGATCGCATCACCGCGCTGGGCTTGATCGCCTCCATCGGCCTGCGCCCGCACCACGTGCTGCGGCGCTTCATGGGTCCGCAGTTGCTGGCCCGCGCCGTGGATTTGCCGCTCCTCGCGCATCCGGCGCGCCAGCTGTTCCGCGCCATGCTGCGCCTCCTCGGCTTTCCACCGCAGCTGACGAACGAGGCGGTCGCGCACACGCTGCGCTGTGTTGCCGCGCTGGATTTCCAAATTCAAGTCCGAAATACCGCGAAGCTGACCGTGCCAACGCTCGCGACCTGGGCGGTGGACGATGCGCTGATTGAACGCGCGGTGTCGGAGGAACACGCCGCCGCCTTGCCGCCTGGACCGCGGCTCGTGTTTGCGGCGGGCGGCCACAATATCCAGAAAAGTCAGGCGGTGGAGGTGGCCGAAGCGCTGGTGGCGCTGGCGCGGGCGAGTGCGGACCCTACCGCGTAGCCGGCTTTCCGCGCGCCATGGCGAGCGTCAGTTGACCGCCGTACAGGTCTTCCCGTCGCCTTCATAACCGGCCTTGCACGTGCAGTAGAAGCCGCCGTCGGTGTTGGTGCAGATGCCGTAGCCGCTGCAGCCGCCGTTGCCCTGGACGCACTCGTTCATGTCCGCGCAGTGGTCGCCGCTGCCGGTGTAGCCGACCTTGCACGCGCAGGTGACGCCCGCGGTCGTGCTGGCGCAGGTCGCGTGAACATCGCAGCCGCCGTTGTTGGTGGCGCAGGCGTCCTCCTCCTCGTCGTCGCAGTCGTCCATGTGCGACTTGTTCTTGCTGTGGGGCGGCTCGCGACACCAGCCGTCGTTGTGGCGGTCCTTGTGGTCGCGCCAGCCGTGGCCCTTGGACTTGTCGGCTTTGTCGTCATCGTCCTTGCCGTGCGCGCCGCCCAGTCCGGCGACGATGACAGAGGCCCCTTCCGACGCGTCCCCTGAACTGGCCGATGGCGCCTCCGTGACGCACGACGGACTAAGCGCGAGTACAACAACTGGCACCAACAAGCTGCGAATCGGGCTGGACATGACACACCTCCCCTTGCGACAGCGGCGGACGAAACGCAAGCGCGAAGTCCCATGACTCGGCTTGCCGCCGCACGCTCTGCTCGCATCACTCAGGGAACGTAACCGGCGCGTTGGCCCCGTCAAGGCGCGCCGGGAACGTCGGCCGCGCGCGGCGTATTCGCGCTGAAGTGGCCAAGATCGTGTGGTTTTGAGGCTTCGTGTGGGATCGGGAAGCCGCCGAGCGCGGCTCAAGTAGCGCAAGCCGCATCAGAAAGCGCGGCCTCTGACCCGACATCGCCGGAGCACTGATAGGCATTTCCCGCCCGGCGAGCCCGAATTATCTCATGGTTTCGTTTTCGCTCCGCGCTTACTTGCCTGCGTGTGTGGCGTCTCTGCCGACAATCCGCAGGCGCATCCTGTGTTTTTTTGCAAATCCACTTTGAATCAGGACTGACTAATGAAGCCAACTTATCGTATTCTTGCCAGTGCGACGCTACTCCTGGGGGCCATCGCTCTCGTCAGCTGCACATCGACCGCAATGTCGCCCGAAGATCGCGTGACCGCGCGCGCCGAGCTCTTTGACCATGTCTCGAGCGCGCTCAGCACCACCTCGGTCATGGCCATCAAGGGCACCTATGGCGCGAGCTGCACCGCGCGCACCGGCGCGTGGACGATCGCCCTCAATGGCTACGTAATGCTGACGGGAGAAACTCCGCTGACGGTTGTCAGCGGCGACGTTGGCTGCGCGCTCTCGGTCACCGAAGTGAAGGCCGGCGCAGTGGCCAGCTCGCAGTCGTTCAAGCCCGCGGCGCCAATCGTACTGGCCGCCGATTATGCTGCTGTGGGCGTGCCATTCATGCTGGCGGGAGCCGGTCCCATTCAGTTTTACGCCAATTTCCGCCTGCAGCCTGACCTCGCGTTCAACTCCGATTTTGTCATGCAGATGGTCTATTCCGACACAGTGAGCGAGACCGACCTGAACACGATTAGCAACTATGCCGTGACGATCGCCACCGCGACCGCCGCCGCTGTGCCCGCGCCCAACGCGACGCTGGCCCTGACCGGTCTGGTCATCAAGGTTGATTCTCATGCCGTAGTGAAGTCGGCGACCGGCACCGCGGTGCTCAAGCAAGGCAATGTGGTGGCCCAGACCTACGTCATCGATCTGGACACCGTGGGCGCGCCGCCGACCTATGCGACGCTCGACACCGCGTACAGCCTGCCGGCCAACGTTCGCGTCGCGATGACGGGTGCTACGTCGACGATTGCCGCGGACGACTTCAGCCTTGTGGGCCTTGACCTGACCGTGGCCAAGAAGCGCAACGTGATTGTGGTGAACACGCTGGATGGCGTTCGCTCCTATCAGGTATTCCAGATCACGTTCAGCAAGCCGTAGTTGCGTGCCCCGGCGTCGCCATCAGCGCTGGGATCGCCTCGTCAAGTCATGGCGCCTCTGAAGACGCGGAATTGCCGGCGTCCGAGCGTTTGACGGGACCAGCGGCATGTCGCTTCGACGCCGGAACGGTCGCGACCTGCGCGGTTCTCAGGCCGATAGTGGAAATCTCAATCTTCTGAGCGCCTTGACATCGCCATGCCGCGCCCTAGCGTGGTGAGGACGTCGGTCCGAAGGGCATTTGTCGGGCGCTCAGGGGGACCAATCGATGACCACTCAGAACCGAAAATGGCTTCGCAGAGCAGGCTGGACCGCCGCGATCTCGCTCGGGTCTATCGTCGGTCTGTGGCTGCTGTACGCGCTGATCGCCAACGTGCTCATTGGCACCAGCCTGCTGGAAAAGGCGGTCACGAGCGACGATGAACAGGTGCTCTTGCACTATGAGTCGGCTTGGTCCTGGCTGCCTGGCCGCGTCACGGTCAAAGGCTTGTCGCTTCGTGTCCAGGATTCCAACATCCAGTTTCAACTCGGCATCGATCGCGCCACGCTCCGCATCGATCTCTTTTCGCTCGCCCGGCGCACGTTTTCGGCGTCGCACATCGAAGCTGACGGTGTGACCTTTCACTTTCGCCACAAGTTCTTGCCGATGCAGGTCAACGAACGCCGCGCGGCCGCATATCCGCCAATCCCGGGATTTTCCGATCCCCCGCTGAAGGCGCGCTACATCGATCCGCCGCTGACCGATGCTGACTACAACCTGTGGACCGTCGAACTGTCGGACGTGAACGCAGCCACGCGCGACCTCTGGTTCATGGAGTGGCGATTCCTCGGCCACGCTTCAGTCACTGGCGCCTTCCGGCTCAAGCCCGTCCGCGCGCTGCGCATCGATCCAACCGTGTTGCGCATCCAGGACGGCGCGTTCTCCATCGGTGGCAAAGACGTGCTGAGTGCGGTGACCGGCTCGTTGGAGACGCACGTCGGGACGTTCGATGTGCGCTCGCGCACCGGGCTGGACGTGCTGCAGCAGATCGACGCGCGCATCGATCTGGACGGCAAGGTGGCGACGATCCAGCCGCTGGGCGCCATGTACGGGGGCGACCCGTCCATGAAACTTGCGCGGGGCGAGGGCGGTCTTGCCGTCCACGTTGCCATCAACGCTGGCCGCGTCGCGCCGCAGTCCCTCATCGAATACCGGTCAACCGACGTTGCAGCGCAGCTCACCCAGGGACTCGTCCACGGCGACCTGCGCGCGGTGGTCCGCGTGCTGGCGAATCGGCTCGTGCTCGGCGTGTACGTCACGGCGGTAGTCCTGATGCGGGATGACGTGGAACTCGCCCGCGTGCGCGCGTTCGCTGCGGGCGTGGACGTCAATGGCACCGACCTGTGGCGACCGTTTGCGGTGGCGAGCGGCTCGGTCTCGGTGGAGAAAGCGGCGATCGCGCACTTGGATGCAGTGCAACCGCTCATGCCTCACGGCGTGGTGCTGCATGGCGGCTCGGCTGAGCTGTCGGGCCAAGCGGACGTCGCCCCCGACGCTGTGACGCTGCACGCTGATGCGACGATGCACAAGGCGCATGTCGGGATGGGCAAGGTTGATGTGACTGCGAGCGGCGAGGCGCGGGTGTCGCTCAAGCCGAACGCGGACCAGCATGGCGCGCGCGGTGAGGCCAGTCTGGCGGTGCAGGGTGTGTCCGTCCGGATGGGGGAAGCGCAAGGCGACGGACTTTGGCTCAAGGCGCGGGCAAGTGGCCAGTTCCTGCCGGCGCTCGACGTCAGTGTGACCTTGAGCTCGGGTCCGGAAGATGCGCTCCGGCGCCTCGCCCTGGGTAACGCGTTCCTGCCCAAGGTCGTCTTGGCGCTCTTCGGCGGTGAACCCGTCCGGGCAAAAGGCCGTGTGCGGGCCAGCAAAGGCCGCGTGTCAGTCGTTGTCGCCTCCGCCAAGGACGCTGGCATTGAGGCGAGCGGCACCTATCGCAGCGTCAAAGGTCACGGAGAGCAGGGCGATTTCCTCGTGCATTTGGGGCCGATCAATCTCGCAGTGACCATCCGAGGCGCCGATGTCAGCGTCAAGTTGGTGGGAGAGCAGGCCAAGCCGAAGTCGAACGGCCACAAGCACGCGCCAACGCGCGGCAAACGGTAGTCGCGGAATCTGCACTCAAACGTCGCTGGCTACCGCGATTCTGTCCAAAGCGTGGGTCTGCCATTCTTCGCCGATGGTTGAAGGGCAGTGCTCCGGAGTCTTGTCCAGCAACTTTGCAAAAATACAATGGATTCAGCGCATCGCGGCCTTGACACCGCATCGTGCCCGCCTACCTTGATAAAGCTTGGCGATCGCCAAACTTCCCAACGACAGATGTTGCATGTACCGCTTCAGACCATCCTCCCGGCGCGACGTCGGGGCGACGTGGCTCTGCGCGCGGCGCTTGATGTCATTGTTGTTTTTGTCATAACCCCTGTCGGAGACCTGTCACACCATGCACGCCCATCAGCCCATTGTCACTGAATTGATCGCACTCCTTGCTGCCCGTCCTGACTTGAGCAAAGCGCTCGACGAGTCGGTGCGCAAGGCCGATTGGCCGGGCGTCCGGAACCATTCGCACTACCTGGCGTTCCTGGACCGCGTGGTCACGATGATTCCCATCGACCGAAACCTCAATCGCTACGTCGACGAGTTCTTTTATCTCGTTGATCAGTCGCCCAACGACATCCTGCAAATCGACGCGTCCTTCCAGACCTGGATGCACAAGTTCTGCGCGTCCTGGGGCGCGTTCCTCGACACACCAGCTTCGGCCAAAGACGTCCCGAGCTTCTTTGGCGACCCCGCGTACCACATCGGCGATTACTACGTCGCGCCGAGCGGCTGGCTCACGTTCAACCAGTTCTTTGCCCGTCAGGTACGCCCCGGCAAGCGGCCTATCGATGGCCTGTGCGACCCCAGCATCATCGTCTCCCCCGCCGACAGCGTCTTCCAAGGGCACTGGGACATCACCCCGACGTCGACGGTCACGGCCAAAGGCTTCACCTGGTCCATCCATGAGCTACTCAAGGACAGCCCGTTCCGCGACAAGTTCACCGGCGGCGTGTTCACCCACAGCTTCCTGAATGTGAATGACTACCATCGCTTCCACGTCCCCGTCGCCGGCGTCGTCCGCGAAGTGCGCAAGATCCCGGGGCGCATCTCGATGGACGTGCGCAAGAAGCCGGACGGCTCGCTCGAGACGGTTGATGGCGCGAGCTATCAGTACACGCAGGACCGTGGGCTCCTCGTGCTGGAGACGGCCCTGGGCATGGTCGCGGTCCTGCCGATCGGCATGGCGCAGGTCTCATCGGTCACGTTGACGGCAGAACTCGGTGCGGAACTGCACAAGGGCCAGGAATTCGGCTTCTTCCAGTTCGGCGGATCGGACATCGTCATGCTGTTTGAAGCGGGCAAGGTGGAACTCAACGCGAGCATTGGCGTGCATTACAATCAGGGCAAGCAGCTCGGCCATGTGATCGCGGCCTGACCGCGCGCTCAACCGCCCGTCGTATGCGCGGGACGGGCGGTTCTACGAGTGAAGCGCCAGCACGACCGACTCGTGCTTGCGGGTGATTTCGACCTCGGAATCGGCAAACCGCGCGGCAATCCCGCGAAACTCTTCCTGGATCTCGACCAACGCATCGATCATCTCGCCGTCGAAGTGCTTGCCGCTGCCGTCCAGCATGAGGGCCATCGCTTCTTCATGCGGCATCGCGGCCTTGTAAACGCGGCGGCTCGTCAACGCGTCGTAGACGTCCGCGACCGCCATCAGACGCGCGACAATCGGAATGTCATCGCCCACGAGCCCCTGAGGGTAGCCGCTGCCATCCCACTTCTCCTGATGCGAGAACGCGATGTCCTTTGCGAACGTCAGGAAGCTCACGTCCGTTCCCAACGCGCGTTCGGCGTTCTGGATCGCGTCGCGCCCCAGCGTGGTGTGGGTCTTCATGATTTCAAACTCGGTGCCCTCAAACCGTCCCGGCTTCAGCAGGATCCTGTCGGGAATGCCGATCTTGCCGATGTCGTGCATCGGCGCGGACTTGAACAACGTGTGGATGTTGGCATCCGTCAGGAATGCCCGAAAGCGCGGACGATTTCGCAGCTGCTCCGCGAGCGCCTTCACAAAGTGCTGCGTGCGCCGGATGTGATTGCCGGTCTCGGCGTCACGCGTCTCCGCCAATGACGTCATCGCGAGGATGGTGACATCCTGGATGGCGGTCACCTCTCGCGTGCGTCTGGCGACCTCGAGTTCCAGAAACGCGTTCTGGTCGCGGAGGTAGTCAGACACGGACTTGAGCGCCAAGTAGTTCTTGACCCGCGCGAGCACGACCGCCGGGCTGATCGGCTTGGTGATATAGTCGGCCGCGCCAAGCTCCAGTCCCTTCCTCTCATCTTCCTGTTCCACTTTGGCGGTCAGGAAAATGACCGGAATGGCGCTGGTCGCCGGATCGCTCTTCAGCCGCCGGCACACCTCATAGCCGTCCAGGCCGGGCATCATGATATCCAGCAGAATCAAGTCCGGAGGCGACGATGATGCCGCGATCTGCAACGCCTTCTCGCCGTCCCGGGCGACCCGCACGCGGTAGTTGTCTTTGAGCAGGTCGCGCATCAGCGCGAGGTTGTCGGGCGTGTCATCGACCACCAGGATGACGGGTTTGAGCGTTTCGTGTGGGGTGTTCACGGTGTTTCCTTTGGGGCGATGGTGCCGGTGAGTGTCATGAGCGAGCTGAGCGCGATTTCATAGTCAAACCAACGGATGGCGTCGCCGATCTTGCGGTACTGGCTGGGAAATGCCGATTCCATCAGGCTCGAGTTGGCCTCCCACACATCCCCCGCGTCCGGATCGTTGTCGGCAAGCAGCGTCTGCAGGCGATGGCAGACCTCCTTGAGCTTCAGCGGATCGACGACCACGCGCGGTTTCCGGTCCTCCTCGGGCAGCTTCTCCTCCAACTGCGCGACAATCGCCGCCAGCTGGCCGCGGACAACATCGAGATAGGCGTCCACCGCCTCGCGTGGTTGCCGCTTGCCAATCGCCGACTCCAACTCATGTGCTGCGGCCAGCAAGTGCGTGGCGCCGATGTTGCCCGATACGCCCTTGAGCGTGTGCGCGAGGCGTTCCGCCGTTGCCATGTCGTCGTCGTCCAGCGCCTTGGTGATCTCCAGCGGTGCAGTCTTCTGTCCGGACACGAAGCGCCGCAGCATTGACACGTACAGTGGCCGTTTGCCCAGGACGCGGCGCAGGCCATTGGCCATGTCTACCCCCTCGATGGCGGTCGGCAGTTCGACTTCAGGCGTCGCGGACGGATTCGTGGTCAGCGTCATCGCCGTGGACTTCCGCGGCTTGACCCACTTCAGCAGCGCTTTCCAGAGTTCGTCCGGTTCGATCGGCTTGGCAACGTGATCGTTCATCCCGGCTGCAATGCAACGCTCGCGATCGGTCTGCATCGCATTGGCCGTCATCGCAATGATCGGCAGGCCGTGCCAACGTTCGTCCTTGCGAATCTCCCGGGTCGCGGCGACTCCGTCCATGACCGGCATCTGCATGTCCATCAGCACGAGGTCGAAATTCCCCTCCGGGATCTTCGCCAGCGCGATTTTGCCATTTTCGGCCAAATCCACGATGAAGCCTGCGTCGCGCAGCAGTTCCGTCGCCACTTCCTGGTTCAGCGGATTGTCTTCGACAAGCAGGATGCGGGCCCCTTGAATCGCCGCAAGTTCATCAAAGACGTCCGACTGCGGCGTACCCGAGCTGCGAACATCGTCGGTGCGGCCGCCGAGGAGGCGCACCACGCCGTCGAAGAGCATCGACGCGCTGACCGGTTTGATCAGGACATCTTCAAAGCCGTTCTCTTCGGCG
>CAINLT010000107.1 GCA_903850505.1 uncultured Myxococcales bacterium | reverse complement strand
GCCGCGTTGCCGATCGCTTGGACCGGGCGCACCTTCGCCGACCGCGCGCCTTCCGGCGGCGAACGCTTCTGCCACAGCAGTGGTCCAGCGTTGCATCATCGTCCCAGCCCCATGCCGCCCATGCCGCCCATGCCCGTCGCGCCGCCGATGCCGACGCCCGCGCCCGGGACGCTGAAGCCGTTGGGCGTCGTCGCGGGAATCGCCGCGTAGGGATTCAGCGTGTTCTCATACGGCTTGGGCGTGTGAATACCGCCGAACTCAATCGGCTGCATCACGCGCACGCGGGTCTGCGTCTCAAACGAGAGTTCGGTATCGTCCGTCTCCAGCGTCATGGCGATCCGCACGCGCGCTGGCAGCCACAGGTCGTCCGGACCGTGGTTGTTCTCCTGCGCCTGTGTTTGCGCCTGCACCAGCGCCTTGCCGAGGTCGTTGTTGCCCGTCGCTGCGCCGATCGCCGTCGCCGCCATGGACTTCTTCATCTCGGCTTCCTTGGCGTTGTCGATCTCCACTTTCCAGTCCGACTGCCAACTTTCCTTGTCAAAATCCCAGTAGGAAAACGTAAGTTTGCTCACGCCCGTCGCCAGCACCAGCTTCTGGCCGCCTTTTTCGGGCTGGTTGTCGATGACCGGCTTTTCGCGCCGCACGAGGATGCTTTGGCCGGTCGTCTTGTCCTTTTCCAGCCGGTACGTGACGAAGCCTTCATCGCTCTCCGGCGCGTTCCGCGTCATGCGCCGATGGCCCATGTAGCTGAAGGTGAGGCTGTTGCCCTTGCCGATGAACGCCGTCTTCGTTGTCTTGAACTCGCTCTGGTGCTTGGACAGGTACGCCATCGCGATCTCGCGCTCCATGCGTCCCAGCGCCACGCGCGCGGCGTGGTACTGCTCCTGACTCTCGCGCGTGTCCTTGATCGCGCCGAGGATCGACCCCGTCGCCGTCGTCAGGATCAAGCCCATCATCGCCAGCAGGGCGACGGCCACGAGGATCTCAATCAACGTAAACCCGCGGGAAGCGTTCATCGCCGCACCCCGCCCGATCCGCCGATGCCTACGCCCGGACCGCTCATCGGGTTGGTCATGCCCGGCGCGCCCGGCATCCCTGGCGGCGCGACGGCGTTCTGGATCTTGTCCATCGCCTTCATCTGCATGATCTGCCGCGACTCTTCCTCGCTCACCGCGGTCGTAAAGCTCTCGACAACCAGTGACTTGCGCTTCTTGGCCTCTGCGTCCATGCCGTATTCATCGTCTTTCCAGCTCAGGTGCAGGATCACCTTGCGCGTGCGATCCGACGCGCGCTTCAGCACGCGCGGCAGCAGCTCCGCGACCATCAGCCCCATCGACATCTGCAGCACGGAAATGTTGATGTCGCACAGGCTCAGCAGGCCCATGCCTTGCTCGCCGGACATCAGCAGCACGCCCAGCAGCCCCATCAGGTCGCCGCCCTTGGCGATCTGCGTCAGGTCGAGGCCCGTGTCCTTGGCGTTGCCGGCCGACTGCGACAGATTCGCCGGCTTGTTCTTGTCGCCGCCCGCCGTCGGGGCGCTCAGCTTGTCCAGCGCGCCCGTCGCGGCGAGGCCTTCTTGCGCTTGGGTCAGCGACTGCTGCGCGCGCCCCGTGATGTCGCTGATCATGCCGTCGTCGAGGTTCAAGCCGATGAGGTCGTACGTGCACTTGAACTGGCGGGCGTAGACCTTGGGCAGCTCGCAATCCTTGCCGTTGACGTCGTTGGTCGGGAAGCCGTCCTTGCGGTACTTCTCCTCGATGTCCAGGACCGCGCCGCGCAAGAGCAGGGCGGCCGCGGTGGAGCGGTAGACGCGCTTGGAGAACACCGCGGACGACGACGCGCCCGCGGTGATGATGGTCAACGCGAACGCGAGGATCGACATCGCGATGAGGACTTCCAGGAGCGTAAAGCCGCGGCGGTGGTTCATTTTTCCCCCGCTTCGACGTCGCTCTTGTCGATCTTCTCAAACGGCACTTTCTCGTTGTGCAGCTTGGCCGCGCCTTGCAGCGCTTTGACCTCGACGGTCATCACGTCGGCATCGTCGTCTTCCGCCGCGCCGTCGCCTTTGACCCAAATCAGCGCGTTTTCCGTCGTGCCATTGGGGAAGAAGTACAGGTAAGCGGTGCCCTTCTTGAGCGGCTCGTTCTGGTGCGACGTCATCACGCCCGCGATCGAGATCCCGGCATCCATCGTGTACTTCGCCAGCAGCTTGGACTTGGTCTCCGTGAAGCCGCCGTCGAGCTTCGGCGGCTCTTCTTCCGCCTTGCTGCCCTTCCTGGCTTTCTTCTTCGGCTTCTTCGCCGCTTCTTCGTCGCCTTCACCGGGCAGGAGAAACTGCTGGCACGGATCGTCCGACGTCTGCTCTTCGCCCCAGTACATCCGCTTGTCGAGGTCGAACACCAGGCGGTGCACTTTGCCGGACAGCACGGTCAGGTTGTACAGGTACCGCACCGCCACGCCGATCTTGCCAGTCTCCGACTGCACCGACGCGCCCCGCACGTTGCCCACGCCAGTCACAACCGCCGTCGTGATCACCGCCATGACGGCGACCACGACAATCAGTTCGATGAGCGTAAAGCCACGTGAGTTCCGCACTGCGTCCCATTTCCTCAGCCGTTGCGGGCTTACTGCTTGTTGTTGTCCGGCTGGCCGTAGCAGATGTCGTCCGGGCTGCCCGGGCGCTTGTCTTCGCCGTTGGAGCACAGCG
>CAINLT010000106.1 GCA_903850505.1 uncultured Myxococcales bacterium | reverse complement strand
GGATTGGTCTGGTCCATGAACTGCGACAGCTGTGACGAACCGAAGTACTCGCGCACGACGGCCGACATCGGCTTGGCGTTGATCAGCTCGTGCGGCATCGAAGTCTCGATGTCCTGCGCGATGCTCATCTTCTCCTTGATGGCGCGCTCCATGCGCACCAGGCCCACGCGGCACTGATTCTCCATGAGCTCACCCACCGCGCGAACGCGGCGATTGCCCAGGTGATCGATGTCGTCGATGTTGTAGCCCGGACGGCCATTCTTGAGCGCCAACAAGTACTGAATCGTGCGGAGGATGTCCGCACGCGTCAGGGTGAAGCACGGCGCCACCGGGGCAAGGCCCAGGCGATTGCGCAGCTCTTCATTGCCGGCCACTTCAATCTTGGACTGGCGGTTGCCGCGCACCGGCATGATCAACACCGTGCGCATTTCCGACAGGCCAACCGTCATCAGACCGGTCGAGACGCGAATCTCCGGCTGGAAGACGCCACCCGGCATGTCGAGACGCTGACGCAGGACGTCATGCGATTCCACCGCCAGCTCGGCGCCCTTCTCGGTCGCCTTGACCAGCAGCTCGCCGTTGGCATCCAACGACACGCCGATGAACGCGCTGTCCGCCCAAGCCGCCTGCAGCGCCGCCGCCAGCTCGCTCGGCAAAGCCTGCTGCGGGTTGGCGAACGCCTTCTGGTCAATCTTCCACGAGACGTGCTGTTCCTTGCCGTCCGCACCGCGCACGAGGAAGCCCAAGGCCCAGTCGCTCTGCTTGACCGACTCCGGACGCGTCAGGTCCGCCACCGAGAACACACCAGAAAGGTGCGCCATCAGCTCGTTCGGCGTGACTTTCTTCATGTCCGGGAAGGTCTTGGCGTCCAGCTTGACGAGGAACGACTTGATCTTCTGGCCCGACGTGTACATCGAGAATTCGAGGCGCCAGTTGCGGTAGTCGTTGCCCGGGCTCGACAGGTCAAAAGACCGATCGCGGCGCATCGAAACCGTTTCCAGACGAACCAAACCCTGCTTCTTGAGCGCCATCAACGCTTTACGACGCGCGAACTTGTACTCGACCTTCATGCGGCCGACGTCCGAGAGATCGTAACGCTGTTCGTTGAAGAACAGGTTGTTGAAGTAGTTCTTCGCCTGGTTGGCCGAGGGCGGATCACCCGGGCGCAGGTGGTGATAGATGTCTTCGATGGCCTGCTCGGTCGTCGGCTGACGCTTGCGCTTCTGGACGTCCTCGACGTCCTTGGCCAGCGTGTCGCGCAGGTACGGACCCACGTTCAGGCGATCGATGTAGAGCACTTCAAACGTGCTGATGTTGCGATCCAGCAGCTTCTTGACGTCGTTCGCCGCGAGCTCATGGTTCGCTTCAAACAGGACTTCGCCCGTCTCCATGTCGATGACATCGGTCGCGATGACCTTGCCTTCGATCTGGTCCGCCGGCATTTCCAGCTCGCTGATGCCCGCGTCGCGCAGGATCTTGATGACCCGCGGCGTGAACTTGCGGTTGCGGTGCAACAACAACGTACCGTTGCCCGGATGCGTGATGTCATCCGTCGTTCGCTGGCCGTCAAGGAGATCGAAGTTCAGCGAACGCATGGCGCGCAGCTTGTCGCCCGGGATCAGGCGAATCGTCTCGATGTCGTAGTAGTAGTTGAGCAGATCCTCGGTCGAGTAGCCGAGCGCGCGCAGCAGCACGGTGGCATGCAGCTTGCGGCGGCGATCGATGCGGACGTACAGCGTGTCCTTGTGGTCGAACTCGAAGTCCAGCCAGGAGCCGCGATACGGGATGATGCGCGCCGAGTAGATGCGCTTGCCCGAGGCGTGGGTCTTGCCCTTGTCGTGTTCAAACAGCACGCCCGGCGACCGGTGCAGCTGGCTGACGATCACGCGCTCGGAGCCGTTGATGATGAAGGTGCCGGCGTCCGTCATCAGCGGAATTTCGCCGAAGTAGACTTCCTGTTCCTTCACGTCGCGCACCGACTGGATGCCGGTCTCGCTGACGTCGAACACCACGAGGCGGATGAGCACCTTGATCGGGCTGGCGAACGTCATGCCGCGGGCACGGCATTCGAGCACGTCGTATTTCGGCTCTTCGAGATGGTAAGACACGAACTCAAGGCTCGCGGTCTTGTTGAAGTCCTGGATCGGGAAGACCGAGGAGAAGATCGCCTGCAGACCGACGTTTTCACGCTGGGGAGCGGGAACGTTGCGCTGGAGGAATTTGTCGTACGACTGGCGCTGGACGTGGATGAGATCCGGGACCTTGACCACGCGGTTGATGCGGGAGAACGATTTGCGGACGCGGAGGTCCATCGCGGTGCGAGCCATCGTATAACTTCTCCTTCCAGCCTCATTCCAGCGAAATCTGGAGCGGCAGGACTTCTGGGGACGGGAACTGGCAAACCCCTGAGCGGCGGAATCGATTCCGTCCGCTCAGGGGTGCCTTCTGAACCATCCAGACGCCCGACGGGTCACGCGCAGTGACCGTAAGGCGCCCGGGGGAAAAACAGGGCCTTGGCGAAATTACTTGATTTCGACCTTGGCGCCCGCTTCTTCCAGCTTCTTCTTGTAACCTTCAGCATCGGCCTTGGAGACCGCTTCTTTGACCGCGGCGCCCGCCTTTTCAGACAGCTCCTTGGCTTCGCGCAGACCCAGGTTGGTCAGTTCGCGGATCACTTTGATGACGTTGATCTTGTTCGCGCCGGCATCCAAAAGGATGACGTCGAACTCGGTCTTCTCTTCCGCAACCGGGGCGGCAGCAGCAGCCGGGCCAGCAGCAGCAGCCGCGACCGGAGCGGCGGCGGACACGCCCCACTTTTCTTCAAGGGCCTTCACGATCTCGGAGAGTTCGAGAACGGTGAGACCGGACAGGTGACTGATGAGATCATCGCGAGAAATCGACATGGGAAACTCCTGGATTGCCTTGGCATCGTGGCGTTGTGCCGGATGCGCTAGTTCACTCAATTCAATCGACGCAGAACCTGCTGAACCTTAAGCCGCTTCTGCTTCCACTTTGGGTTCCAGCTGCTCGATACGTGCGTTGAACACGTTGAGGATGGAACGCGGAGAAGCAGCGAGCGTACCGACGAACTTGGCTGGGACGGCATTCAAGGTGCCGAGCAGCATAGCCCGCAGTTCGTCGCGTCCCGGCAGTTCCGACAGTGACTTGACTTGCGCGGCGCTGAGCGCTTTGCCAGACAGGGCACCACCGGTAATCACGAGGTTCGGGACGTCCTTGGCGATCTTGACGATCGCCTTGGCCGGACCGACCACGTCGGGACCGAAGGTCATCAGCACAGGCCCCACCAGCTTGTCAGAGAGCGCCTCAAGCGAGGTGCCTTTGACCGACAAGCGAGCAAGGGTGTTCTTCACCACAACAACTTTGCCTTCGGCACCACGCACCGCAGTGCGCAGGCTTTGCATCTGTTCCACGGTCATGCCGCGGTATTCCGCGACAATCACAGCGTCGATGCCGGCAAGTTGCTGGCGAAGCGCGTCGACCCGATCCTGTTTTTCAGCCTTGTTCATGCTGATCTCCTGTGTCCACCTTGCGATGGACCGTGTCGGGTCAAACTACCTTGCAGCCTGAGTGGAGTTCTGAAACAAGGCCTTTGACCGCCTCACTTCAGACACCGTGGTGCATGCCGGGCACCGTTGCCAGGCAATGCGTGACGCAGCCGAAGCCACGTCGCATCCAGGAGTCAGGTCCGCGGGATGTCGCCATCCGTGAACCGTCCCTTTCTGCTCACCACACGTCTCCGTCGGACTTAGCGCTGCTTTTGTGCCCGGTGGACACGCGTTCAGCAGCCGACTTCTCAGACGCAGCTCCGGTCTTTGAGGGGAAGTCTCCCCACGCCGAACCGGAGCCTGGTCGTCCATCGCCGCAAGCTGCGACGACAGACCGATTTCCCGCAAAGCGCACAGCTTTGCAGGGACCGAATGGCTTACGCCAGACGGAATTCCGCAGCCATCAGGACCGGATCCACGCGCACGCCCGGGGCATGCGTCGTCGTCACGGTGAGGGCCTTGAGGTAGGTGCCCTTGGCGGAAGACGGCTTGGCTTTCACCAGCGCTTCGACCAGGGCGGCGATGTTTTCGCGCAGCTTGCCCGACTCAAACGAACGCTTGCCAACGGCAGCGTGGATGATGCCGGCTTTCTCCGCACGGAACTCGATCTTACCGGCCTTGGCCGCCGCGACCGCCGCACCGACGTCAAACGTCACGGTGCCGACCTTCGGGTTGGGCATCAAACCGCGCGGACCGAGGGCCTTACCGATCTTACCGACCGCGACCATCATGTTCGGGGTAGCGATGCAGGTGTCGAAGTCGAACCAGCCGCCCTTGACCTTCTCGATCAGCTCGTCGTCGCCCACGAAGTCGGCGCCAGCGGCCAGAGCCTCAGCGGCCTTTTCGCCCTTGGCGAACACGAGGACGCGATTGACTTTGCCGGTACCGTTGGGCAGGACCACCGCGCCGCGAACCATCTGGTCCGCGTGCTTGGGGTTGACGCCCAGGTTGATGGCAACTTCAAAGGCTTCGTCGTACTTGGCGAACGAGTTGTCTTTGGCGATCTGGATCGCTTCGTCGAGGGTGTAACGCTTCTGCCGGTCGAAACGGGCGAGCGCGGCGTTGTATTTGCGCGAATGCTTGGCCATGGTGTCCTCAGGGACAGGCCGGCTCGCCGTGCGAGCTCAGCCTGAAAAAGTCAGGGGTTGTTAACCGATCACGTCAATACCCATCGAACGGGCGGTGCCGGCGATGGTGCTGCGTGCGGTGTCCAAGTTGGTGGCGTACAGGTCAGGCATCTTGATCTTGGCGATTTCCTCGACCAGAGCCTTGGTGACTTTGCCGACTTTGTCCCGGTTAGGAACCGACGAGCCCTTCTCGATCTTCGCGTACTTCAGAAGCAAGCGGGACGCGGGCGGCGTCTTGGTGATGAAGGTGAACGAACGGTCGGAATAGACCGTGATCACCACCGGGATAACCATGCCAGCCTGGGCCTGCGTTTCCGCGTTGTAGGCCTTGCAGAACTGCATGATGTTGACGCCGTGCTGACCGAGCGCCGGACCGACGGGCGGTGACGGTGTCGCTTTGCCGGCGGGCAACTGCAACTTGATGTAACCAGTGATCTTCTTTGCCATGACTCACTTCCCGATTGCCTGTTGGTGCGCCGCGTGACTGTCACGCTGCGTCGTGCTTCAAACGGCCGGCAATCTCGGCCTTGCACTCAAACCGCCACGATGGCGATTGTCCGTATCGACCTATTGGCCGGCGATCTTTTCCACCTGCATGAAGCCCAGCTCGACCGGCGTCGCGCGGCCAAAGATGGACACCAGCACTTTGAGCTTCTGCTTGTCCGCGCTGACTTCCGCGACCGTGCCGGAGAAGTTGGCGAACGGGCCGTCGATGACGCGCACTTCCGTGCCTTCGTCAAAGCTGACAACCGGCTTGGCGGCGACTTCGCTGGTCTCAAGCTGCCCGAGGATGCGCTGGATTTCCGAATCCGGAACGGGACTCGGGCGCTTGGCCTTGTCCTTCTCCGTGCCGAGAAAGCCGATGATCTTCTGGGTGTTCTTGACCAGGTGCCAGCTCTCGTCCGTCAGGATCATCTGCACAAGCAGGTAGCCCGGGAAGAACTTGCGCTTGGACTCGCGACGCACGCCAGCGCGCACTTCAGCGACCTTCTCCGTCGGCACCAGCACTTCACCGAAGTACTGCTCCAAGCCTTCCGACTTGATGCGCTCGACAAGGCTCGCACGGGCCACGTTTTCCGAGCCCGTGTACGTGTTGACGATGAACCAGCGCTTGCGCGGGCTCCGAGCCACAGCCACGGGGGCTTCGGTCGTCATCGTTTCTTGGAGCTGCTCAGTCATGATTCTTGCCCGCCATTTTTCGTCTCTGTCGTTCCCGCGTACCGAATGCGTTCGCCAGCCAAGGCCGTCCGCGAACCAGTCAGCAGCACTAGATGCGGTAGATGAACCGCGTGACCACGCTGATCAGCGAGTCAAAGACCCACAGGCACAGCGACACGAGCACCGTCGTGACCATCACCACCGTCGTCAGCAGACGGGTCTCGGCGATGGACGGCCAGGTCACTTTGCGCAGCTCGCCCGCCACTTCGTGGGCAAACTGGAACAGCTTCTCGTTCTTCCACAGCGCGATGCCGCCGACGATGCCGGCTGACACGCCGAGCAGGTTCGAGAGACGGAATTCACGGCCGATGATGCCCGTGTCCCACTCCGGCCGAACCAGATCGAACAAGCCTGCGAACAGGTGCGCGCTCAGGAACCACACGAGCAACGCCGCGGCAACGAACGCCAGATTGACCATGCGCTCTTGGCTCATCTCGCTCTCTCCTTCCGATTCAGCTGCGCGCGGTCTTCTGGGACTTGCACGGAGCGCTTACTGGACTCACACGCCATTCGGCTCAGGACCGGTGGTTGCGAGCGGGGCAGGCCAGGCGGGATTCGAACCCACAACCCGCAGATTTGGAGTCTGCCGCTCTACCGTTAGAGCTACTGGCCTAGCGGTCCGACGATACGGACCCATCTGCGGCGTTCTCGCTGCGTCGGGTCGGCTCGACGTACTCAAGTACGCCTTCG
>CAINLT010000105.1 GCA_903850505.1 uncultured Myxococcales bacterium | reverse complement strand
GCCGGCGTCAAAGCGGAGATCGCCAAGGAAATGACCGGTTTTGGCCTCACGACCGCCATCTACATGCGCTTCACCCGGCCGCTGGACCCGTCGACGCTCTCAACCGATGGCCCGGGCGCCAGCGTGCGGTTGATGGACCTGACGACGGGGCAGCAGGTCGCGCCGTTGACTGCAAAATTCCACGCGGATCGCAACAAGTACATCTGCCGCAACTGGCTGTATGTGCACACGCGTTGGTCTGACCTGCTGGAGCCAGGCCACACGTACGCGCTGATTGTGACGGACGCCGCGCGGCCCGATCCCAAGAAAGTGCCGGGTACGACGACGCCGGTGCTGGCGCCGTACCTGCAAATGCTGACTGCGGATGCGGCCCCGACGGACGCGAGCGAGAAGCCGGCGTGGACGACGTACCAGCCGCTGCGGACGTGGCTCAAGGGCGCAGGCGCGGGCGTCGCGCAGCACCTGCTGGGGGCGACGCAGTTCACGACGTGGGATCCGCGGATTGTGACGCAGCAGTTGGCGACCGCGGCGAACAGCGCGCTCGCGCCGAGCATCAAGGACAACCAGTGGACGCTGTGCGAGGCGGGCACGAACTCGCCGTGCGGCGATCCGGCTTGGACTGGCCCGGGCGCGGATCCACGGCAATGCCCGCCGGCACCGTCGCCGCTGTTTTATGAGCTGCACGCGCGCATCATCCTGCCGTCGTACCAGGACGGGACCCTGCCGTATCAGGGCACGGGCGGCAACCTGCACTTGGGCCCGGACGGCAAGCCCGCACCGGCGGATTTCAAGCCCGTGTGCATGGCGCTGACGATTCCCAAAGGCGTGGCGATGCCGCCGAACGGTTGGCCGCTGGTCGTGATGGCGCATGGTACGGGCGGCAACATGCGCTCGATGGCCGCAAGTTTTGGCAAAGCGCTCTCGGCGATCCCGGCGCCAAACGGCGAGACGGTGAATTACGCGACGCTCGGCATTGACCAACCGATGCACTTTGACCGGCGCGGTCCGGGCGTCACGACCGATCCCGGGCCGCTGTTCTACAACTTCGCCAATCCCGTCGCGGCGCGCGGCAACTTCTATCAAGGCGCCGCGGACAACTATGCACTCTTCCGCTGGGCCAACACGTTCGCCAGCGCCATTCCGGGCGCGGGCATGGCGAAGTTCGACCCGCACACGTTCGTCTTCTTTGGCCACTCGCAGGGCTCGACGACCGGTCCGATGTTCCTGCCGTACCAGGCCAATCCGCCGCTGGCCGGCGCGATCCTGTCCGGTTGCGGCGGCAGCCTGCCATACGGCTTGCTGGGCAAGAAGAAGCCGTACGACGCGTCGGTCGGTCTGCGCATCGGCATGCAGGAGATGTCTCTCGACGAGCAGCATCCGGCGTTGAACCTGCTGCAGTTCTATTTTGAAGCGTCCGACCCGCTGCTGTATGCGCCGCAGATCGCGTGGCAGCCGGCGCAGGGCAAGGGCATCCACGTCCTGCACACCTACGGCCATGGCGACAGCTACACGCCGCCGGACACGAGCCGCATCTTCGCGGGCGCGCTGCACGGCGTGGTGGCACAGGACGTCGATCCGGCGCCAACGTGGTTTGACGCGATGCTCGACCTGGGCATGACGGTCACGCAGGCGTTTCCGATCACCGCGAACGTGACGAAGAACGGCAAGCCGCTCACCGTCGTGACGATCCAGGCATTGAACGATCCCGCTAACTCGATCTCCGGCGTGCCATACGATGGCCACTTCATCCTCTTTGAGGACAAAACGATCCAGCAACAGGGGCTGGCCTTTCTCGCCGGACTGGCGCAGGGCGTGCCGAGCGTCGTGAAGTAGTCGCTCGTCCTGACAATTTCACCGCTTGCGCGAACGCTTGAGATTCTGCACGATCCCGTGCCGTGGCTGGATCATCCGCCGCGGGAGCCGGACAAGATGACACGCGCGTTTTCAAGCCTCCTCTTGCGTTTGGTGGCCGTCGCTGGCCTGCTTGCTGGCGCCGTTGCGTGCAGTGATTCGTCGCTTCACAACGATTCGGGTGGAACGACGGATCCCGATGTCAACGGCTTCAATGGCCTTTCTGACACTTCGACGGTGAAGGATGCGGGCGCCGAGACGTTGCCGCCCGACGTGACGCTCGCCGCGGATGTGACGGAACCGGCCGATGTCACGGCGTCGGTCGATGTGACAGCAGTCGCACTCCACGACGTTGCATCCGATGCCGAGCCTGCGGACGTCACCGCGGAAGTGAAGGGTTCCGGGCCGCCGTATCCGATTGTCCTCGCGCATGGCTTCTTTGGTTTCAATGACTTTGCCGGCGCGGGCTTTCTGACGTATTTCTATCAGGTCAAGCAGACGCTGCAGAATCAGGGCGAATTCCTGGTTTTCACGCCGACTGTCGATCCGTTTGGCTCGTCCGATGCGCGCGCGGCGCAACTGCTGACCCAGATCGATGCCATTCTGGTGCAGACGGGCAAGGCCAAGGTCGTGCTGGTCGGGCATTCGCAGGGCGGTCTGGACGTGCGGATCATCGCCCACGATCACCCGGAGAAGGTCGCGGCCGTTCTGACGGTGGCCACGCCGCACAATGGTTCGCCCGTGGCCGACGCGGTGCTCGTTCTGGCCCCCGGACCGATCTCCAAGGGCATCATCGACGCCATGGGCAAGCTCCTCGGCGGCGCCATCAACCCGAGCGGCGCCACGACCAACGACAGCGTCATCGCCGCGCTCAGCCAGTTCTCGTCCAAGGTCATCCCCGGATTCAACGCCGCTTATCCGGACGCGCCGGGCATCCCGTACTGGTCCATCGCCGGACGTTCGGTGCTGGCGGGCGACGGCGGCGATTGCAGCGTGAACAACCCGCCGGCGTTCATGACCAAGTGGAGCAAGAAGGTCGACCCGTGCAACGTCGCGCTCGTCGCGTTGACGCTGGCGATGATCGGCCAGACCAACGATGGGCTCGTGCCAGTGAATTCGGCCAAGCACGGCACCTTCCTCGGCTGCGTGCCGGCGGACCACCTGGACGAAATTGGCCAAATCCTCGGTCAGCCGCCAGGCCTGTTCAATACGTTTGACCACCTGGTGTTCTGGAGCGGAATCGTGCAGTTCCTGCGCGCCCAGGGCTTCTGAGGCCTGCGCCGGTTGTCACTTCTTCTTCGGCTCTTTCTTCTTGACCGCCGCGCCGGGCACCAGCTCATCCTTGCGCAGGATCTCAGCGATGAGCCGCGCGGCCTGATCCAGCGCCGTTCGCCCGCCATGTGCTGAAATCGCCACGAGAAAGCGGCGATTGCCGTTGCCGCGGATGAACAGGTTGTCGCTGACCCAATCGTCGGCGAAGCCGCCTTTCTTGTAGACGTTGGATGGCGCGCCCGCCGCTGACTTCCGCCCGGGGAATGCGTCCGCGAACGCTTGCCACGTGCCGTCAGGGTGCTTTGTCCGCTTCGTCCGCAGCGCCTCGCGCAGTTGCTTGAGCAGCGCGGCGTCCTTGCCGTCGCCCAAATCCAGCCTGTGTTTTTGCGGCAGTTGCTCGTGCATCATGACGTGACACATCATCCGGGAAAGTTCCTGCAGGGATGTACACGCCGCGTTCCGGCAGCCTGGCGTCGCCTCGCCTTGCCGCGGCGGCACCTTCACCGCGCGCTTGCCAGCCTTCAGCGTGAACCCCGGCGAATTCTGGAACTGCCGACTGTGGCCCTCGGCCTCCCACTCATGCGTCTGATACGCGCGCATCACCGCCGTGCGCATCAGCCCCGCGCGCGCGAGCACGCCGTTCTTGCCGTGCAGCCGGTCAAATCCGGCGATTTGCATGAGCCGGTCGTGGGCGATGTTGTCGGACTCCCAGATCGCCAGCCATAGCAATTGCGCAAATGAAAACGAGCGCTTGCCATGTGGATAGTCAAAGATGACTTCACCGCCTTTGGCAAAACCGCGCGCGCGGACTTCCTCAATCGCCCCGACCGACGAAAAGATCTTCACGGTCGACGCCGGATTCCAGCCATTTGGATCGTCGGCGCTGCCATCCCAGTCAAACGCCTTGATCTGACGGATGCCATCGCCTTGCACATCCAGCACGGCGACGAACGCGCGGAAATTGCTCGGCGGGTGGAAGTTGCGCGCCTTGAGCAGCGCCGCCAGGCGCGTCTTGTCGACGTCGTCGGGCTGCCACGCGCAGGTCTTGTGCTCAAAGGTCGGCGCCGCCGTGGACTTGGTCTCAGGCGGCTTGGCTTCTGCGGGCTTGGGCTTGGGCTGCTCGGCGACGACCGGCTTGGGCTTGGGCGGCGGCGGCTTGGGCGAGGCGTAGAGCGGCGTGGTCGACTGCGCGCCCGGCGCCAGCGTGCCGACCCAGTCGCAGCGACCCGGCACGGCGATACTCACTGCGCAATTGTGTTTCAGCCACCACTGCTTGGCGGTCGGCGTGGCGAGGCGCATCTCAGCCATGACGCCCGCGGCGGATGCGAGGTTGAACGCGCGCTCGTCGCCATGGACCTTGCACTGGAGGATCGTGTTCTTGGCGTTGCACGGCGTCGCGTGCGCCGGTATGGCCGCGAGGCTGAGCGCGAGCACGAACGGAAGCAGTTGGGGCAGGTGAAGCGGCATCCTGATCGGGTTGTAGCCCGCGGGCAAGGGCTCCGCAAGCCGGTCTTCTGGCCCTGCGCGTCCTTGACACCCCCTCCTCCCATCCGGCACCATCCGCCTCCCCAACCTATGGTGCAGCATCGTGTTTTTTCGTCGCCTCTTGCCCAGCTTCCGCCGTGCCTTGCTCGCCTGCAGCGTCCTGTGCGCGCCCGCTGCATTTGCCGACGACGTCAAACCGCTGACCGCCGCCGAGTCGCAGATCTTCTGGGGCAGCGAAGAAGACGCGGTGCCCGTCGTGCGCCACGCGTACAAGAAGGAGAACGAGGGCCAGCACTTCCTCTACTGCGACGAGCTGCACCTGGAGCTTTTTGAACCCGCGCTGCGCGGCATTGGCGGCGGCTACATGGGTGTGGGCACCGACCAAGCATACCTGTTCATCGGCTGGATGCGCCCGACTTTCGCTTGGCTGACGGACTACGACCCGCTTGTCGCCGTGATGCACAAAGTCTACGCGGCGTTCCTGCTGGAATCGGCGACGCCGGCTGAGTTCGTGGCGCTCTGGCGCGACCGCAAGGCAGGGCTGGCGGTGCTGAACCGGCGCGCGGCGGGCGATCCGCAGCTGCAGTCGATGCTGCACGTCTATGAACAGCAGGAATACTACGCGCTGCGCCGGCTGGAATACCTCGCGCGGCCGTTTGCCAAGAGCAAGGTCAAGACGTTCGTCAACGACGGCGAGGACTACGCGTACGTCCGGGCGCTCGTCGGCGCGCGCCGGGTGCGGCCGATGCTGGGCAACCTGCTGGCTGACAAAGGCTTCAGGGGTGTGGGCGACGCGGCGCGCAAGCTGGGCACGGTCATCCGCGCGCTCTACGTGTCCAACGCCGAGCAGTACTGGAAGTTCTCCGACCCGTACCGCCAGAACATCCAGGCGCTGCCGTACGACGCGAAGTCCTACATCGTCCGCACGCAGGCGTCCAAGCCGTCCAACCACGACTACCGTTACTACCTGCAATCAGCGACGCAGTTCGCCGCGCAGTTGGCCAATCCCAAGGTGACGTCAGTCTATGAAGCGGTACCTTTTGTCGGCATTGACGACCCGACGACCGCGCCCCTGACGACGATTGACGCCGAGGGCAAGCGCACGCTGAAGTGGAACAAGCCGCCCGTGAAGCCGCCCGTCGCGCCGATCGCGCCGGTGCCGCAGCCATGATCGCGCGCGCGCTGGCGTGTGCGGTCGCGCTCGCGTGGGCGTCGGCCGCGTGGGCGGATGGCGTCGCCGCCAATGGCAGTGCGCGTTGCACGTACGCGACCTACCAATGGGACGTCGCCAAGCGCGCGCCGAGCCATGGTCAGGCTGTCGACAAGCCGTACGCCGAAGTCACGGCCGATGAACGCGATCCGACCGAGCCGCGCTGCAGCGTGTGCCGCGAAGACCAGGTGCGCATCGAGCCCAGTACGCTCGGCCTGCCGCACGTCCCCGCGTTCCAGGTCTGCCACGTCTACGCCGCCGACGTCCGCACCGCGCTGCAATCCATCGCCGCGGACGGCACGTTTCGCCTCGATGCCATCACCGGCTACCGCGTCGGCCGCACGCGCGGCGCCATCGTCGACGGCCTGCGCACGCAGTGGAGCAACCACTCGTTTGGCGCCGCGCTCGACATCAACGCCGGCCACAACGGCCTCTACGGCAACTGCGACATCGCCAGCGTCACACCGGCAGCGCTCGCCACCTGCAAGCTCCGCGTCGGCGGCCCGTGGGACCCAGCCAAGCGCCCCGCCACCACCATCACGCCCGCCAGCAGCCTCTACCGCGCGTTCCGCAAGTTCTGGCGCTGGGGCGGGGAAATCACCGGCGGAACGCGCGACATGATGCACTTCTCGGCGACCGGCTACTGACGCCGCGCCGCCTCGCTGCGTTCCTTCAGCAGCGTCCGCTGGGCATCCCGCCAAGCCTTCAGATCCGCCAGCAGCGCCGCGTATTCCTTGCACGGCAGGGCGCGGCGCTCGTCCGGATCGGTCGCCAGCAGGAACACGCGACAGCGATTGTCGGCCACCGACCACGACAGCTTGACACCCTCGGGCGTCGTGACGGTTGCCATCCCCTCGTTGCTCCACGCGAACAGCCGCCGCGGCAGGGCCTCCTGCCACAGCGATTGCCCCTGCAGCCGGGTCCGGTCAAATGGCAGGCGCAGCGCATCGAGCAGCGTCGGCAGCAGGTCGATATGCGAAGTCGGCTGCGTCACTTTCCGCGGCTGGAAGAGATGGGGCTGCCACAGCACCGCGGGCGTCTCGAAATTCTCCTGATAACTGCCCCGCGCGTGCGCCCAGTTGTGCTCGTGCTGGCCAAACGCCTCGCCGTGGTCGCCCGCCAGGACGAGGATCGTGTGGTCCAGCCGCCCATCCGCGCGGAGCTGCTCGACAATGCGCGCGATCTGCTGGTCCAGCAGCCACAGCGCGTTGTGGTAGTGATCCAGCGGCTGGTTGCCCGGATAGCGCCGCCATTTTGGCCCATAGTCCGTGTACGGCCAATGCGGCGAGAAGCTGTAGTACACGCCGAGAAACGGCTCATGCGCCGCGTGCAGGCGGTCGAGAAACGTCGTCACGGTCGCGACTTCGTCCTTGGACATGCGCTCGATACCGACGTTCTTCGCCACGGTCGTCTCGTCATATCCAACCATCTCCGTCAGACCCGAGTGCTTGAGAAACGCCTGTGGAAAGAAGAAGTTGAGGCGCCCCGGCGTATACAGGAAACGCGCGTAGCTCGGCGGCAGGAACGCCGGCAGCGCGGGCACGAAGTTGTCCGGCTGCGTGGCGAACATCGCGGTCTGCGGATTGGGGTACAGCCCGCTCAACTGGGCGAAAATGCTGGTCGCGCTGGAATTGGACGGCGACTGGTGGCGCGCGAGGTACCAGCCTTCATCGGCCAGCCGCTGCAGGGTCGGCATCGGCGGTGGATCCTTGTGGAAAGCGCCGGAGAAATAGCGTGTTCCGGTCGATTCCATGATAAACCACACCACGTTGTACGCCTGCGTCGCGGGATCGGGCAGGGCGATGGCCTGCGTGGTCGGTGACGCTGCCACTGGCAGCGGTTCTGCAACGACCGAAGGCTTTGTCAGATCATTGATCTCAAAGGCATCTTTGGTGTTTTCGGGCGCCGTCAGCAGCAGCCCCGCCAGCGGATTTCGCCCGGCATGCAGCGGCCAATCCTCCGGCCTCGGCGCCGCCCACGTCCAGCCCAGCGCGAGGACCATCAAGCTCGCCAGCGCCAGCGCCGGACGCACGCGCGCGCGACCCAGTGGCGCGGCGCGCAGGCCCAGG
>CAINLT010000104.1 GCA_903850505.1 uncultured Myxococcales bacterium | reverse complement strand
TGGAACACGTGGTCGCGGCCGAGCTTGCTGGCTTCGAGCTGGAAACGTGCGTGTTCGTTGATCATAACGGCACCGACGCCAATGGGACGCTCACGGCATTCTGTGAACCGCGCGCGGTCAGTGTCAAGCGGCCTCGCCGCGTCGCGCGCCAAGCCGCATCCGCGGGTGCAGGATTCCATTGACAGTCTCGCCGCCCGACCCTAGCATACAGCCCCCTTTCCGCCCGGCGTTTGCCGTATGGTCTTGGGTCTTTCGAGGGTTTTGTGGCTGTCTCACTTCCTATCTCCACTCTGAACGCAACGCCGCAAACGCGTGAGGCAAGCCTTGCGACGTCCTGGTGCGCGGAGCGTTTGGCCGGCGTTTACGAAGCGGCGGCGCCGACGATGGCGATCGCGGTGACGGCTTCGCGCCATGCGGAAGTTGTGGAAGTGCATGCCCACGTGCAAGGCAAGTTCCGCTGCGCCTGCAGCCGCTGCGCTGAACCGGTTGAATTGACGGTGGATACTGAGTTCGATCACCATTTTGTCGGCCCGGGACAGCTGGACGCCGGCGACGAGTTTGACGCCGAAGCCGCTGATCTGGACGCCGATCCGGACGTGAGCGAGCACGACGGCGCCAACATTTTGCTCGACGAATTGTGCATTGAGCACACGATCCTGGCGCTGCCGGACGTGCCGCTCTGCAACGAAGACTGCAAGGGCTTGTGCCCGCGCTGCGGCATCAACCGCAACACCGAGACGTGCACGTGCGACCTGAGCGAAGAACGCTCGTCGCCGTGGGCCAAGCTCGCTGAACTGCGGGTGCAGAAGAACTAAGGGTCGCGCGTCGCGGGACCGCAAGGTTCAGTGCGCGGGAATGAGTGGAGCGGCAGCGGAAGTTGCCCTGAGAGCGAAAGTAACCGGAGGATAAGATGGCAGTTCCAAAGAAACGCATGTCCAACTCGCGCACGGCCATGCGCCGCGCCCAGTGGGACAAGATGACCGCGCCGACCCTTTCCACCTGCAAGAACTGCAGCGAGGCCCTGCGCCCGCACCGCATCTGCGGGAACTGCGGCCACTACGCGGGCAAGGAAATCATCGCCGGTCTGCAGCCGGACGCTGCGGCGTCGAGCGAGTCCTAAGTCGCGAGGCCGGTGATGCGCATCGCCATCGCGTCCGATCACGCTGCTGTTGAGTTGCGCCAAAGCGTTGCCAAACGCCTCGTGGAGCTCGGCTACGTCGTTGATGACCTGGGCTGTGGTCCGGGCGAGCGCGTTGACTATCCGCGCTATGCTGCGGCCGTCTGCGGCGCCGTCATGCAAGGGGCTGCCGATCGCGGTATCCTCCTGTGCGGCACCGGCATCGGCATGAGCATCGCCGCCAACAAGATCGTCGGCATCCGCGCTGCGCTTGTGCATGACGTGACGACGGCCCGCCTCTGCGCGGAGCACAACAACGCCAATGTGTTGTGCCTCGGCGCGCGTAGCACCGGGCCGATGATCGTTCAGGAATGCGTGGAGACGTGGCTGACGACGGCCTTCGACCCGCGTCATCAAGCCCGTCTGGACCTGATTTCCCAGATGGAGTGAGCCAACATGCGCTGTCCCCGCTGCGGTGATGAGGCCGACAAGGTCGTCGATTCGCGGCTGTTGCCTGGCGGCGATGCGATCCGCCGTCGGCGCGCGTGCGAAGCCTGCAATCACCGGTACACGACCTACGAGCGCATCGAGCTGCAGCTGCCGCTCATCGTGAAGAAACAGGGTCAACGCGAAGAATTTGGCCGGGAGAAGCTGCGCGGCGGCATCGTCAAGGCCATGCACCGTCGGCCGATTCCCGCCGACACGGTGGACGAGTTCCTGCGCAGCGTGGAAACGCGACTGTCGGAGACGGGCGAGCGCGAAGTGCCGTCGACGCTGCTGGGCGACATGGTGATGGAGTTCCTGCGCAAACAGGATCACAT
>CAINLT010000103.1 GCA_903850505.1 uncultured Myxococcales bacterium | reverse complement strand
TCTCGAACAGGGCATCGGAACCGAGCATCGCGCCCTCCACGCTTGGGTCGTGTGAACCATTCACCAGGGAGTCACCCATGGGCAGAACCTCCTCACGTCCGGCGAGTCGCCTCGCCAAGTGTTGTTCTGGATTCCCCGCCAGACAGGGCGCGCCATGGAACCGCGCGCGCTGCAACAACTCCACTCCGCTGCCTCTCTCTGGGCGGCGAAGCGACGATGTGAAAGGGGAATGTCGACATCACCTCACGAATAGACCTGCCCTGGAAACGTGTCAAGCACGATCTTCGGGAGCGTGACAGTTTCGTGACAACGGCGTGCGGCAAGCTGCGCAGGAACCCCTGGCGCCTACTGCAAGACCGCTTTGGCAGACAAGGACTTGACCGTCGGCGTCGACTTCTGATCCGAGCTGACGAGCTGCAGTTCCACCTGCAACAGCAGCCCGATGGGCGCCCCGCCGAGGGTCAGATCGACGGGCAGGGAAGTCGGCGGCACGGCCACCTGCACCGACCACGGCGTCGTCGCCAGCGCCAGGCCGGAGTTGGCGGCCCGGTAGCGCAGCAGCAGGCTCGTCTGCGGCGGCACGATGGCGTCGATATCCAGGCTCTGCCACACGTTATTTGCCAGCGCGCCCGTCAGCGGGTTGGCCTTGCCGTTGCCTGCGAGGATCACCGTGATCTGACCCTTCGGCGCAGTGAAGTGATGCAACGTGTAGCCCGTCATGTCGCTGTAAGTGTAGGGAGAATTCCCGACGGGATATTCGCCAACCACCATGCCGGCTTTCGGGTCCACCTTCGACGCCGTCCCGGTGCCCTGGTTGACCGCCCAGACGAAGCCGTCGTCGTCGAGCGCGATGCCCACCGGCGCGCGGTTGGCGCCCAGGCTGATCTGCCCCTCGTTCACCAGCGTGGTGGCGTTGATGCGCGCGATGGAGCTGTCCTGGTCGTTCGCGACGTACACGTACCCGTCGGCGCTGCCAGCGATGCCGCGCGGGTTCATCAGCGTGTTCACGGACTTCCAGTTGTCGGCCACCGGGTCGTAGCGCCACGCCACCGAGCCGTTGCCGTAATTCGCCGTCCAGATCTTGCCGAACGCGTCGACGTTGATGCCGTACGGGGAGTAGCCGGTGTTGGGCTGGAGCTTCTTGACGCTCCCCGTGGTCGGATCGACGCGCACGAGGCTGTCGCAGCCGCGCCCGGAGACCCAGAGGATGCCCTGCTGGTCGATCACCAGGCCGTACGGGTTGCAGCCGATGTTGATGGTCTGGACGGTGGCGCCCTGGTCGGGCTCCAAGCGGCGCAGGTTGCTGGAGTCCCAAAAGCCAATCCAGACATGGTCTTCCTTGTCGACGCCGGCGGAGCGCGCGATGGTCGACACGCCCGGTCCCTCCGGGTAGACCAGGAAGCGGATGCACTCGTCCTTGCCGAACGGCAGCATTTCCGCTTGGGTAATCTTGTGGTCGCCGTTGAGGTCTGCGGACGTCTCGATCTTGCCGTTGCCGTTCTTGTCCTTGCAATCCGCCTTGTTCACCATGATCTTCGTCACGCCGGCGTCGCCGCGGCAGCCGATCCAGACGTTGCCTTCCAGGTCGACGGACGTGCGCGACGGGTCGGGGCACACGTTGTAGCGCGCCACCTCGTGCCCGGTCTTGATTTCGAGTTTGGAGACCGTGGAGTCCGGCGAGTTGGCGATCCAGATGTACTTGAGCTTGAGCGACGTGACCGCCGGATCGAGCGTCAGCCAGCCCTTGGGGTCCTGGACCAGTCCCTTTGCGCCCAAGGCCACGAGATCGAAAGGCTTGGGCGTGCCGGCCCCGGCCTTGCCCAGCGCGCAGCTGGCGTCGCAGTTGCCGCAGGAGGACTGCACGCCCTCGTCCGTCTGGCCGTCGCAGTTGTTGTCGATGCCGTCGCAGGTTTCGGGTGCGGGCAGGATTTCGCCTTTGCAGACCGACCAATAGCCGGCATCGCACGTGTGCGTGCCGCCTTTGCATGCGCCCTTGCCGAGCCACGCCGTGTCGCCACCGTAGCAGGGCTTGGCCTTCTTGCTGCTGCACGGGCAACCGGCGAAGTCGCCAAGGCTGCAATCCGGGCAATCTGCGCCGAAGTGCGGGTTCAGGTCGTCGCAATCGGCGCCAGCCGCGCAGTTCTCGCCAAAGCCGTCGCCGTCCTCATCCACGCACACCAGCGAAACGTCGGCTGCGGCATCAAGAGGTGCTGGCGCAGCGTCCGCGTCTGGCGCCGTGGTCAGCACATCGGTGCCGGGCGCCTCGACATCCGGCGGCGGCTTTTGCGCAGGCACATCGGCCACCGGCGCCGCCGCATCGGCGCTCACGGGCTTGGCCGTCCGCGGCGAGGAGCACGCCAGCAGCAGCAACAGGCTCCACGGAACGATGCGCACCCGCGGCATGGCAGTGTCCTTGGCGACCCGCTGCGATCGGTGCCTCAGGATAGAATCAGGCGCAAAGCGGTGCAAGCGCGTTGCTTCACCGTTCAAGCCGGGCACTAGAGGCCGTTGGAGACCTGCAACGTGTACTGCGCCACCGAGCAACTGGCCGCCGTCGTCGTGCGATAGACGCGGATGTAGAACGTCGCGGAGTCGTCCCGGCAGTAGTTCACCTGCGCATCGGCGATCAGGCCGCTGCCGGTCGGCGCGTTGACGCAGTGGCATTCGCCCGCGAGCGCGGGATTCGGCGACAGGTACGGCGAGCAGACCTCGCCGGCAGGGCACGTGACGTAGCCGCCGATGACGCCCGAGCTGGTCTGCGGGCCGTAGGCCGCGCCGCTGAACTTCGTCGTCCAGCCGCTCTCCGCGACGCCGCCGCACAGCAGGTTGCCCGTGGCATAGCCGCCGCGGTACAGGTCGAGGGCGAAGCCCGTGTCGGTGCCGGTCGCGAACTTGGCGTCCAGGTTGAACGTGTCGCAGCCGCCGTCCGCATCGGCCAGGTCCTGGGCGTAGACCTTGTACCAGTCGCCGTTCTCGCCCGGCATGATGTTGCCGGAACCGGTCGCGCTGGCACCCGCGTCCGTCAGCGTGCCCAGGTCGATGGGGTTGCCCCCGGAGTCGCCGGCCACGCCGTAGTGGCTGTCCGCGGAGCACTCGCAGCCGTTGGCCAGGTTCTTGTCGAGGTCGTACCACTTCGCATTGCATGCCGCCGCGCAAGCGCCCGCCACGCAAGCCGGCGCGCCGTTCAGCACGGACGGGCACATCGTCGCCGCCGACGCTTCATCGGTGGCGCCGTTGCAGTCGTCGTCCACGCCGTTGCACGTCTCGGTCGCGCCCGGGTGGATGGTGGCGTCGCTGTCGTTGCAGTCGCTGGCGTCGAGCAGCAGGCCGAACTTCGGTGCGCACAGCGCCACCGTAATCGCAGAGCTGCCGAAGCCATCGCCATCCGTGTCCGGGTGGTAGTTCGTCATCGGCAGGCCGTCGTCGGTCAAGCCGTTGCAGTTGTCATCGATTCCATTGCACTTCTCCGTCGCGCCCGGATGGATCGTGAACGCCGTGTCGTCGCAGTCCGTGCTCACGGTGGAGCTGTAGAAGCCCGTGGCCGCGCACGCCGTCACGTGGACCGTCGTGCCGTACCCGTCGCCATCGCCGTCGTAGTACCAGGTCTTGGCGTCCGGCGAGTCCGAGTCCGTGATGCCATTGCAGTTGTCGTCGATGCCATTGCACAGCTCGTAGGCGTTCGGGTGGATCTTGTTGTTGCCGTCGTCGCAATCGCCCGTTGCTGCTGCCGTATACGGATCCGTCGCCGCGCACAGGCATTGGTGCGCCGCCGCGTTGGTCGCATAGCCGTCGCCGTCGCCGTCGACGTAGTACGCCACGCAGCCCGCCGAGCCAGCGCCGTCCGTGATGCCGTCGCAGTTGTTGTCGATGCCGTCGCACTTCTCGGTCGCGCCCGGGTTGACGGTGGCATCGGCGTCGTTGCAGTCGCCGCCGACGGTGGCCGTGTAGGTGGGCGCACCGGTGCCTGGACCGCACAGGCACTTGGAGACGCCGAACACCCCGTACTTGTCCAAGTCCGCGTCAGCCATGTAGAAAATGCAGCC
>CAINLT010000102.1 GCA_903850505.1 uncultured Myxococcales bacterium | reverse complement strand
GGAAGTCTGCAACGGCAAGGACGACGACTGCGACGGCGTGACGGACGGCGCGACGGCGGCGGACTGCAAGATGTTCTTCAACGACGCGGACGGCGACACGTACGGCGTGACGGCGGACCAGAAATGTCAGTGCGGGCCGATCGGCACGTACACCGCGACCGTGGGCGGCGACTGCAACGACGCCGCGTCCGCGATCCACCCGGGCGTCGCGGAGACGTGCAACGGCATCGACGACGACTGCGACGGGATCACCGACCCGGCCAACACGGCCGATTGCTCACCGTACTACAAGGACGGCGACGGCGACGGGTACGGCAGCTACCAGGGCGGCAACAAGTGCCTCTGCGCGGCGATTCCCGGCTACGTCGCCACAGGCGGCGATTGCGATGACACCAATGCCGCCGTCCATCCGAATGCGACGGAAATCTGCAACGGCATCGATGACAACTGCGACAACGCTGTTGACCCGCTGAACACGACCGGCTGCACGGCGTACCACATCGACGCGGACGGAGACACGTTTGGCCAAACGTTCTCCCAGTGCGCGTGCGCGGCGAGCGGGCTCTACACCGCGCTCAACGGCGACGACTGCGACGACACGAACGCCAAGATCAATCCCAACGCCGTGGAAATCTGCGATGGCCAGGACAACAACTGCAACGGCGCGACCGACGAAGGCGTCCAAAGCACGTACTTCGCCGACGCCGACGGCGACGGCTACGGCGTTGGCAGCGGCAACGCGCAATGCAAGCCGACGACGGCGTTCTCCGCATTGCTGAACGGCGATTGCGATGACAACAACAAGGCGGTGCATCCGTTTGCCACGGAGATCTGCAACGGCGTGGATGACAACTGCAACGGCCAGACGGACGATGGTATGCCGACAATGACAAGGATGGCTATGGCAATCTTGCCGTGACGACCGTGTCGTGCGCGCCGGTGGCGGGATACGTGCTCGATCACACAGATTGCGATGACACGAAGGCGGGAGTGAACCCGGCGGCGAGCGAGATCTGCGGCAACAGCATCGACGACAACTGCAATGGCAAGACTGACGAGGGCTGCGCGGTATCGTGCGTTGCGACGGTGGTGAATGGTTTGGACAAGACCGCGGACTTCGTCAACAATTCAACCGACTGGATGTTCGACGCGAAGGGCTCGTTTACGGCGACTTACGGGACTGTGCACCAGTATTTGCGCTGGGGGTACTCAGCGGGCTGCGGATACTATGGTTTCCCCAACGAGAAGGCGACGGTGCCACTGACCGTGGCCGCCAATGCCAACTTCGTCGCGATCGACGTCGCGTTCAGCAACACCCTGAACAGCTCCGGCGGCGCCGATCCGAAGTTGTACATGACGCTCAACTTCGACGGCGTAACCCAGCAGATCGGGCCGTTTTCGACGTTGCACGCCGCGTCCTGGTTCACCGTGATCTGGCCGGTGAGCGCGTCCCAGCAAGGCCTCGCGAAGTCGATTGTTGCTACGGTGCAGTCGACTAACGACTCTACGTCCAGTTGTGGCACGGCGTACTACGGCGGCATCGGGTTGGACAACGTCCGGGTCATCAGCGGCTGCACCGACACGTCCAATTTCTGCGCGCCAGCCAGTAGCGGCGGCCTGCAGGGCTTCCAGACTTGGTACAGAGACGCGGATGGCGACGGCTATGGCATCGCCAGCACCACCACAACAGGCTGCGGTCAGCCTGCGGGCTACGCGGCCGTCAGTGGCGACTGTGACGACACCAACGCGGCCGTTCACCCGGGCGCCGCGGAGATCTGCGACGGCCTGGACAACGACTGCAACGGCGCAACCGATGACCTGACCGGTAGCGTACTGAACAGCCTCGAATCGTCGAGCGACACGAACAACTGGCTGTCCGTTGCCGACTGGTGGTTTCTGTCTTCGCCAAAGACTGAAGGTAGCTATTCGGCGTGGTGGGGCGACTCAGGCGGCTGCGGGTACGGCAAGCTCGCGAACGATTCTCTCAATTTCAACATCACCGTTCCCACCGGCGCTTCTGGGGTGTCCATCGACGTCTTCTTTGACAACCGCCACAGCGTGCTCCCGGACACGGTCGACACGACGGCGAAGATGGTCCTGACGCTGAACGGCGTAACCCGACAAGTTGGCCCGTTCGCCACGATTCAGAACCCCAAATGGCGCACGCTTGTCTGGCCGATGGCTCCCGCTGACGCAGGCAAGACCTACACGATGTCCGCCGCGATGACGACGACGCTCGCGAACACTTCCAACGGCAACGGTTGTTCGAGTGGTTCCGCGGGCGGGTTTGCGATCGACGACGTCCGCGCTGTCGTCGCCTGCAACGGAAGTTCCTCCGCCTGCACCCCCGGCGTCCCCGCCTCCAACTGGTACAAGGACGGCGACGGCGACGGCTACGGCGACACCGCCAGCGCCGTCAGCAACTGCATCCAGCCGACCGGCTACATCGCCGCCGGAGGCGACTGCAATGACGCCAACGCCGCCGTCAACCCCGGCGTCGCCAAGGACACGTGCGCGACCGTGGGCGTCGACGACAACTGCGACGGCGTGACCGACGGCGTCAGCAGCACGGGCTGCACCAACCGCTACACCGACGCGGACGGCGACACCTACGGCGCGGGCGCGGCCACGTGCGTCTGCAGCGGCAGCACGGGCGTGACGGTCAACGGCGACTGCAACGACGGCGACGCGTCCATCCACCCGGGCGCGACGGAGGTCTGCAACGGCGTGGACGACGACTGCAACGGCGTCACCGACCCGCAGAATTCCGTCGGCTGCAACAACTACGCGCTGGACGCCGACACCGACGGCTACGGCGTCGCCGGCAGCACCCAATGCTGGTGCAGCGCGCACTTGACCTACAGCGCGCTCGTGACGGGCGACTGCAACGACGCGGTCAAGGCCATCAACCCGGGCGCCAGCGAGGTGTGTAACAACATCGACGACAACTGCAACGGCGCGACGGACGAAGGGCTGCCGCAAGGCACCTGGTTCCGGGACGCAGACGGCGACGGCTACAAGAACCCCGACCCAGCGCTGGCGATCACCGGCTGCGACCTGGCGGGCTACGTGACGTCGACCGCGCCCGATGACTGTCTGGACAGCAACGCGACGGTCCACGCCGGCGCGCCGGAGATCTGCTACGACGGGCTGGACAACAACTGCGACGGCGTGACGGATGAGGGGTGTGCGGCGTGCAGCGCCTCGCTCTTGAATGGCTTTGAGTCGAAACTCAACGTCACGTGGACGGGCTCGCAGTGGGGCGTGCTCGCTACGCCGCATACCGAGGGGACGAACGCTCTGGGCTGGAGCAGCCTGTTCAACGGCGGCGGCAATGGGTACTACTCGACGTCTGGTTCAGGCGAGTACATGTACGTGTCGGCAACGATCCCGACGGGGACCGCCTTCGTCAAAGCAGATATCTACGTTGGCAATCGGTCCTTGAGCGCGGTTGATACGAACATGGTCGTCACACCGACCTTGGGCGGGGCGCTGCCGCTCGGCGGAGCGCTGGGCCCGTATTCAACGTATCAGGGCTCAAACAGCCTGAAGACCGTGGTATGGGCGGTCACGCCGAGTCAGTGGAACACGCAGGTGCAGTTCAAGGTGAATGTCGCAACCAACGTAACATCTGCCGATCCGCTCGGCTACGTCATGGTCGACAACCTCCGCACCACCTGCAACTAGCCCCGGCGCTACTTCAGCCCCGGCCCCGGCCACAAAAACCGCAGCATTGCGCCGAACCGCTGCTTCCACGCCGCCTCGTTGTGCTGATGGCCGTGGCCCACGACGTCAAACAGGTTCTTGTCCGGCTGGACGTACGCTTTCCAGCCCTGCGCGGGCGTCGGCGTCCACGCGATCGATGGGACGTTCGCCATCGGCGTCGTCAGCGGCAGATTTGTGATCGGCTGCCACTCCGCGCGCGTGTCCCAGCCCGCGGCGATGAGCGCGTTGCGCGTCCAGTCGCTGTACACCCAGACGTCGCCGTTGTAGCTCGCCACGCCGTCAAAGCCCGTGTCGCCGCTGTCCATGTAGATGCGCAGGCTGCCGGTGGGCGGCGCGTTGGCTTTGTCGGCGATGAGGTTGCGCATCGTTGGACCGTCGCCGGTCTTGCCGCCATTCCAGACCGCGCCGGGTTCGCCGATCCAGTACGCGCCGGAGAACGATGCGACCAAGCCGAACGTCTGCCAGTGGGTCCAGCCAATCCACATCGACGAGATGCCGCCGAGCGAGGAGCCGCCCATCGCCGTGTGCTGCCGGTCGGGCAGGGTGCGGAACGTCTTGTCGACCTGCGGCTTCAGCGTGTCGACGAGAAACGCCGCGTACTGCGGCAGCTTGGGGTCATAGACCACGCCGCTGATGTTGAGCGGCGCGTAGACGTACTCGTGGTTGCGATCGGCGGTATCGACGGCGACGATGATGACCGGCAGCGCTTCCGTTGACGCCATCAGCGCGTCCGCCGTTTGCTCCACGTCCCACGAGCCAAAAGGCGCCTTGGGATTGGTGAACACGTTGAAGCCGTCCTGCATGTACAGCACCGGAAAATGACCTTCAGGCTGGCTGTCATACGCCGCCGGCAGGTAGACGTAGACGTCCCGCGTATTGCCCAGCTGCGGACTTTGCACGCCCGCCATCCGCCGCAGCCGGCTTTGGTTCTTGCCGTAGATCGCGGAATTGGGGCCGTAAGTGTTCCACGCGAAATGCGGATTGCTCGGATCCAGCGCCCACTGCCCGTCCAGCTTGACCTTGTACTCGACCTTCTTGGCGACCTGCAGCGGGATCACGGCCCACCAGACGCCGGACTTCGCCGCGTATGCGAGCTGCGTATCGACGGTCCAATTTGCCCAATCGCCCGTGACGGCAACGGCCTTGGCGCCCGGCGCGACGACGATGAACAGGCACTGCGTCGCGTCGCACACGGGCATGTCGTACTGGGCAAGCAGCGGCGCACTCGCAGCGGCGTCATCGGCTTGCAGGGCCTTTTGCAGCGCGGCGAGCGTCAGCGGCGGCGTCACTGGACCGGCATCGACCGCGTCAGCAACATCGACCGCGTCAGGAACATCAAGCGCTGCCACATCCGCAACCGCGACATCGACCGCATCAAGCGCGGCACCGACGTCAGCGGTGGCAACATCCGGCGCGTCGATCGCCGCGACCTCGGCGTCCGGTGTGTCCGCAGCATCGGCGACGGTTTCAGCCGGTGCATCGGCCGTTGCGGCGTCGACACTGGCGTCAGCCGGCGTGTCCGCAGATTGCCCCGGCGCACCGCACGACCACAGCGCAACCGCACAGAGCGCCAGGACTGAAAAACGACGGAGCGTCACGGCTGCCTCACCCGCGCCAACGTGCGCCGACGCCAAGCTTTGCGGGC
>CAINLT010000101.1 GCA_903850505.1 uncultured Myxococcales bacterium | reverse complement strand
GTCGTGGCATTGCCGTAGCCCGCCTGCAGCAGCACGCCGGTCGCCTGCTGCACGCCGGTCAGGAAGTCCGACTTGAACTTCTGCACGCCATCGACGGTCGGCGGCAGCTGCGTGAGCCCTTCGGTCAGGTGCAGCGTCCCCAGCGGAAAGTCGTGGCTGGCCAGCCAGGTGCGCGTGTAGCGGTTGACCAGCTGCGGCCGGCCGGTGAGGTAGATGATGCGGTAATCCTTCTGGAACCAAGCGTTGATGACGGTGTTGGCGTCCGGCCACATCGTCGCCGGTCCGCCAAAGATGACGTCCTGGATGAGCTCCCAATCGCTCGTGGTCAGCGTGCCATCGATGTCGGTCACCAGCGCGTGCACGCCTTTGGGCCACACCGCAATGGCGCCGTCCGCCACGGTCTGATCGCCGAGCACGACCATCTTGAGCGCGTAGTCGCCCTGCGGCACGTTCGCCGGAACGTCGAACCACACGATTCCACTGGCATCTGTCTGCAGCTTGCCCCAACTGACCCAACCGGGGCAGGTGCGCACCCACAGCTCCACGGTCTCGTCGCCCAACCCCGCGTCGATGACGCCGTAGGTGAAGTGGCCGCGCAGCTTGCTCGCGGTTCCGACCGGCAGGATGAGGTCACGGATGCGGTGGTTGGGCGCGCCGGACAGGATCACGATCGGCGAGGCAATGTCGTGCACCCACGGCTGCTTGGCGGGCATCGTGAACGGCGTCGTGCAATGGCCGCCGTACGTCGCGGGCTGGGGACCGGTCGCGTCGGAGGCGGCATCGGCGCCCGCGTCGCCAGCAGCGTCCGCAGCAACGTCGGCTGTGGCCACGTCGGCTGCGGCATCGGGCGCGGCATCGGCATCCGCAAGCGTTGCGGCGTCCGTTCCGGCAGCCACGTCCGCCTCGGCGTCCGGCGCTGCTGGCACGTCGGCCGCGACGTCGAGGCTTGGTGCTGCGTCGGCTTCGGCATCCGGCGCGACGGCAACATCGGGTGCCGCATCGCCTTCGGGCAACGTGCCCAGGTCCGCGGCATTGGCTCCGTCGGCGGCAGCCTTGGCTTTGGTGGCCAGACCGCCGTCGCTGCACGCAACCTGCGAGAGCAACAGGGCAGCACCCAGGAGCAGAACAAGACTTCGTGATCGCATCGCCGGCACCCCATTGCGGTTCGGCGCAAAGCGTGACTGGGACGCGCGGGGAGCGCAAGAGGCTCGCGCACCAGACGCGTCACGGCACCGGCGTCGGGCGGTCCTCGATGTGCGACGACGGGCAATGGGCGCCCGCGCAGTGCTCGGAGAAGGGGCTGGCAAACGGATCGACGCCCGGCGGCGTCTGGAACAGATGCAGCAGGATGTTCGCCAGTTGCGCGTACCAGGGCTGCGGCTTGGGCGGCGCGCGGCTGTGCACGACCGGCGGCGCCGGCGGCTGCCAGAGCGGCGGATCGGCAGCCTGGGCGCCGGTCGTCAGCAAAACGCCAGCGAGGACAGTGAGAAGGAGGCGACGAGCGGCCATGCCAGGGCTCCGCGGCGCCGACGGGACGGCGTGAGGCAGAGGGTAGCGCTGTTGGCGAGGCGCGTCGATCGGCAATGCGCTCCGGCTTCGGCTCTTGCCACGCAGCCGCGACGGATCTAGCCTGCCAACTGGCGGATGCACCGCAAGCATCGACAACTTATACATATTTCAGGGCCTCCGATGAACAAGCTCCTGACCGTTCTGGTGGCGCTCCTCCTGCTGCTCGCGACGCCGCTGCCGACGCTGGCGAATCCGGCCAGCGCGGCGAAGGCCAAGGCGCTGGTCGACAACGCGGTGCGCCAGACCAAGACGCTGATCGCCCAGGCGGACAAGGCGCACGGCGACGAGAAGAAAATCAAGACGTTGGTCAAGCAGTACGTCACGCGGATGGAGCGCCTCGGG
>CAINLT010000100.1 GCA_903850505.1 uncultured Myxococcales bacterium | reverse complement strand
GACCAAGACGCCGGTAGTTACGCCGATGGCGACCGGATACGCCGCGATGGCGACGGCGAACGGGTTCTAGACGCGCTGACCCCGATGCCAACGTTGGTCGGTCAGCGGGTAGGATCGCCCGCTTGACCGACGCAGCCGGCAGTTCCAGACTGGTGGCTTCCGGCCCACTTGCGGGCGCGGATGGGAACGCCGCCGCCGCGTGCCATGAACCAGGAATCGACAAACGACCTCCGGGCCTTTGCGGCACACGCGCTGCTCGAACGTCTCGACGCGCTGCAGCGGGAATTGCCGGGCGTGCGCCAGGCCGATGACCCGGAATGCATCCACCGCGCCCGCGTCGCTTCCCGGCGGCTGCGGAGCGCGCTGAGCCTGTTCAGCGACGTCCTGCCAGCCAAGAAATTCGCGCGCTGGCAGAAGCATGTGCGCCGCCTGACCCGCGCGCTGGGTGACGCGCGCGACACGGACGTGCAAATCGAGCTGCTGGACGCGACGATCGCGGATCTGACCAAGGCCCCGCCGCCCGAACGACGCCTGCATTTGCCGGGGATCGAGCGGCTGCGGCTGCGCCGACAACAGCGGCGCGAACGGCTGCAACGCGCCGTTGAACGCGCGCTGACCGACTGGCACGAGCGTGAAGTGGCTTCCACGATGGCGGAAACGCTCGCCTCCTGGCGCGAGGAGCGGGCCGAGGACGCGGCGGATCTGCGCGGTCAGGGCAAGGCGATGCTGCTGGGACTGCTGGACGCGTTGCTGGCGCTGGAACCGTGCGTTCACAAACCCGAGGACATCGACGCGCTGCACGCCATGCGGATCGCCGGCAAGCGGCTGCGGTACGCGCTGGAGGTGTTCGAGCCGGTGTACGGCGAGGCCTTCAAGCCGGCACTGAAGGCGCTGCGGGCGGTGCAGGAAGCGCTGGGCGATATCCACGACTGCGACGTCTGGGCGGAATTCCTGCCGCAATTCGCGGTCAAGGAGCGCGAGCGTACCCGCGAGTTTTGTGGGCACACGCGACCGTTCGCCAAGATCGCCGCGGGCCTGACGTGGCTGCAGGAGGAGCGCGCGCGGCAGCGGATGCGGCGGTATCGCGCGTTCGTCGCGGTGTGGCAGAGTTTGGCGACGCCGGAAGTCTGGGCCGATTTGCGCGTCGCGATCGACTAGCGCAAGCGCCGCCAGGACGCCAGGAAGTTGCCGCCCATCACTTTGCGGACCGCCGCCTCGTTCCAGCCGCGCCGCAGGAGCGCATCGACCAACCGCACGTGGCCGCGACCGTCGCGCATGTCCGCGGGCGGCACAATCGCGCCGTCGTAGTCCGAGCCAATGGCCGGTACGTCTTCGCCCGCGACCTTGACGATGTGCTCGAGGTGTTCGGCCACCATCTCGCAGTTGCGCGGACCGCCCGGGCGGCCCATGAAGTTCGCGGCGTAGATGACGCCGACGACGCCGCCGGTCTTGGCGATCGCGCCGATCTGCGCGTCGTCGAGGTTGCGCCAATGCGGCACCACGCCACTGACGCCGGTATGCGTCGCGATGAGCGGCAGCGTCGGGTCGTGCGCCGCCACGGCGTCCCAGAACGACGGCTCGGCGATGTGCGCCAGATCGACAAAGACCCGCGCGCGGTCGAGCGCCTGCACGATCTCCTTGCCCCGCGCGCTCAGCCGCTGGATTTGCCTGAGCGACAGCGGACTCGACGACTGGCCGTAAACGGAATCGACAAGGTGGACCAACGTCACGCGCGTCAGCCAGCGATCCGCCAACCACGCGTCCAAATCCGGCGCGCCTGACAGCGCATTGCCGCCCTGGATCGCCGGCAGCACCGCGTGCACGCCTTCCGCCCGCGCCTGCGCGTACGCATCGGGCGTGCTGGCAATCACCATCTTGCCGCGGGACGCCGCGACCATCGCCTCGTAGCGCGCGCGATTCTTCTGCAACACCTTGAAGCGATTGGCCTCCGGCCGAAAGGGATTGGTCGTGATGGACCACATCGCGCCCGTCACGCCCTGCTCGTCCATGCGCGGCAAGTCCAGATGGCCAAAGAAATAGCCCCGCAGCGGGCCGACGCCATGGTGGCGCATCACGTCGTAGCCCCAAATCCGCAGCGGAATGAAGGTGTCGATGTGGAGATCGATGAGATCGGCGTCGAGGCAGAGGTCAAGCGCCCGCTGGGAGACGCCAAGTTTTTGCGCGGTAGTCGTCGTGTTCATGGCGCGACGTGGTAGCAAGAACTCGGCGGGATGACAACTGCAATCGCGGGGTTGACGCCCACGACGCGCGCGGGCAGAGTGGCTTCAGGGGGAAGGCGAACGTGAATCGGCTGTTGGACAAGGCGCGCAGCGTCTTTGGGATGGGTGTGGCTGCAGCAATGCTGGCGACGGCGTGCAGCAGTGCGCCCGCCGCGACCGCCGACGCCACCGCCAGCGCCGCCGACGACACCTCAGAATGGGCATTTTCGGACGTCGCGAAGGCCGATGCGGCCGAAGCGGATACGCAAGACGCGACCGACGCAGCTGCCGCCGATGCCCCGCCCGCGGACGTCGCGCCGGATGCCGCGGTTGCCGATGTTCCAGTCGCCGACGTTGCGGGCCAGGACGTCGCCGCCGATGACGCTGCGCCAGATGCCGGCGATACCGCGGCTCCCGACGCGGGGTGCACGCCGGGAAGCTGCCCCGCCGCCACTTCAGCGTGCGCGGTCGCCGTTTGCCACGCCGACGGAACGTGCGGTTTCACCGCAGCCAGCAATGGCCAGGCGTGCAACGACGCCAACGCATGTACGGCGCAGGACAGCTGCCAAAGCGGCACCTGCGTCGGCGGCGCCATCAGCTGCGACGACGGCAACAGCTGCACGCTGGACAGCTGCAAACCCACGGTCGGCTGCATCCACGCGTTCGACCTCGGACCCTGCGAGGACGGCGACGGCTGCACGCTGAACGACCAATGCCTGAGCGGCAGTTGCGTGCCCGGCGCGGCCGTCGTCTGCACGCCCAGCGACCCGTGCCAGGAAGCCGGGACCTGCGAACCCGCGACCGGCGTCTGCCCGTTTGGCGCAGTGCCCAATGGAACCGCGTGCGGCAACGGCCAGGTCTGCATGGTCGGCAAATGCTCCGCCGCGGACGCCCTGCCCGTCGGCGCGCTCGCGTGGTTCAACACCGTGAATTGCCCCGCTGGCTGGGCCGCTGAACCAACCGCCGTCGGGCGGACGATCGTCCCCAGCGACGCCGCCGACGCGGGTCAAACCGACGGCGTTCCGCTCGCTCCCGGCGAGGACCGCGTCCACAGCCACGGCATCACCGGCAGCGCCACCACGGGCTCCGCGAGTTTTGCCGGCATCGTCGGCTGCTGCAACTCCGGGTTGAGCGCCGCGGGCACTTGGGACGTCACCGGCACGGCGCTTCCGTCCAGCTCCGGCATCCCGTACGTGCAGTTGCGCGCGTGCAAAAAGACCACAGCGATCGCATACGGCAGCGCGCCAGATAGCCTCATCGCGTTCATCGACGGCGTCTCCTGCCCCACCAGTTGGAACAGCATCGCCGACGGACTCCACCGCTTCATCGTCGGCACGCCGGTCGGTGGCAGCACGGGCGCGTCCTTCGGCGGGGCCTGGGGCAGCAGCCACATCCACGCGGTCAGCGCCGACATCCCGCTTCCCGGCCATGGCATCGGCCTCGCGTCCGGCTGCTGTGGCGGCGGCTTCGCGAGCGCGGGCACCCTCGGCTTCAACGGCACGAGCGACGCCAGCACCAGCGCCTTCCCCAGCGTCCAACGCGTCGCGTGCAGCGGCAGCGCGATGGGCGCCAGCGCCGGACCGATCCCCAGCGGCATGGTCGCCTTCTTCACCAGCAACACCTGCCCGATCGGCTGGAGCGTGGCCACGGCTGTCGCGGGACGGCTCATCGTCGGCGCGGCGGACGACTGGAGCGTCGGGACGTCCGTCGGCACGGCGCTCGCCGACAAGGAAGATCGCAGCCACACGCACGGCATCCTCGTCAGCGTCCAACCGCCCAGCAAGTCGATCGCCGGGGCCAACGGCGGCAACGGCCAGGCCGCGGAGAGCACCAAGGCGGAAGGCACGGGCAGCAGCGGCGCCTCGTCCTCCGGCATGCCGTTCCTGCAGTGGCGCGCCTGCCAAAAAGACTGACGTTCCGCTTGCTGGCGACGCAACCCTACGCCACACTGTGGATCCAGCGCCTTCCAGCCCAGGGCCCCCATGAACGCTTCCATGTTCCACAGCAACGCACCGCGCGCCAGCGAATCGGCGGCGATCAACGCGACCCACGACGCGGGCACCTTCGCCAAAGCGCCGACCGGCAATCCCAGCCTCGGCGCGACGGTGCAACTCTTCGCGCGGCACTGGAGCCCGCGCCTCATCACGGCCAGCCTCCTCGTGTGCCTGCCTGTGCGGCTCTGGCTGGGCAACTGGACGCACTGGGACGCCGCGCTCGCGCTCGGCTTCATCGCGTTCCAGCCCGTCAACGAATGGCTGATCCACGTGTTCGTCCTGCACCTCCGCCCGCGCAAGATCGGGCCGTGGACGCTGGATTTCCGCCTCGCCAAGAAGCACCGCGCGCACCACCTCAATCCGTGGGACGTGGACACGCTGTTCATCCCCGTGCGGACGCTCGTTGTTTCGCTCATCGCGGAGGCGGCGCTGTTCTTCACGCTGCTGCCGACGCACGCGCTGGCCATGACGGCGCTGACGACGACCGTGGCGATTGGCCTCTTCTACGAATGGTCGCACTTCCTGCCGCACAGCGCGTATCGGCCGAAGCTGAAATGGTGGCGGGACGTGGTCAAGTTCCATCGCCTGCATCACTTCAAGAACGAAAACTACTGGATGGGCGTCTCGTCCAACCTCGGCGACATGCTGCTGGGCACGTTCCCGAATGTGCGCGATGTGCCGAATTCGGACACCGTGCGGACGTTGCTTTCACGCGGCGATGAGACGGCTGAACACGCCAACGCCGGCTAGCCCGCCCTACCAACATTCCGGGCTGTGCGTCTGGCCGTGACATGTGCCGTTGCACTGAACGCTCATCGAGCAGCCGCCGGTCTTGGGCCGCGTCGCGGCAATGCTGCCGGTGTACGGCGCGCCGCTGATGCTCGCGGTGACGTCGCGCAGACCGTTGACGTGGCTGGCTGACGTCGCGCCCGGATGGCACGTCGTGCAGGCCACGTTGTTTTCGCTGCTCAAGTGATCGGCGTGATGGCCGGTCATCGGCATCGCGTCATGGCAGTTGCCGCAACTGCCGGCGTTCCATGTGCCGCCAGCCCAGCGCGGCGTGACGTTGGGCGCGCCGCCGCGACCGTCGGAATGGCAAGCGCCGTTGCACGTGCCGCGGGCGCTCGCGGGCGCGCCGGTGACGGCGTTCACGTCCCAGGTCATACCGCCGGTGCTGTTCACGTCCGTGGGCGCGGGCGGGAACGTCACGTCGCCATGATGCCCCGGCGTCGTCAGATCCGCGCTGGGCGTGTATTGCTGCGTGTGCCCCAGGTCGCCCGCCGGCGGGACGATGTGACAGTTGGTGCAGGCAAACGCGACGTGCGTGGCGCTCGCGCTCAGGTGCGCAATGTGTCGACCAACCGCGAGCGTCTGGCTCGTTGTCTCGGCGGCCACGCCCGCAGGCGGATTGTCCTGCGAAGCGCCGCCGTGGCAGAAATTGCAGGCGTGCCAATCGCCGCCCGTGCCGCCTGCCGGGTTGGCGCCATGGCAGTTGATGGTGCTGTTGTTGCAGGAAACGCCGACGGTGCCGCCGGCAAAGTCCGCGCCGTGGCAGTCCGTGCAGTCCGTGCCCTTGTCGTCCTTGCCGTGGTTGGCGAGGAAGTAGCCAAAGCCATGGTGATTCGGATTGGCCTGGCCCGTGCCGGGCGTGACTTTCGGCGACACCCAACCGCTCAGGCCGTGGTAGCTGCTGGACTCGACGATGCCGTCGACATGGAGCGCCGGATTGGCCCACGTCGCGACGCCGCCCGTCATCTTGGCGACGACCGCGCCGTGGCACAGCGCACAGTTGGCGTTCTGCGGGTGGGCGCCCGCTGGCGGCGTCATGTGGCAGCTCGCGCCGCACGCGTTGAACGTGCCGTCGACCTGCGTCCACACTGGCTTGACCTTGGCCGTCGTGCCGTTGGCGAGCGTCCCGCCGTGGCAGTAGGCGCCGCTGCAGGTCGCGGTTCCGGCGTCGAACTGGGGCGTCGCGCCCATCGCCGCCGCGACCGTGCTCCACGCGAAATCAATCACGCCGTTGGAGTGCGTCGCCGAGATCGGCACAGCGTGGCAATCCGTGCACGCCACCTGCCGGTGCCACGCGCTGGTCGCCAAATGCTGGGCGTGCGCGCCCACGGCCAGATCCGTCGTCTTCGTCTCGCCTTTCGTCCCCTTGGGCGGCGCGGGGTTGTTGCTCGCGGCGTCGCCGTGGCAGGCGGTACACGTCAGGTTCTTCACCTCGACCTGACCGTTGACGTGCAGCGCCGCATTCGCCCAAGTCGCGACCTGGGTTGCCGGGTCAAAACTGGCGATCACCGCGTCGTGGCACAGCGCGCAGTTGTTGTTCTGCGGGTGCTTGCCAGCCGGCGGCGTCATGTGGCACGCCGCGCCGCACGAATTGAACGTGCCATCGACCTGCGTCCACACCGGCTTGACCTTCGCCGCGGGCGAATCCGGCAGCGCGCCGCCATGGCAATACGCGTCGCTGCAAGTCGCTGTCGTCGCTGAGAATTGCGGCACGCTCGCCATCGCCGTCGCGACGGCGCTCCAGGCAAAATCAACAGTGCCGTTCGCGTGCGTCGGTGTCGTCGGCACTGCGTGGCAGTCCGTGCACGCCACCTGCCGGTGCCATGCGCTGGTCGCCAAATGCTGGGCGTGCGCGCCGACCGCCAGATCCGTCGTCTTCGTCTCGCCCTTGGTCCCGAGCGGCGGTGCCGGATTGTTCGTCGCGGCGTCGCCATGGCAGCTCGTGCACGCCATCGACTTCACTTCGATCTGGCCGTTCACGTGCAGCGTCGCGTCCTTCCACGTCGCCTTCTGGGTTGCGGGGTCAAAACTGGCGATCACTGCGTCGTGGCACTCGCCGCAATTGCTGTTTTGCGGATGCGGGCCGCCGGGCGGCGTCATGTGACAGCTCGCGCCGCAGGAATTGAACGTGCCATCGACCTGCGTCCACACCGGCTTGG
>CAINLT010000099.1 GCA_903850505.1 uncultured Myxococcales bacterium | reverse complement strand
GGTGGCAGACAAATGGTTCGTTACACCGCACGCCCCGGTCTTCAATGGCGACGAACTTTCGGGAGTTGCTTACGGTGGCGGAAAGCTCTACGTCAGCGGAATGGCTCCGGCTATCGCAAATAGCAAAGTCCAGCTGCCATGGGGCCCGTATTACGCGGATCTTGCAGAATACGATCTAGCGACGAACACATGGACGGCACTGCCGAAAGCGGGCTCGCCTGGCGCGTGCGGGTCGTACGGCGGCATTGCCTTTCTCAACAATCGCCTCGTGGTGCCGGGGTGCCAGAAGCTCACTGCGAACGTTCCCGCGGCCAAGACCGGGCCTGGCGCTACGTACGACCCCGTGGCCAAGGCTTGGGAACCTTTGCCACCCCAGCCGGAGTATCCAGGCGACCGTGATTGGCGCCCAGAGGCCGTTTCTGGAATGGTGGCAGCTGGATTCGCCGAAGGCGATGACAATTCTGGCGCGTTTGGCTTCTTGACACTCGACGCGGCAACGTGGGCTTGGAAAATGCACGCGCCACCCGACCCGTGCATGCAAATGGTCGGCGGGCTCGTCGTCAGCGGCTTTCCCGATGGGTTCTTGGTCAGCGCGCAGTTGGAATTCGGACAAAAGGGATCGTTCATCTACATTTGGTGGCGCAACAGCGAGACTTGGGAACTTGTGCCGGTGCCGCAGTGGTTGCAGATTTTCCAAGGCAGGCCTGCGGTTTGGGATGGCAGCGAATTCGCGATGTGGCAGGGCGACGGCGCGACATACAACCCGTATACCAGGGCGTGGCGAGCCATGGCTTCATTCGGGGCCCCATCGTTTCGCGAGAATGCGATCAACACCGCGCTGGGCAACCAGGTGCTGACGATTGGCGGTTTCGACGTGGGTTTGCAGTATCCGGTTGCTGACGGCGGCGGGATCTTGATACCGAAACCTGGGCCGTGAGCCCCGACGAATTGCGGTGCGGTCCGCCACGTGAACCTCCCGACCACATCCAGTTGCGCCGCAGCCCGGCCAAGGTCTTCCGCCACCCCGGCGCGCAGACAAACTGACTGCGCGGCCTGCCGGACCGATGCAGCGACGGGCGGTGACCCAGCGCACAAAGCCAAATCCGCGGCTCGTCCGCCAAAGACGTCGGATCGAGCCGACCGAAGGACAGATCGTTCAGCAAAAACCCGAGATCAAGCACCGCCCAGACAAGACCACCTCGTGCCAACGGCGGATCGACCCGTCACAACCTCGGATCGATCGGCAAGAACGGCGGATCGATCGGCAAAGAACCTCGGATCACCCATCTCCAGCATTCGGATGGATCACGTCCAGGCCGGCATCGCGTGGCAAAAAGCCCGGTTCACCTTGGCCAAACCGCGGATCGCCGCGCGTAAACGCCAAAACTCCCTCGCCGCACCCGCCCCCTCGCCACCCGCGCCGCCTTCTGGCAAGCTGCGCCCGCGATGTCCTTCGTCCACTTGCACACCCACACCCAGTTCTCCATCGCTGACGGCGCGTTGCGCATCGGCGACATGGTCGCGTTCGCCAAAGCCGAGGGCATGCCCGCCATCGCGCTGACCGACCACGACAACTTGCACGGCGCGCTGGAGTTCGCCGACGCGTGCGCCAAGCACGGCGTCAAGGGCATCTACGGCTGCTGCATCGGCATCAACGCGCGG
>CAINLT010000098.1 GCA_903850505.1 uncultured Myxococcales bacterium | reverse complement strand
GTGCCCTTGACCCCAATCGCCAGCACGCGCACCCTCTGCGCCGCGCCCGAAAAGTGGCGCACGTGAGGTTGGCCATGGCGGAGTTGCTGATTTACGGCTCGTACGGTTACACGGGCGAGTTGATGGTCGCGCAAGCGCTGGCGCGCGGTCTGCAGCCGATTCTGGCTGGCCGCAATGCGGACGCGTTGCGCGCGCAGGCTGAGACGCTGGGGCTGCGTTGGCGTGTGGCGGACCTGACGGCTGCGGCGCTCGACGCGGCGCTGCTGGACGTCGGCGTCGTGCTGCATTGCGCCGGGCCGTTCTCGCGGACGGCCAAGGCGATGATGGAGGCGTGCATCCGCAATCGGGCCCATTATCTCGACATCACTGGCGAAATCGCCGTGTTTGAGATGGCGGCGCGCCTGGACAAGAAGGCCTCCGCGGCGGGGATCACCCTCATGCCCGGCGTAGGCTTTGACGTTGTACCGAGCGATTGCCTGGCCGCGCACCTGAAGAGCCGCCTGCCGTCGGCCAATCACCTGACGCTGGGTTTCCAGTCGAACGGGCGGACTTCCCACGGCACGGCGACGACGATGGTCGAGAATATCGAAGCGGGCGGCGCAGTGCGGCGCGATGGCAAGATTGTCCAGGTGCCGCCGGCGTACCTTTCGCGGCACATCGACTTCGGCTTGGGCAAGACGGGCGCCGTGACGATTCCGTGGGGCGACGTCTCGACGGCGTTCTACACGACGGAAATTCCCAACATCGAGGTGTTCATCGCGCTGCCGACTGGCGCGCGCATCGGGCTCCTGCTGAGCCGTTACTTGAAGCCGATCCTCGCGAGCGCGTTCATCAAGAAGCGCCTGCAGGCCAAGATCGACGCGGGGCCGCGCGGTCCAACGCCGGCGCAGCGCACGCGGAGTCGCAGCTACCTGTGGGGCGAGGTCACGGATGCCGCGGGCAACAAGCGCGTTTCGCGGCTGCAGGCGCCGGACGGCTACACGCTGACGGCGCTTTCGGGCGTGGCGATTGCGGAGGCGGCGCTGGCGGGCAAGCTGCCCAAGGGCTTCCAGACGCCGGCGCGGGCGCTGGGCGCGGATTTTGTGCTGTCGCTGCCGGATGTGGAGCGCAAGGACGAGGCGTAGCCGCAGTTCGCTGCCAACAGACGCGCCCTACTGGCAGAGCTTCATGCTGCACAGCAAGAGCGCCTTGGCAGCGGCTGTCGCAGCCGGGTCAGCGGCGCAATTGGCCTCGCAGACCGGATCCGCTGCACACGCGCCCAGACAGGTGCGCTGCGCCGGGCAGCCATTGGTGAGTTCGCACGCCAAGGATGTTTGCAGGCAGAGCGCCGATTCGCAGCCCGGCGCGCACGTCGCGTACTCGGGCGTCGCGGGCACGCACGGTTTGCCAGCCCAGCCGTTGCCGAGACACTGCGCCGACTGGCACCATTGCACGTTCAACCACAACTGCAAGCTCGTCGGGAAGCCGGGCAAGCTCGTGGACAGCAAGCACGCCGCCCTGCACGTCGCGTCGGTGCAGGCATTGGTGCAGGTGAGCATCGTCGCGCAGCCGTCGTCGCCGTCCACGCACGCCGTCATCGCGTCGCCGCAGACCTTGGTGGTGCACGTGCTGATGCACGCGGCGTCGGTCACGTTGCATTGCCCGCCGCTGATAGGGCAGTCCGCCGGGCACGTTCCGCTCTTTTCAGTCGCAGCGCAAATCGTGTCGCCGCACGGGCTGCTCGGCTGGCAAATACCGCCGGTGCAGCTCTTGCCAGTGCCGCAACCGACGCCGTTGTTCTTGATGGTCCAGCTCGGCCCGGTCAGCGGGTCGCAGGCGTCCACGGTGCAATCGTTGCCGTCGTCGGTCGACACGTCCAACGAGCCGCCGCACACGCCACCCGAGCACGCTTCCGAGTACGTGCACGCGTTCCCGTCGTTGCACTTGCCCGCGTTGTTCGTGTGCAGGCAGCCCTTCTTGGGATCGCACGCGTCGTCGGTGCAGACGTTGCCGTCGTCGCACGCGGTGGCGGGCGGCGTGCAGGTGCCGGCGTTGCACGTCCCGTTCGGCGCGCAGATGTCGCCGAGCTTGCACGTCGTCGCCGTGTTGGGCGTGTGCGTGCAGCCCGTGCCAGGCACGCAAGCGTCATCGGTGCATTCGCTCTTGTCATCGCAGTCTTTGGGCTTGCCCGCACATGCGCCATTGGCGGGATCGATCGCGTTACAGACGTCCTTTTCCGTGCACGGATCACCATCGTCGCACGCCGCGCCGTCGTAGGCCGCAGTTTGGCAGCCGCCGAGAAAATCGATGCACTTGCTGATGTTGCACGCGTTGCTGTCCGGCGGGCAGGTGACGGGCGTGCCAGTGCAAACGCCGCTGATGCATTTGTCGCCCGTCGTGCAGTGCGCGTCGCCGTCATCGCAGACGGAATTCTCGACTTTCTTGGTAGACGAGCAGCCCGTGCCGCTGGCGTCGCACGAGTCGGTTGTGCAGTCGTTCTTGTCATCGCAGACGACTGCGGTGCCTTTGCATGTGGTGTCGACACAGACGTCGCCAACGGTGCAAGCGTTCAAGTCGTCGCAGCCGCACGGCTGGTCTTTGTTGGGGCCGCACGTCTTGGGGACCGGCACCGCCGCGGTGGAGCAGCCCGTCGCCGGGTCGCAGCTGTCCACGGTGCAGGGGTTGCCATCGTCGCAGCTCGCGGGCGTCTTGACGCATGCGCCCGCCTTGCAGAGCGCGCTCGCCGCGCACTTGTCGTCCACGCCCACGCACGGGGAATCGTCGGCCGCCGGCATCGCCTTGCACAAGCCGCTCGCCGCATCGCATGTCGCCGTGTGGCACGGGTCGTTGTAGCCCGTGCAATCCGCGTCGACTTTGCAGCCCAGCACGGGCACGTCGACCGCGGGCGTGTCGCCGCCGGTATCCTTGCCGTCCGCTTTGCCGTCGTCAGTCGCATCGCCGGCCGCGCCATCGTCAACTGCGGCATCGTCCACCGCGTCGTCGCCGACCGCAGCCGTCACGTCGCGCCGCGTCGGCAGGCAACCCGTCGCCAGCCCCATCAGCACCAGCCATGGCAAGACGTGCTTCATTTGGCTTTGCAAATCCCTTGGCTGCAGGCTGAGCCGTTGCCGCAATCCGTGCCGTTCGTCGCCAGCGTATGCGTGCAACCCGCGACCGGATCGCATGCGTCGATGGTGCACGCGTTGGCGTCGTCGCAGTTGACGGGCTTGCCGCCACACACGCCGGCGGCGCACGCGTCGCTGCTGGTGCAGCCGTTGCCGTCCGTGCACGTCTTGGTGTTGGGCGTCCCAACGCAGCCGACGCCGGAAATGCAGCTGTCATCCGTGCACGGGTTGCCGTCGTTGCACGTGACGACCGTGGCGCTCTTGCACGTCTTCTTGCCGTCGCATTGGCCGTTCACGACGCACGGGTCGCTCGTTGTGCACGGCGCGCCGAGCTTCAGCGTGGTGTAGCTGCAGCCGCCTGTGTTCGCGTCGCATTTGTCCGTCGTGCACGCCATGTTGTCATCGCATTTGGATTTGGTCACGCACGTCGGCAGGGCGACCGCGTCAGTGCCGACGATCAACTGGCACGTGCCGGGATTGCACTTGTCGGTGCCGCAGCCCACGCCGTCGCCGACGTAGGTGTTGTCGCACGCGCCGGTCAGCGCGTTGGGGCCGTCGGTGGTGCACGGGTTCTTGTCGTCGCAGTTCTTGGCCACGCCGCAGCTGCCGTTGTTGCAGATCGGCGTGTCGGCGGGATCGTTGCCGGTGCACGGCACCGATTTGGCCGTGTACGGAAAGCCCTGGTGCGTGCACAGGGACAGGACACCGAGCGAAATATCGCCCTTCTCGTTGCACGCGTCATTGGTGCACGGATCGCCGTCGTTGCAGTCCAACTGCGTGCCGACGCACTTCAGCGTCGCCTGATCGCAATGGTCGCTCACCGTGCATTGCACGCCGTCGCTGCAGCTGGCGTTGGCGAATGGGTGGGAGCAGACGCCGTTGCCGCACAAGTCGAGCGTGCAGGCGTTGTTGTCGCTGCAGTTCTTCGCCGTGCCGCCGATGCACGCGCCGGTGGCGTCGCAGGTTTGGCCGACAAGGCAGGCGTCGCTGATGCACGGTGCGGCTTCGTCGAGCTGCGGCGAATCGCACAGTCCCGTTTCCACGCTGCACGTCGGCGTCGCGTGGCACGGCAAGGTCGGCAGCCCCGCACAATCGCCGTTGACCTTGCAGCCGAGGACGACAACGTCGCCGAGCACCGGCACGTCCTGCTCTGTCCCAGTCACCTCGTCGGCGGCATCCAGGCTGCCGTCCGCCGTGGCGCCGTCGCCCTTGGTGTCCGTCTTGGCTGCGTCGGTCGCGACCGTGTCAATCTTGACGTCCGGCAGCGGGTCGTTGGAGCGCTCGCCCGGCAGGCAACCCGGCAAGGTCAGCGCCATGCCAAACAGCAGCGCCAGCGCAATCGGCATGTGGGCATCGAGCAACCGCTGGGCAACGCGCATGGAACTCCCAAACTGACCAAGACCATTCAAAGTCCGCCAAAGACGGTTCTCTCGCTGCAGTTTAGCGGGTCGAACGCCTTGCGTCCATTGCCAAAGCCGCGGCAACAACCCAAGATCGCGGTTGCCGCGCCCGATGGCGCCCGTCGGCTGCCCCGCATGCGTCAGGCTCCCCTGCTCCTGCTTTGCCTCCTGGCCCTGGCGCTCTCCGCGCTGGCGTGCGGACGTGAGGCGGATCGCGGCGCGCAGTTGCTGGCGGAGCGCGTGCCGGCGGAGCGCCATCTGCTTTTTGCCTCGGGCGGGATGGAATTTCTCGATCCAGCCAAAGTTGCGGAGACCGCCGGGCATCACCTGATGATGAACGTGTTTGAGGGGCTGTACGTCTACAACCGCGGCGAAGGTCCGCCGGTGCCGTCGATGGCGCAGCGCCACGAAGTGTCCGCGGACGGCAAGACGTGGACGGTGCATTTGCGGCCTGGCGTGACGTGGTCCGATGGCGTGCCGATCACGGCGCAGGATTTTGTCTGGAGTTGGCGGCGCGTGCTCGATCCCAGGACGGCGTCCCGCGCGGCGCAGTTGCTGTGGTTCCTCGACGGCGCGCAGGCGTACAACGAGGGCGCGGTCGCCGATCCCGAGACCGTTGGCGTGCACGCGCCAGACGACCACACGCTGATCATCCAGCTCAAGAATCCGACGCCGTTCTTTCTCGACCTGCTCTGCGAGATGCAATACGTGCCGACGCCGCGCCACGTTGTCGAAAAGTGGGGCGATGCCTGGAGCACGCCGGCGCACATCGTCTCCAACGGGCCGTTCCTGCTGACCAAACACGAGAACCGCGTGGTGTCGGAGCTGGTCAAGAATCCGCGTTACTGGGACGCGCAGAACGTGTGGTTGGACAAGATCACGGTGCTGCACACGGAGTCCGACCAGACCGCGTTTGACTGGTATGAAGTCGGCAAGACCCAATGGCAGGGCGACACGTCGCTGCCGGTGGACCGGGCACCGGGGCTGCGCGCGTCGGGGCGCCCGGACTTCCACAGCGATCCCAAGCTGTGCTCGTATTACTTCAGCGTGCGGGTCGATCGGCCGCCGATGGATGACGTGCGCGTGCGCAAGGCCGTGAATCTGGCGATCGACAAGGAGAGGCTGGCCCTGCACATCCTGCGCGGCGGCCAGCCGGTGGCGAGCAACACGGTGCCAGACCTGTTTCGCACGAGCCATGGCTACACGCCGCTGGTCGGCGACGGCTTTGATCCCGAGCGCGCGCGGCGGCTGTTGGCAGACGCGGGGCACGCCGGCGGTCAGGGGCTCGCGCCGATTACGCTGTATTTCAACACGGGCGAGGGGCACCGGCTGATCGCGGAGTTCGTGCAGCGCAACCTCCAGGAGAACCTCGGCGTGCAGGTGCAGCTGGCCAACATGGAGTGGGGCTCACTGCTCAAGACGCTGCTTGCCGGCGATTTTGCCATCGGACGGTCGTCCTGGTGCGCGGACTATCCGGATCCGCTGACGTTTTTGGAAGTGTTCCACAGCCAGTCCAAGGCCAACTACTCGGGCTACAAGTCCGCCGAATACGACGGCGTGCTGGCGGCGATTCAGGCCGAAGCCGACATGCAGAAGCGCAATGCCCTGCTCCGACGTGCCGAAGAGATCCTGGACCGCGACATGCCGCTGACGCCGCTGTACCACTACACCTGGTCCTACCTGCTGCGGCCGTTCGTGCTGGGCTACGAGCGCCACGCGCAGGACATGCATCCGCTGAAGTACGTACGCTGGGCCACGCCGGACGAGTGGGCGCGCATCCAGCATGGCGCGGTCATCCACCTGCCGCCGTTGCCGGGAGACCAGTAGCCCATGGCGCGCTTCCTGCTGCGGCGGCTGCTGGCTGGCCTCGTGACCCTGTGGGTTGTCGCGTCGCTGTCGTTTGGCCTCATGCGGCTGGCGCCCGGCGGACCGTTCCAGCGCGACAAGCCGCTGGCGCCCGCTGTGGAAGCGAACCTGCGGCGGACGTTTGGCCTGGCGGCGGACGTGCCGAGTCCGGTCGCGGGAACGCTCGTGCGGTTCCTCGTCAAGCCGGGACAGCACGTGCTGCTGGGCCAGCCTGTCGCGGAAATCCGCTTGCAGAACGGTGAGATGACACAGCCGTCGGCCGTTGCGGATCTCGAGGTGATCGCGCTGACCGGCGCCCCGGGCCGCGTGCTGCGCGCGGGCGATCCCCTGCTGGCGCGCGCGACGTCGGGCTGGGAGCAGTACGGCCGCGCGATGTGGAGCTACGCGCACTTCGATTTTGGCGTGACGTACGCGTCCGAGGGCACGGAGACGGTCATGGCGACGTTGGCCAAGGCCTTTCCTGTCTCGCTGGAGCTTGGTTTTTTCGCGCTCCTGCTCGCGCTGCTGCTCGGCGTGTCGGCGGGTCTCGTCTCGGGGCTCTATCCGAACAGCCGCCTGGATCACGTGTCGATGACGGGCGCGCTGCTGGCGGTTTCCATGTCGTCCATCGTGCTCGGCCCGCTGCTGAAGCTCGTCTTCTGCGTGCAGTTGCGCTGGTTTGACGTCGGCGGTTGGCAGCCGCTCGCCCTCGATTGGCCGCACGTGCAGGTCAAGATCCTGCCCGTGCTGACGCTTGGCCTCATCTACGCCGCGTGGTTCGCCCGGCTGACGCGCGCCGGGATGCTGGAGGTCGTGCGTCAGGATTTCGTGCGAACCGCGCGCGCCAAGGGCCTGCCGGAACACCTCGTCGTCCTGCGCCACGCGTTTCGCGCCGCGATCCTGCCGGTCGTGAGCTTCCTCGGTCCAGCGCTGGCCGGCATCGTGACGGGGTCGACGGTCATCGAGCAGGTGTTCCAGGTGCCCGGCGTGGGCGAGTTCTTCGTCACGTCGGCCGTCAACCGCGACTATCCGATGGTGATGGGCACTGTCGTGCTGTATTCGTCGCTGCTGATCCTCGCCAACCTGTTTGTCGACCTGCTGCAAGCGGCGCTCGACCCGCGCGTGCGGGGCGACCATGGCTGACCGCAGCCCGACACGGGAAGCCTTCCTGCGTTTTCGCGCCAATCGCCGCGCGTGGTTCGGCGCGTGGTTCGTAGGCGTAGTCGGCGTGTGCGGCCTGCTCGCACCGGTCATCAGCCAGCACGTGCTGCATTTCTCCGAGGACGAGCAGCACACGTTCTGGGTGTTTGCGCCGCCGGGCACGCAGGACGTCGCCATCGACTATCCAACGTACGACGGCGACAAATCCGCGTTTGTGCGTCTGGATCTGAACCGCGACGGCAAGCTGACGTGCGCGCGCACCGCGACTGGCGTGCATTGCCCCGAGCTCGAGACCGCGTGGTGGGCGGAGCGCTTCTTCGCGTTCCTGCACGATCTGAAAGACACAGCGCAGGGCCACGACGCGCCCGTGGCGGGCAAGCGCGCGCCCGACGGCCGGATCAGCCCGGAGGAATACCCGCAGCAGCCAAGCGATTGGCACGATCCGCGCGTCGCCGACGCCGTGCAGCGGCTTGGACTCTTCGGTCCGCCGGGGTTTGCGCTGCTGGACGCCGACCACGACGGCTTCATCAGCCGCCAGGAGGTCATCAGCCAGACGCGCTGGTCGCGGCTGCAGCAGAACCAACTCCTGCGCGCTTTCGACGTGAACGGCGACCTGGCGATCGACCGCGGCGAATTTCCCGGCCAGCCGGAATTGCACACGATGTGGCTCGGCACGGACCAGAAAGGCCGCGATTTGCTGGCGCGCCTGCTTTTTGGCGCGCGGGTGTCCTTGGCGATCGCGCTGCTCGCGACGCTGATCAGCGTGCTCATCGGCGTCAGCTACGGCGCGCTCTCAGGCTGGTTGGGCGGTCGCTGGGATGAGCTGATGATGCGCATCGTGGACGTGCTCTACGGCCTCCCGTTTCTCTTCCTCGTGATCCTGCTGCTCGTCGTCGCGGGTCGGTCGACCGTCAACCTGTTCGTGGCGCTCGGCGCAGTGTCCTGGCTGTCCATGGCGCGCATCGTCCGCGGTCAGGTGCTGAGCCTGCGGCGGCGTCCGTTCGTGGAAGCCGCCGTCGCGATGGGCGTCGGGCAAGCGCGGATCCTCTGGCGCCACATCCTGCCCAACGCGCTGGGGCCGATCGTCGTGTACGCGACGCTTTCCGTGCCGGCGGTGATCATCGAAGAGGCGTTCCTGAGCTTCCTCGGGCTGGGCGTGCAGCCGCCCGCGGCGTCGTGGGGCACGCTGATTTCTGAAGGTGCGCGGCTGATGGCGCAGCATCCGTGGCTGATCCTGTACCCGGGGACGCTGCTGACGTTGACGCTCTTTGCGCTGCACTTCGTCGGCGATGGCCTGCGGGATGCGGTGGATCCCCGGGGCGATTAGGCAACCCTACGCCTCGCCCCGCACAACCACGACGCGAACCGCCGGTCCGGGCTCCACGGTCGCATTCACGAGCCCGTAGTACAGCTCGCCGTCGATCACCGGGTCGATGGTCCGCCCGTCGCGCGCCACTACTCTGAGGTGCTTGGCCGGCCCCTGGAAGAAGTTGTGGATGTGAAAGGGCTTGCCCGCTGACATCGCCGGGAGGTTCTTGGCGATCTCCCACGGACTCACGTCGCCCCCCTGCACGTGCAGCACGCCGGGCTCGGCCGCGCACGGAAAGAAGCGGAAGATGCCGGCGATGTTGATGTCGATCGAGCCGACGTCCAAGTCGCGGTACCACCGGATCGACTTCTGCTCGCCGTCCACCCAGACATCCAACGGCTGCGGCTCAAAGATCGTGTCCGAAAAATGCCGCCACGTCACCGGCAGCGGCACCCAGCTCAGCGCCGGCGACTGCGAAGCCGCCGACGTCAGCGTCTTGGCCACGACCTGCAACACGCCCAGGCCGCTCTGGTTCTGCTGGGCGTAGAACTTGTCAAAGACCCGCTGGCCCGCGCCCGCGAGCGCTGTCGCGAAGCCGATCTTGTCAAACGGCTTGCCCGGAAAGTCTGAATCCGGCCCGTGCAACCCGCGCACGCGCAAGCTGTCCAGCGTGACGATCTGCGGCGTTTCGCCCGCCCGCAGCTGCTTGGCGAGCGCCACGATGAGGCTCTCCGTGTGCCCGACCACCCCCGCCTTCCGGCCGACAAAGTCGATGGTCCCCGCGTTCGTCGGCATGATGGCCGGCAGCGGCCCCGTGTGGCCGCGCTCCTCCAGCACCTGGTCCAGCACGTTGACGAGCCAGTGAAACGCGCCGTCGCCGCCGTCCGCAAGCCAGTACGGAACACCCGCGTCGAGGAATTCCCGCACGACGTCGGCGATCTCGCCCGTGTGATGCGTCCGTTTGACGAGGCCAAGGTCGCCGACCAACCGCCGCATGGTGTCGTATCGGCTGGGATTGAGCCGGTTCTTCTTGGAATTCGGGTTGGTGATGACACCGATCAGCGGTTGCGCCATGGCAGAATCCTACACGAGAGGCAGTTGGTACGGGATGCGCAGCACGTGGCACAGTTGGCCACGGCTGACGAGACGTTGCGCGAGCGACTCGGCGCCGGTGCCCCACGCGAGCACGGTTGGACAGGCCGCATGCGCGACAAACGCGTCGAGCGCCGTTCCGGCGAGACGACGGCTGAACGGCAGATGGACCGCGTCTGGCGACACGGTTTGGCCCGGCTCCGCGATCACCGTCTGCGGTGCTGCGCGCCACGCGGCCGGCAGACGCGCGGCTTGGCTCAGCGGCCACAGCAGCAGCCCCGCCGGACTGCGACCCGGTGACTGCGGCGCGAGCACGGGCAGACCGCTGCGCTGCACCAGGCGTTGCAGCATCGGCGCGACCCGCAGCGCGCCGTCCGCCCACAGCAGCAAATCCAGCGCCAGCAGCGCGTCCTGCAGCAGCCAGACGTGAGGACCGCCCGCGAGCGCCGCATGCAGATGCGTGTGCAGGTCCGCGGCCGTGTGGGTGTGCGCGTCAGCGAGCGCCGCGTCGATCAGCAGCACGTCAGCTTCCCGCAGGTCCAGCGGCGGACACGACGGCAGGGCATCGAGCGTCGCCGAACGCACCGCGAGAATCGACTGGCCTTTGGCCTGCAGCCGCGCAATCGCCCCGCCGAGCGAAGCGCCTGACGGCAGCAGCTCAACCGCGCCCGCGCCCAACTGAAACGGCTGACCATACGGCACCTGCAGCGCGCGCCCGGCCGTCAGCGCCGCGAGGTTCGCGGCAACCGGCGTCGCCAGCACACGCGCGCGCGGCGGCACCGGCATGTCCGCGTCCGTCAGCAGCCCAAGTGCGCCCGGCCGCGGCGTATCCAGCCACAGGCGCGGCAAACGACACGCCAAGCCGCGTCGCCATCGCACTCCCGCCAGTTCGTCCACCACCGTCATCTGCGCCTCACCGGGACGCGGTTGTACCCGACACCCTTGCACTTCCACAACGCTTGGCACAGGATCTCGCCAATGACTACGACCCCACCGACGCCGCCAACTCCGAACGATTCTGCCGATCTGCAGCCGCTGGCAACCGCGACGCTCAGTCAAGCGTCGCTGGGCACGCAACCGGGCGCAGATCGCTGGACGGACGCCGATTTGGCGCACGTGACCGGCATGGTCGATAGCCCGGGCCTCTTCCTGCGCCTCTTCGCGTGGATCTTCTTCAAACCTGTCACATTTCCGGTTCCGCAGATCCAGAAGCTCAAGGAGCTGTCTCACGAAGGCGTCCTCGTCTACACGATGCGCACGACCAGCCTGCTGGACTACCTCTACTTCAATTACGTCTTTCGCGACGCTGAGTTGCCGCTGGCGCATTTTTCCAACGGCGCGTCCATGCTGGCTTTCCAACCCTGGCGCCGGGCGATCGCCGGCTGGTTCCGCCGCCGCGTGCTGCACAAACCGCAGCCGCCGGACGTGGAAGTGCTGTTTGGCCATTTGCGCCGCAAACACGCGGTGTTGCTGTTCCAACACCGGGTCTTCAGCCTGCTGGACCTGATCAACCAGAAGCCCGACGATCCGTACCTCGCGGAGCTGATCGAAGCGCAGCGCACGCTGCCCTTTCCGATCCTGCTGGCGCCGCAACTGATTGTTTGGGAACGCGATCCGGAGCGCAGCAGGACGCGCATCATCGACGAATTCTTTGGCGATCCGGACGCGCCGGGGCGGTTTCGCAAACTGCTGAGCTTCATCCTCAATCATCGCCGCGCGTTCGTGCAGTCGGGCGAGCCGGTGAACGTCCAGGCGTTCCTGGCGGCGCACCCCAATCACCACGATGATCGCCTGCTTGCGGAGGTGCTGCGGCTGCAAGTCGACCAGTCGTTCCAGACCGAGCAGCGCGTGATCCGCGGCGCGCCGATCAAGCCGCCGAAGCAGCTGCGCGAGGAAATTCTGGAAGATCCGGAAGTCGTCCGCGATTTGGCGCGACTGGCGGTGGAGACCAAAAAGCCGCTTGCGGAAGTGCGCGCGGAGGCGGACGAAAACCTGAAGGAAATCGCCGCGGACTACAGCATGGGGATGCTCAGCGCGCTGTCGCTGTTCCTGACGCTGCTCTGGGCGCGGATCTACGAGGGCATCGAGGTCGACGAGCCGGGCATGGAGCGCATCCGCGAGGCCGGGCGCAAGTCGCCGATCGTGATCGTGCCGAGCCACAAGAGCCACATCGACTACCTGCTCATCAGCTACCTCTTCTATCGCAACGGCTTGATTCCACCGCATATTGCCGCCGGCTCCAACCTGTCGTTCTTCCCGCTCGGCATCATCTTCCGCGGCTCCGGCGCGTTCTTCCTGCGCCGCAGCTTTCAGGGCCAGCCGATCTACGCGTCCATTTTCCGCCACTATTTCCGCAAGTTGATCCGCGACGGCCACTGGCTGGAGTTCTTCCTGGAAGGCGGACGCTCGCGCACGGGCAAGCTGCTGCCGCCGAAATTCGGCCTGCTCAAGCACGTGATGGAGGCGGTCGCCGATGGCCTGCAGCCGGACGTTGTGCTGATGCCGACCAACTTTGGCTACGAGCGGCTGATCGAAGAAAAGTCCTACCGCAAGGAGCTGGAAGGCGGCGAAAAGAAAGCGGAGTCGCCGGTCGAAGTGCTGAAGGCGACGTCCGTGCTCGTGCACAAGTATGGCCGCATCCGCATCCAGTTTGGCCAGCCGATGTCGGTGCGGGAGATCCTCGCCGAAAGCAACGCGCTGATGCCCGCCGAGACGCGCGATGCCAAGGCGTTTGACCGTGCGCTCAAGGTCTGCGGCTATCGCATCCTCGGCGGCATCAACGCGGCGGCGGTGATCACGCCGACCTCCATCGTTGCCGCGGTGCTGCTGACCAAGGTGCAGCGCGGCATCTCGCGCGCCGACCTGCTCGTGCGCGTTGGCTTCCTGTTGGACATCGCCAGCCGGCGCGGCGCGGTGCTGTCGGAGACGCTGGAGACGGCGATCCGCGTGCGGCGAGCGCATTTGGTCGAGGCGGAAAACGCCGATCTGTCGCGCCATTTCGAGTCAGGCGGCATTCCGGAACCGCTGGGCAAGACGGGTGAGCGGTCGCGGCGCATGGGCCAAGCCGTGGAGTCGATCGTCGATGAAGTGCTGAAGATGTTCGAAGCGGCCAAGTGGGTGCACGTGCGGCGTTTTGACGACCAGGACATCTACATCACCAAGACGGAAGGCCGGCTGCATCTGGACTACTACAAGAACAACATGCTGCACCTGTTCGTGCCGGACGCGCTGCTGGCGTCCAGCGTGCTGGCGTTGCAGGTCCAGGCGGACCTGATCGATCCCGAGGAACTGAGCGACATGACCAAGTTCCTGTCGCGGGTCCTGAAATTCGAGTTCGTGTACGCGCCGGGCGTGTCCTTTGAGCAGATGTACGGCGATACGCTGCAGGACTTCCTGGCGTCCAGTTGGCTGGTGCGCGAGCCCAGCGGCAAGCTGCGGTTGCGGCCGACGGTGCTGCCGGTCGTCCGGCTGTACGCGAAGTTGGTGCAAAACTTCATCGAATCTTACGCGCTGATGGGCCGGGCGCTCTCTGCGCTGCAGAAGGGTCCGATGGCCGAGAAGGACTTCCTTGAGCACGTCCAAACGGAAGCGGCAAAGGCCTTTGAGCTGGGCGACGTGCAGTGCTACGAGGCCGTGTCGCGGGTGAACCTCGGCAACGCGCTGAAGATCTTCGTGGAGCAGCGCTTCGTGCGGTCCTACTCGGAACAGGTTGGCAAGAAACGCGTCAAGATGCTGACGGTCGAGCATGGCGAAGGAACCGGTGTGCAATTGGCAGGTTACGTGCAGCGCATCCGCGATCTGGCGGCGCCCTGGGGCCTCGATCGCTAGCGTCTGAACACGGGACATTTCTTCGCCCGTGATCTAGCCCACTCCGCAGAACTTGTGCTAGCTTCCGCGCGTCTCGACCGGCTCCGTTCGCGCGAAGCTCACGTTGCCCGGTCGGCGGCGACGTGAACGATATAGCGTCTGGGCTTCTTCCAGAATCGCAACGCGAGGAGTCAGAAACATGAGGTTGTATCCCGGCAAGGTCTCAGCGATCGCCAAAGACATGGTCGACGTGCTGAGCGCGAGCGGCGACATCGAAGTGCTGCCCGAAATGGTCAGCGAAGTCGTCCTGGACATCGAAAGCGTGCTCCGCGAGTACATCCGCGCCGACCGCGAAGTCACCGATCGCGCCCGCGACCTGATTTCCCGCGACGGCCTGGAGTTCAACCAGGTCAACAAGATCAAGCAGAAGCTGGCGGAAGAACGCGGCTTTGGCGTGGGCGAGCGCGCCGCTGAGTACCTGACGAAGCAGTGCATTGAAGCGCTGTTCCACAGCCGTCACGTGGAAGAAGTGTATGCAGAGGACCACACGCTGCGCAAAAGCCTGCGCGACGTGATGAACCGCCACCTGCACGTGGACGACGACCTGGATCAGGAAGTTCGTCGTCGTATCAAGAACTTGCAGGAAGGCACCCAGAACTGGGAAGTCGAGTACCACAAGGTCATGGCGGATCTGAAGCGGCTCAAGGGTCTGGAAGGCTAGTCTCCGCCGAAAAGCGGAGATTGACGCGAGCGCAGACTCCGCAGATAACTTGTAGGCGATCGGCGCTGCGGCCGATTCGGCATGCGACCGGTCTCCCAACGTAACGAATTCCACGGCAAACCCATGGCCTTCCACCTCCATCGCGATGGCACATCGACACCCTTTGCGGTCGCCGAACTGCGGGAGATGGCGAGGCGTGGCGATTTGCCGCAGGACGAATACGTCTACGTGGACGAGAAAGGCGAGTGGCTGTCTGCGAGCCAAGTGCCGGAACTGACAGGCGCGTGGAACATCGAAGAGAACGAGGCGACCGTCGCGGTGCAGCTGACGCCGGAGATGCTCGCGTCGATGGCCGGAATGGAAGCGCCGCCGAGCGCCGACGTCCCCGTACAGAAGACCGCGCAGCAGCAAACGCCGCGACCGGTGTCTGCGATCCAGCCGACTGCGCCGACCGCGGCCGGGCTGACGCGCGCGCCGGATCGCCCGGGCGCGATGGCCGCCAAGGCACACGCCGCGGACGAGAGCAACGACAGCGTCGCGACGACGTTCATGCAGCTGCCGGACGAGTTGAAAGGCGTGCCGCTGCCGGCGCCCAAAGCTGCGGCGAAAGTCGTGCTGAAGCCCGCGTTGATCGCTGCCGACGAGAACGAGGCGACGGCGTTCATGTCCGTCCTGCCCGACGATTTGGCGGCGCAAGCCGTTGCCCAACCGAACGCGGGCAAGGCCAATCCGGGGCTCGCCACGCCGACCAGCCAAGCGCTGGTCTCAACCCGCGACGCGCAAACAGCGCTGCTGCTGTCCATCGCGGGCGGCATCTTTGGCGTTGACCGTTTCTACCTGGGCTATCGCGGCTTGGGCATTGCCAAGCTCCTTACGCTCGGCGGTCTGCTGATTTGGTGGATCGTCGACATCGTGCTCATCGCAACCGGCAAATTGACCGACGCGCAAGGCAAACCGCTGAAACGCTGACCCGTGAACCGCGCTCATCACGAGCCGAACGACCCTGTGGGCAAGAACGAAGCCCCAAATGAGGAAGAAGATGCCACACCTGCGCCCGACCGCCTTTTTCGCGGTGCTCACGCTGGCGGCCGCGACCCTGTCCGGCTGCTACAACACCTACCGCGTGCCGGCGGATGAATTCCGCAAGCTGCAGTCGGCTGGCGCGGTCATCGAGGATCAAAAGCTCGCCGGCATCATCTCGCCGGAAGAGGTCTCTGCGCTCGAAAAGCGCGGTGAGAACGATCTCGTGACGATCACGGACGACAAGGCCGAAAAGGTCGGCGTCAACCGCGACACGCGTCTGTTCGTGCGCTCGGAAGGCGGCCGTCGCTACCAGGTCACGGCGTTCAACTTCTCGATGGCGTCGAGCCAGCTCGTCGCGTCCGATCGCGACTACCTGCTGCCGCTTTCGGAAGTGAAGTCGTTTGAAGTCGACCACCTCTCGACCGGCAAGACCGTCGCGATGGTCTCGGCTGGCGTGATCCTGGCGACTGGCCTGATCGTCGGCATCGTCGTCGCGTCGGGTAAGGCTTCGTTCTAGCCTTTCATGACTGCCCAGAAGCCAAGCGCGCCGCACCCGCACCCTGCTCGATCCGCGCACGCGCGGCCGTGGCTGGCGCGCACCTTGGTGGCGGTCGCCGCGCTGTGCGGGCTGGGCCTTGGCCTCTTCTACTACGCGCTGCCGGGGCTGCTGACTGACAAGGTCACGGCGGGTCTCATCCAGCGCGCTGAGAAGCGCGGCATCAAGCTGACAATCGGCAAGACGTGGTTTGAGCCGTTGAGCGCGCTGACCCTGGACGACGTGGAAGTGCGCGACGCTGCGCATCCCGAGGCAGTTCCGCTCGCGCGGATCGCGCGGCTGCAGGTGAAATACGAGATCGGCGGGCTCTTTTCGCCCAAGCTGTACCTCCAGACCATCCTGCTGCAGGCCCCGGACATTTACGTCCGGCGCGAGGCCAATGGCACGTGGAACGCGCAGAGCCTGATTGACCGCCTGCTGAAGCCCCGCGAGGACGACGAAGAAGCGCGCGGCGGCGGTTGGCGCAAGTACGTGTCCAAGCACCTGCCGGACATCGAAATGCGGCAGCTGCGCGCGGGTTTTGACGACGAGCACAGCCAGACGCCGGCCAAGCTCGCTGGGCTGGACCTGCATCACCTGCGGATTTCTGACGCGGCGCTGAGCCTCAAGAACACCTCCGCAGTGGCGGAAACGCAGAACATCGTGCTGCAGGCATCGGCGCGCGTGGCGGGCATGGCGGACGCCGTGCAGTTGACCGGCAAGCTGGACCGACCCAGCGACGGCAAAGAGCTGGGTACGGGCGAAGTGACGCTGCGGCTGCCGGGCGAGATGGCCGTGGACATGGGCGGTTGGCGCGCGCAGGTCGGACAGCTGACGGCGCGGACGGATGGCTCGATCGCGCTGGGCCGCGTGCAGTTGGCGCAGACGACGGGGAGCAGTCAATTCGCGCTCGATATCCAGGAAATCGCCATCAAGCTGAGCGCGACGCCGGGACCGGAGCCGGTCCTGCCTGAGGCGTTGCAGGCCAAGATTCCGCCGTTTGCCCGCCAGTTGCTGCGGCGTGTCGCGGAAGTGTCGATTGAAGAGCCGGTGATCGTCGGCAAGCGCCAGGAGAAGCCGAAGGAAGCGGCGGCGGCGGACGACGACGACGACGAAACTGCGGATGAACTGCCGCTGGATGCCGCCAAGCAACCGGCCAAGGGCGGCAAGAACGCCAAGGCGGAGAAAGCGGCCAAGGCGGCAAAAGACGCCAAGGATGCCGCGGCGGCGGCCAAGAAAGTCCCGGATGGCCCGGAGGGCGCGGCGATTCGCAACGGCCTGTCGGCGGCGTTCACCCAAGGCGCGGACAAGCTTGAACACAGTCTGGCGAAGCTGAAGACGGCCGTCGCGGCGATTCCGGTGCCGCTCATCACCGTGCAGCGCGGGCGGGCCCGCTTCTCGGACGAGCAAGGCGCGGCGGGCGGGCAGGCGCGCGAACTCAGCGACTTCTCCGCCAAGCTGCAGCGCAAGCCGGGCGAAGACGTGGCGATTCTGGAGCTGGCGTTCCACACGCCCGGGCGGCAGGAGACGAACCAGATTGAAAGTCGCGTGGACACCAAGACCGGCGACGTCGAGCTGAAGATGCAATTGGAGCACCTGCCGCTGGCGGCGTATGTCGCGGTGCTGCCGCCGAGCGTGCTGCCGGAGCCAAATGGCGCGATTCGCGATGCGGCCGTGACGCTGCTCTACACCGCGGCGACCGGGCAGCTGACGCTGGAAGGCCACGGCAAGGTCGAGCACATGGACGCCGACATCGCGCGGATTTCCCGGCAGCGGCTGGAAGACCTCGTCGTGGAGGCGCACGGCAAGCTGGCGTTTGACCTGCGCAAGGAAGAGCTGAAGCTGGACGACGCGGAGATGGTGGTCGGCAAGACGCATGCGGTCATTCAGGCGACGATGAAGCGGTTTCGCACGGCGCCGTCATTCGCGATTTCGCTGAAGATCCCGACTGTGCCGTGCCAGGACGTGGTGGACTCGCTGCCGCGCGGCTTTGCGCCGATGCTGGAAGGCATGACGTGCGAAGGCCAGATGAGCGCAGAGGCGAAGTTGGCGCTGGATACCGGCAACATGAACTCGCTCAAGCTGGAGTGGGAGCCGGCGCTGGCCAATGTCCGCGTGACGAGCATGGGCAAGTACATCCGCTTTGACATTTTTGACGCGGCGTTCGAGCACCACGCGCGCCAAAAAGACGGCACGCTCTACACGTTTGTGACCGGTCCCGGCGCGGACCTGTGGGCGCCGCTGGAGAGCATCTCGCCCAACTTTGTGAAAGTGTTGACCACGACTGAAGACGGCGGCTTCTTTGGCCACCACGGTTTTTCCTGGGAATCGTTCAAGAACGCCGCGATCGAGAACCTGAAACGCGGGCGTTTTGTGCGCGGCGCGTCGACGATTACCCAGCAGCTGGTCAAGAACCTGTTCTTTGTGGAGCGCGAGAAGACCATCAGCCGCAAGGTGCAGGAAGCCGTGGTGACGTGGCAGATCGAGCGGTCGCTG
>CAINLT010000097.1 GCA_903850505.1 uncultured Myxococcales bacterium | reverse complement strand
GCCCGACACCGCGGCCGCCGCACGCAAGCGACGCAATCGAGACGCCCTTTGGTCTCGCATCGCCGACGTGCGCGGCGACAAGGTGCCCCCGCTGGGGACGGTCGTCCTTGCACCACCGGGAGAATCTGCGGCGCCGTACTCACGCCGTGTGGCTGCAGATGGCCGTCTCGACGTGCCCGTCGTCAAGGTCCGTCCCGACGTGGAGCGCCAAGCGCTGGCGGGCGAGGGCGCGGAACGGACCGTTCTCGCGGCCGTGCTCGATCCGCTAGTGCGGATGGCGGAGACGGACGCACCGGCGTTCCGCGCCGCCATCGCGTCGCTCGTGGAGACGATGCGCGCCAGTTTCAAAGGTGAGGCAGTGGAGAGCGTGGTGGCGCACGCTCAGAAGCTGCTCAACGGCGTGACCGACCGCGATCAGTTGGTCGACGAAGTCGTCGGGTTCTTGCACTTGAGTGCAACTTCGGACGGGTTTGGCTGCGATGTGCTCGGGTGGATGGCGGTCGATGGTGACCCTCGGCCCCTGTTCATGGAGGTCAAAGCTGTCGCGCACGGCGGTTCGACCAGGCGCTGCCTCGTGAGCAGCTGGGAGTGGTTCACCGCCAGTCGGCTTGCACGCGACTTCGCCCTGGTTGCTGTCGCGCGCGACCGCATCGAGGTGCTGATCGATCCGGTCCGGTTGGCTGCCTTGAAGGTCGTCCCTGACGGGTTCGTGGTCGAGTATGCACCGGCAAAGGTTTCGGAATCTGAGTCAGCCGCAGCCGCAGTTCACCGTGTCGGCCCGGACTCAACCCCTCCGGAATTCCGGCCGAAGCACACTCTCGGAATCTAGCTGCCACTCCTGATACTTCGCAGTCAGTTCTGGGTACTTCGTTCCAGGGTTGCATCGGTTGGTCGATCCGCTACAGGTCGAATGAAATGGATTTCCGGTTGCATCGGTGTACTGCGCGAGGAAGGCGCCTTGCTTCGCCGTGAACTCAAGTCGAATCGTGTCGTTCGGTGCAATTGCTGGGAATATGAATGAATTGTCAACATCCCACGCCATGTCCGCGCTGCCGCCAAACACGTTGACATTGAGTGCAGGGCCCTTGCCGACGTTGATCATGTCCCAAGAGGTGCTGCCAGTACAACGAAACGCGATAATGGGCCGGAAGCTGCCGCTCTCCGTGGCAGCAACCAAGCTTTGCATTGCAGCAACTTGATCGGAGAGTTCCTTTTGCTGGGCTTCCAAGGCAGCCGTGCTGAGGCGCAGTTCAGCACCCTGCTGGAAGTAGCCGAAAATAAGCCAGACAAGCGCAAGGAGCGTACCTGAGCCGCCCGCGAGATTGCCGCAGTCTGCCAGGCTGAGCTTGCTGACGTCGTTCCATTTGGCATAGGCCAGCCACGCTTCCAGTGCGATGATCAGTGCCGTCAATAGAATGGCGAGCCCGGTGTAGATCCTTGTGCTTCGAAGAACATGCGAACCTGACATCCTATCCTCCAGCAGACTTGATGCGGCGGCTGCCAGCGCCGCCGCGTACCGCGCGCGACAGCCGCGTTCACGCGTCGTCCGGCCGCGGCTGCACGTCAGGCACAGCGCGAAGGGCTGCCACCAGGTCCCGGGCTGCACCGTCCCAGGTGTACTGGGCCAACGCTGCCTGCGTAAGCCAGCAGGCTTCGGCCGCGCGCCGTTGGGCCGCCGTGTCGCAGATGATCGCCGCGATGGCGGATGCCCACGATCTGTCGGTTGCGGTTTGCTCCGTCGCATCCCGAATGACGTGGCGATCTATCAGTGTTTTGTCGCGCGTGCCGGACAAAAGTGTTGCAAGGCCTGTGTGTTCAGAAATAAGGGTGGGTGTGCCCAGTTCAAGCGCTTCCCACGCAATGAGTCCAAAGCCCTCTTCGCGCGAAGGCATCAGAACAACCCAGGCCTCACAGAGATCCCATTCGATTTCGGCCGGATCCGGGACATAATCAAGCAATTCAAGTTGGACCTGGGCATTGCCCGCCCACCCTGCGCACTCCTCGCGCACCTTGGACAAAGAATCTCTGTCGCAGCCTCGAACGCGAAGAATAACCCGTCGATTCAAGTCCGTCGCCGCGAAGCCAACAGCCCTGCATGCAATGTCGATGCCCTTCAGCACATGATCCTTGTCGCGCGCCACTACGTAAACGACAGGATCGCGTCCGGCGGGGAATTGGGCGCCACGCCGCTTCGCTTCGAACCCTGGAATGTAGGTGTGCGTGCGCTGCAAAGGTTTTGCGCCAGGTTTTGGGGCAAGGATTGTGTCGTGAAGTCTGGGTCCAACCGCTACGCTCAAGCAT
>CAINLT010000096.1 GCA_903850505.1 uncultured Myxococcales bacterium | reverse complement strand
GGTCAAAGATGATTTCCGCGGCGCTGCGGCCGATGTCGAGGCGCGCGCGGGTGCCGCTGCCAAAGTCCGTGGTGGCGCGCTCGACCAGCCAGACGCACGCGGCGCAGTGCACGCCTTCCAGGAACAGCTCCGTGCGGACCGTGCCGTCGGGCATCGCGCGGCAGTAGCGGGATTGGAACGCCGCGTCGTCGAATTCCTTGTAGCTGCGATCCGTCGTGTGCGGCTTGCGGCCGGCATCCTTGTCTTCGCTGCGGATGTTGTAGTACCGGTCGAGGCCCTGCTCGCGGATCGCAAAGTAGACGGTCTCGCAGCCGTGGCAGCAAAACTGCTCGGCTTTGGCAGCGACGATGAGGCCGGCGGGCACCGGGAGGCTGCAGTGACTGCAGGCGACGTCCAAGCGCGCGGCGGTCGCGCTGCGGGGCATGTCGGGGTTACTCGTCGTCACGGCAGCACGGCGGCTTTTCTTTGCCGGTCCCAAGGTTGTGCGCGTGCTGCGCTGCCCCTTGCAGGGAAACGGGCGCGGCCGTCGGCGCGAAGTGCGGTACGTTCAGGCGATGCGTCAGCGCGAACAGGCCAACGCCCATCACGCACAGCGCCGTCACGGCTGGCAGATGACGCCGCAGCGGCCCGGCCATCTGCTGCACCAGCGCGCCCACGCCGACAAGCACCGGGAGGGTCCCGAGCCAGAACGCGGCCATCGTCAGCGCGCCCCAGGCCCACGAGCCCGTGCCCGCCGCCGTTACCGCAAACGCGTAGAGCCAACCGCACGGCAGCAGCGTGGACGCCAGCCCGATGATGGCCGCGCGCACAACCGGCGGCTTGCCGTGGAGCTGCTTGAGCACGTTCGAGTAGGCGCGATGCAGGACCGCGGGCAGCGGCATCTGGGGCACGCGCACTTCCAGCGCCCGCAGGAGCGCCAGCGCGCCCCACGCGACGATGAGCCCGCCCGCGAGCGCGGCCGCGAGCTTCTCCAGCCCGGCGGAACGCCCCGCGAGGTCCAGCGCCTGCCCCAGCGTGCCCGCGAGGGCGCCCAGCAGCACGTACGTCACGAGGCGCCCGCCGTTGTAGGCCATGTGCGCGAAGATCTTGTTCTTGCCCTGGGACGCGTCACCGCCGGCCCAAAAGACCACGAAGCCGCCGCACATGCCGGCGCAGTGCAAGCTGCCGACAAGGCTCGCCACCAGGACTGTCGAAAAAAGCGCCAACATCGCCCAGCCTCAGCGCGCGACGTCGATGCGGTGGGTCGCGGTGAACGTGTCAGCGCCGCGTTGGGCGCGCACGCGAATCTCATGCACGCCGCGGTGGCCAAAGGGCAGCGTCACATGGTAGCGGCCATCGGCGGCCAGCACCGCAGCGGCGGATTGCACGTCCTTGGACCGCGCGAGGAAGAAGCCTTCGACCTGCACCGACAAGCCCGCCAGATTGACCGCCTTGTCCTGGAGCTGCACCGCGACGTCCAGCGCCGAACCGGTAGGCGTCGCGGTCACAACCGACTGCCAACCCAGCTTGGCGTTCGCCTGCTCTTGCGCCATCGTCGCGTCCCACGCCACGGCTTTGCGGTAGTAATCGGATTCGATGGCGAACGTCGGGTCATGCGTCGCCATGTACGCCAGATAGCCGCCGGCAACGACGGGCACCATCAGCAGCGCGACGACAAGCAGCGGCCAGTGCAGGCCACGCGCCACAAAGGTCTTGAACAGGCCAGGCGCGGTCGCGGATTCCATGGGCACAGTCGTCACCGTCATTGTTTCGCTCCCGGACCCAGCAAGCGGAACGGAACGTCAGCAGTGAAGCCTTTCCCGTCGTCCACGTGAATCTCGATCGACTTTTCGCCTTGGATCGCCCCCGGTTGCGACTCCACGAAGATCGTCGTCGTCACCGCATGGTCAGCGGGCACGCGCAGCGGATTCTCCGGCGCGATCCACTTCAGGCCATCCAGCGGCCGCAGCTCGAGCTTGTAGCTGCGCGCATCGTCGCCGCGGTTGTGGATCTTCAGGCGCACCTGATTGGTCACTACGCCGCCCTCGCCTTCCGTAAACGGCGCGGCGATCCCGCGCAGAATGGTCACTTCCGCCGCCACGCGATGGCTCGCCAGATAGCCCAGCGCGCCAGCGACGATGGCAATCGCGATCGGATACAGAATCACCCGCAACCGCAGCACCTTGCCGACCCCGGTCGCCAGCTTGGCCTGCGACGTGTAGCGAATCAGGCCGCGCGGCTTCTTGATCTTGTCCATCACCGTGTCGCACGCGTCGATGCACTGGGTGCAGCTGATGCACTCCATTTGCAGGCCTTCGCGGATGTCGATGTTGGTCGGACACGTGTAGACGCAGGCCTTGCAGTCGATGCAGTCGCCGATCTTCAGGTCGTCCAGCTTGACCTTGGTGAGCTTGCCGCGCGGCTCGCCGCGGTTGTTGTCGTACGCGACGATCAACGAGTCCTTGTCGAGCAGCGCCGCCTGGATGCGCGCGTACGGGCATACGACCACGCACATCTGCTCGCGGAACCAGGCGAAATCGATGAACATCAGCACGGAAGTGATGAAGACGATGGAGAACCCGGCGGGATGCTCGACCGGCGATTGGCTCATCCAGTGGCCCAGCTCGTCGACGCCGATGAACCACGCGAGAAAGACGTTGGCGACCAAAATCGACAGGATGCCGAACACCGCGAATTTGAGGAGGCGCTTGGGCTGGAAGCCGCCTTTGTCGTCGAGCGCGAGCTGCTTGTTGCGGTTACCGTCGAACAGCCGCTCGATCGGCCGGAACACGTACTCCATGTAAACCGTCTGCGGACAGCCCCAGCCGCACCAGACGCGGCCAAAAAGCGCCGTCAGCAGAAAGATCGTCAGGAAGATGGTCAGCATCAGGAGCATCAGCAGCACGGTGTCAGTGGGCAGGAACGTGGCGCCAAAGAACGTGAAACGGCGATGCAGGACGTCCAACAGGAACACGGGCTTGTTGTTGACGTGCAGGAACGGCAGGCCGACGAAGCTGGCGATGAGGAACCAGGCGACGGCCAGACGGCGGTAATAGAAGCGACCGCGAGCGAGTTCAGGGCGCACCCAGCGCCGCGTGCCATCCTCGTTCAGGGTGGAAAGCACGCGGCCGGGCGCTGAGCCAGGGCCGTTGTCATGAGGCGCGGGGGCGGGAGCTTCTGGGACAACGGATGGCATGATGTTGCTCTACTGCGCGGCAGTTGGCGCCGCGGGCGCGGCCGCGGGCGTGGCCGCAGCAGGTTCCGGCGCCGGTGCAAGCGCGGGCACGGGGGCAGGCGCAGCCGCAATCTCCACTGGATTGCCCTGTGGCGCCTTGCCGGCGACATTCGTGTTGCGCAGGGACCCGATAAACGCCGCCACGTTCTTCAACTCAGCGGGCTTCAGGTTGCGCGACCACGTGGGCATTCCCTTCTCCGGCACACCTTTGGAAATGGTCTGGTAGATATCCGCCAGATTGCCCTTTCCATGGAGCCAGTATTTGTCCGTAAGGTTCGGGCCAATCTTGCCTTCCGCCTTTTCACCGTGGCACGCCACGCACACTTCTTTGAATTTCGCCGCGCCCGCCTCGACCGTCGCCTTGTCAGCGACCGCCGCCATCAGCTCGGCTTCCGTCAGGACCGGCGGGGCATTCTTGAGCTCAAGCGCCAAGGCCGCCGCAACTTCTTCTTCGTATTCCTGGTGCACGGTCTTGCCGCCGCCGCCGCCATGCAGCCAGAAGCCATACGCGATGGCAAAGGCGATGCACAGGATAAACAGCGCTTGCCACCACCCCGGCATCGGGTTGTCGTATTCCCGGATGCCGTCATATTCGTGGTCAAGCAACGGGTCCTCACGACGGATGTCACTTTGCTGGTCACTCATTAGTTCGCCTCGTCGATTTTGGTGCCCGCGGTTGCGAGCGAGTCTGCGTCAAAGGTGTGGTTCGAGGCAACGGCCCCGTCTTCCAGTGGCAATGTCATCGCCAGTGAAAAGCGGTGGCGGTTGCTGGGCAAGTACGCCCAAATCGCCGCGCCGATGAAGACTGCGAGGAAGATCGCGAGGGCGACTTCCGCGTAGCTGGCCAGGCCCATGTGGGACATGATATCGCTCAGTTTCACGATACCCTCCTACTTGGCCTGACCGACGGTCTTGGTATCCGCGGCGGGCTTGGCCTTGATATCCGTGCCGAGCCGCTGGAGGTAAGCCACCAGTGCAATGATCTTCTTGTCTTCGAGGCCGTCAGGACCGCCCTGCGCCTTGATGTCAGCAGCCAGCGTCTTCGCTTGCGCGTGTGCCAGCTCCTGCGCGTGGTTGATCGCGTCGCCGTACGGCACACCGAGCATCGCCATCGCGTCGACGTTCGCCTGCACATGACCGTAGTCGAGCAGGTCCGTCGCCAGCCACGGGAACGGCGGCATGATCGAGTTGCGCGTGACCGACGCCGGGTCCGCCATGTGACGCACGTGCCAGAGGCTCGGATACTTGCCGCCCACGCGGTGCAG
>CAINLT010000095.1 GCA_903850505.1 uncultured Myxococcales bacterium | reverse complement strand
CGGCGACTGGCGGGCGATCAGGTCGACACAAATTCCAAGGTCTTTGATACCGGCGCGGCGCGGCTGGAAACCTTCTGGGACGCGGCGTGCAAGGACAACCTGAAGTATATCGTCGTCGCACCAATGAGCTATTTTGCCGTGGCCCAGCTGCCGAAACGCGCGACGATCATGCAGCACTTCCAGCAGGAGAAGGTCTTTCACGACCCGAAGCTCAAGCACTGGAAGGACCTGGAGATGGAACTTTGGGTGCGCAAGGGCGACGAACCGTGCAAATTCGAAGGCAAGCGCGGGGTTGGGCCGAATCTGGAAGCGACGGATTGAGCGGCAGCAGGTTTTTTTTCGACCGCGCCGCGGCAAAATCCGCAAACACACGAATACTTGTTTGAGGACGAGCTGGGTCCTCCTCCTGCAGGCCAACCGCGCGTACGGGCGGCGAGGCTGCGGAGCCACAGCTTGGCTCTGGGAAGGACCGTGACGTGAGTCACCCGGTCCCACACGGAGGGGCGGACGCGGCGCAAGCCGCGGGGCCGCGGGCAACGACGGCGCCGAGAGGCGCTGCCGGCGCCCCAGGTGGTGGTGTGTCCGGCGTCAGCCGGCACACAGTGGGGGAGGCATTTTGCTGGGCCGCGTGGAGGCCCAGCGCGAAGGGCGACGTGTACGCGAGGCGAGAGCGGCCCGCGAAACGCCTCGTCCTACTTGCAGGTCGCCAGGAACACCGGCTGGACGCGCGGAACCTTGCAGCCTTCCACATCGCAACGCAGCGCAACGCCATTCATGGCTTCAAGCAGTTGCTTGTATGTCGCAGTTTCCGGGACGGCGATGACGATCGACGTCGCCTGCGCGTCGCCCCATGTCTCCAGCCGGCCGCCTTCGCCATCGCTCGGCGCGGCCTGATCGCCGATCAGCTCGCCCTTGCCAGAAATCCGCGCGGCGTGAACCAGCTTGCCATCGTTGAAGACAATCGACTGGAACGCCTTGGCCTCATAGGGATCCTTGCCCACCGTCGCCCAAGCGAGGCACTTCCAGGTCTTCTTGTCGAGCGAGAAGCTGAACGGCACCGTCTTGTTCGTCGTCGCGTCCACATGGTTCTTCTTGTCGCCCGCCGCCGCGACGGGGAGGATGGAAATCTGGTAGCCCGCGCGCCGATTCGAACCGTCGCCCCGCCGCCGTCCGACGAGCCATGCCGACGTCCATTCCTTGGCATGCTCGCCGACAATCGTCGACCGCAGCGCCGCCTCCAGATAGCGCATCGGCACATCCGCCAGCGTCACCAGCAGGATATTGGACTGGTTGTACTGCGACTGCGTGGTCGACCGCACCGCCTCGACCAGCTTGCTGATGTCCTCGGACAGCTTCGCATCCGGGGCCCAATCGGGTTTCCAACCGTCCTCCGGCTTGCGAAGCTGGTTGTCCATCAGGTTGACGCCCTTGTCGGTGATGGTCAGCACCGCATTGCCGCCCAGCGGCGCAGCGAAAGTCGAACGAATGCCCGGGAAAACCGGATACTCCTCAAACTTCGGCACCTTCGCCGCCTTCTCCTTGTACTTGACGGCGAAGCGGTCAAGCAGCGGATTCCACGGGCTGGTCGGGAACTTCTGCTTGTACGCCTCGATCTGGGCGATCACGCCTTCGTAGTACTTCTTCTGCACCTGCGTCGGACGCTCTTCCATCGGAATGTCTTTGCAGTAGTCGCCCAGCTTGTTGCCGCAGACCCAGTTGACTTCGTCTTCGTAAATTCCCGTCTTGGGATTGAAATCAAACACGAACTTCCAGTACGTGAAGAACCGCAGCACGCGGTCATCCCGGCGATCGGCATCAAACAGCGTCCAGGACCGCGCCAACTCCGCCGCGTGGAACATCAACCGCTCAAACTCCATGTCCGCTTCCCAAGGCGTACCCTGAGAAAGCCGACGCGCCGTCGCCAGCGTGTTCCAGTACTCGTTCGGCTCCAGCTTTTCGTCCTGATAGTACGCCCGCGCCGCCTCCGCCCACTTGGCCAGCGCCTCAGCCTGCTCCGCCACGGGCGTGTTTTCGACCGCAGTCGCCGCCTTGCGCAGTTCATTGGCCGGAGAAATCGCCACGCCCTTCTTGAGCCAAGCCAGCCAAGGGTGCTCGTCGCCCGTCATTTCGTCGCCCTCGGGCAAAGTCGCCATGATGCGCTTGCGGCGCATTTCCATGACGTCCGCGACCCCGGTCGCAGCAGCTTCACTCTTGGCGGAAGATTTCTTCTTCTTTGGCTCGTTCCCGCACGCCGGCAGCAGCGTCACGAGCAACAGGGAAGCGAGGAAAGAACGGAGCGAGTTCGAACGCAGCATGACGACCCAGAAATGCACCACCAAGGTGCGCAAGGAGGCGCGATTGTGGCAGGACCGCGGCGAAGCGACAAGCGGGGCATCGCCAGCAGTGCGCGGGGCCAAAGCACTTCCCCAGCGATGCGCGAAGCGCAGAGCCCCCATGTTCCCAGCCGAGCGCTTCCCCAGCGATGCGCGAAGCGCAGAGCCGCCCACCTCCCAGCAACACGCGGTGCCAAACCACTTCCCCAGCGATGCGCGAAGCGCAGAGCCGTCCATCTCCCAGCAACACGCGGTGCCAAAGCACTTCCCCAGCGATGCGCGAAGCGCAGAGCCGCCCATCTTCCCGACGTTCAGCCACCTTCGCGCGGCCACCACCGGACCTTCGCGGGCGTGCATGGCCGGGTCCGCGCCTCAGCGCGCCGGCCGCCTGCGCAAGCCACCACAGCCAGGCCGTCCCCAT
>CAINLT010000094.1 GCA_903850505.1 uncultured Myxococcales bacterium | reverse complement strand
TGATGCCATCCACCGCGAGTCCGCGCTCTTCAATGGCGCGCAGCACGCCGATGTGGCGGGCAAAGGCGAGAAAACCACTGGAGAGGATCAGGTCGTACATGGCGAGCCTTTGCGGTGGGGCAGATACGGTCCGGCGGTTGAGACTCGTGCACGAACAAATCGATCAAGTCCCAGCCGTGGGTCGCCGGGCGTATTGCGCACTTGCCGACCCAGCGACAAGCGTCCCACACGACGGGGCTGCACGGTGCCTTACTCGGCGCGCAGCAGCACAAGCCCCTGCGGCAGCAGCACCAGCACCAGCGGCAATTGCACCACAAGGCCCGCGATAATCGCAATCGCCAGCGGGGTCAGCATCGCCGCGCCTTCGCCCACGCCCAGCGCCAACGGCAGCATCGCCAGGATGGCCGCGATCGTCGTCATCGCGATCGGCCGCAGTCGGCTCGCCGCAGCATTCATGACGCGCGCCTCCAGCGGCTGATCGGCCGGCAGATCGCGCACCGCGGACACCAGGAAAAGGCTCACCTCCGTCACCGAGCCCACGATCATCGTCAGGCCCATCAGCGACGAGATATCCAGTTCCGTGCCAGTCAGCCACAGCCCGATGACGACGCCCGGCAGCGCCAGCAGCGCCGCCAGCACGACGAGCACCGCGATCCGCACGCGGTCAAACCACCAGAGCAGCAGGAGAAACAGCAGCACGATGGCCGCCACGAACACCTGCGACAGCCCTTTGAACGCCTGTTGCTGCTGGGCATGCAGCCCGCCAAGCTCAAACGTCAGTGGCATGCCGCCTGATTTCGGCGTCCGCAGCGCAGGGTCGGCGAGCACGGCCTTCACGCGTTGCACCGCCAGTCCGAGGTCGATCCCCTCCGTCCGGCCCGTCACTGCCGTAATCCGCCGCAGGTTCTCGCGGCCGATCTGCGGTTGGCCGGTGATCGCCGTCACCTGCGCGAGCCGGTCCACGGCCACGACATGACCGTCCGGTGCCGCGACGCGCAGCTGGCTCAGGTCCTCCACGCGGTCGCGCATCTCGCCGGGCGTCCACAGGCGAATCCCCAGCATCTTGGGCAGATCCTCGCGCTTGACTTCCGCTTCAACGGTCCCGGCAAACGCCTGTCCCAACGCCGCGTCCACGCGCGCGGCATCCAGCCCGTGCAGCGCCGCCAGATCCGTATCCACATGGACGTTCAACGCATCGCCGGAGATCAGCAGGCCGTCGTTGACCTCGACAATCCCCGGAATCTGCCGCAGCGCCGCCGCCACGCGCGGGGCTACTTCGCGCAGTGCCTCGGGGTCCTCGCTCGCGAGCTTGACCTCAATCGGCTGCGGCACGCCGGTCAGATCGCCAATCAGATCCTCCATCAACTGCAGCATCTCGATCTTCAGCGTCGGCAGCTCGCGCTCGATCTTGACGCGCAGTTCTGCCATCACGGTCTCGACGTCCCGTCGCGGCAGGGACTTCAGGCGGATGAAGAAGTCGCCCTCGTTGGCTTCCGTCAGCCCGCCGCCCAACTGCAAGCCCGTCCGCCGCGAATAGCTTGCCACCTCCGGCGTCTTGCGCAGGATCCCCTCAAGCGTGCGCAGTTGCGCGTCCGTCTGCGCCAGCCCCGTCCCCGGCGGACTGCGGTAGTCCAGCACAAAGCCCCCCTCGTCCATCGGCGGCATGAAGCCGGTCGCCAGCTTGGGATACAGCAACGCGCCTGTCCCCACGAGCAGCGCGACCGTCAGCAGCGCCGACCACCGCCAGCGCAGCGCGCGCGCCAGCAGCCACACATAGGCGCGGGTGAGCGCGTCGGGCTGCCGCGGTTCAGGCTTGTGCACGAGGCCAAGTCCCATCGCGTTCGCCAGCACTGGCACGACCAGCCATGCCACAAAGAACGACGCGATCAGGCTCACCGCCATCGTCAGCGACAGCGCCTTGAAGAACTCGCCGGTCACGCCCGTCATGAACGCCGGCGGCACGTGGATGATGACGGTCGCCAGCGACGCGCCCAGCAGCGGCCGCGTAAACTCGCGCGCCACGTGCAGCGCGGGAAAACGCTGCGTGCCGTGGATGGCCGGATCGTCGCGCAGGCGTCGCTCGATGTGCTCCACCATCACGATGACGTCGTCGATGATGAGCCCCACCGCCGCGGCCATGCCGCCCAGCGTCATGATGTTGAACGACTGGCCGAGCACCTGCAGCAGCAGGCAAGTCGCCGCCAGCACTGCGGGCACCACCAGCGCGGCCAGCAAGGTGACGGTCAGGTTGCGCAGGAAGACCAGGAGCACCAGCGCCGCCAACGCCGTGCCGATCAACACCGCGTCACGCAGGCTCGCCGCCGAATGCGCCACCAACTGGCTCTGGTCGTACCACGTCGCCAGCTTGACGTCCCGCGGCAGGATCTTGCGCAGCTGGGCGATTTGCTCCGCGGCATCCGCTGAAATCTGCACCACGTTGCTCAATGGCTGCTGGTAAACCTGCAGCAGCACGGCGTCGTGGCCATCCGCCGTCACGCGGATCTTCTGCGGTGCCGAGGCCCGACCGACGTGCGCCACGTCCCGCAGCCGCGTCACGCCGTTCGGCCCGGCGCGCACCACCAGATCGCTAATCGCCGCCAGCGTGCGCGTCGTGTTCGTCGCCAGCACGATGTACAACTTGCCGTGGTCCTCCAGCCGGCCGAGGCTCTGGAGGGCATTGGCCTGCGCGATCGCGTTGCCGACGTCGCCTGTCGTCAGGCCCAACGCCGCCAGCCGGTCCGGATCGACGGTCACGCGCAGTTCCTCCGCCGGCGCGCCCTGCGTGCCGACCTTGGTCACGCCGCCCACGCGCAACAGTTGCGGCCGCACCTGAAAAGTCGCGATGTCGCCGAGCTCGCCAAGCGTCCGCTTGTCGGACGTCAGCGAATAGCCGAGCACCGGAAACACGTTCGGATCCAGGCGCCGCGATAGAAGCTGCGTACCCTTGGGCAGCCGCGGGGTCGCCTCCGCGAGCGCGGCCTGGACCTGCAGCAACGCCGTGACCATGTCCTGGCCCCAGGCAAAATCGATGGACAACTCACTGCTGCCGCGGCTGCTGCGCGACCGCACGGAACGCACGCCGGGCACGGCGCGTACGGCCTCTTCCAACGGAACGGTCACCTGCGTCACGGTCAGATCGACATCGCGGTCGCCGGAATCGGCACTGATCGCAATGCGCGGGAAATCGACGTGGGGAAACAGCGAGACCGGCAGATGGAACGCCGCGACGAGGCCCGCGAGCGCCGCCATGAGCGCGCCGAGGACGACCAGACGACGGTGCCCAGCCAACCAGCTTTGCCGACTCAAGGCTTGGCTTCCAGAACGAGGACGCGGGCGCCGTCGGTCAAGTCAGCGACGCCGGAGGTAGCGACGAATTCACCGACCTGGACGCCCGTGCGGACGCACACGCGCGCATCCTCGCGGCCACAGGTGACGAGCGAGCGCCGCCGCGCGATGCCGTCGGCGATGACGTACGCGATGTCGCCTTTGGCGGTGGGCAGGATAGCGGTGCGGGGTATGACGACGCTGGCCGCTTCCCCGGGCAATGTGATGACAGCGCGGACCGGCGTGCCGATGGCGGGCGCGCTGCTGGCGGTGAAGCGGACGCTGGCGCGGCGCAAGCGGGAAATCGGGTCGAGCGTCGGCTGGATGAGGTCGACCGCGCCGCTCCACATGCTCGTGTCGCCGTCCACGGCGCGCAGTTGCACCGATTCACCACCGCGCAGCGCTCCGGCCTCGCGCGGATCGATGCCGATGTCCGCCCGCAGCACGTCGCCAGCCAGTCCGTCGCCGCGGCTGAGGGTCACAAGCGGCGCACCAGCCGGGGCGATCCCGCCGGCCACGGCCGCAATCATCCGCACCACGCCGCCCGATGTCGCGCGCACCAGCCCGTTGGGCGGCACAGTCGCCTGCAATGCCCGCGCCAGCTTGGCCTCCGCCGTCGCCAGCGCCGCGTCCGCCATCAGCTTCTCCTGCTGCGTCGCGAGGTTCAGGGCAAAGCGCGATTGCACCGCCGCCGACGCCTTCTCCGCCGCGTGGACGTCCTGCTTGGCCAATCCGACCTGCAACTGCGCGTCCGGCGACAGCGCGACCTCCAGCAGCGGCTCGTCAGCTGCCACGGTCTGGCCCGGCACAATCAGCACGCGCTTCACCACCAGCTCCGCCGGCCACGCGACCGCCGCCAGCGCGCGCGGATTGGCCTCCACGGTGCCGAATGCCTCGATGTGCGGCGCGAACGTCTCGGACACGGCCTGCGCCAAGGTCACGTGAAGCGCCGCCGGCGGCACCTCAGTCGTTTCAGGCGGCGAGGTCGGCGCCACGGCGTGCGACCGCATCAGCAGCCATGCACCGCCAGCCGCGATCGCGACGAGGAGCCCAATCGCCAGCGTCCAGTTCCGCATCTAGCGATCCTCCGGCAGGTACTGTCCAACGACGGCCTGCAGCGCCACGCGCAGCTCTGCATGCAACTGTGCGAGCGCCATGTGATTTTGCCGGGCATCCATCAGCTGTTGCCGCACCGCAAACACCGTCACCGCATCGGCCTGACGATGCTCGAGCGCCAGCGTCAACGCGGCGGCCAACTTTTGCAAGCGCTCCAGCACCTTGGCAACCTGCGTGAGTTGCTGCTCGGTCGCGGCCAGTTCCTGCAACACTTTGGCCAGGTCGGCTTGCGCCTCGGCACGACGCGCGAGGTAGACCTCAAAAAGCTGGTCGCGCGTCGCCGTCTCCATGGCGATCCGCCCTTGGCCGCGGTCAAAGATGGGCACGTCGATCGCCACGCCCAGCCCCGCCGTGCCAACGCCCGCCGTGTCCCGCGCCGCATTCAGGCCCAGGGCCAGGCGCGGAAACTGGCTCAGCACCGCCGCATGCAGCCGCGCGTCCTGGCTCGCGTACGCGCGCTGGAGGCCGAGCAAATCCAGTCGGCGAGCAGGCATCTGGTCGCGCAGCGCCGCCGCATCGGCAACGGGACGCGGCGTCATGGGGGTCGGCTCCGTCACGGCAATTTCTGCGGCGCTCGGCAAACCAATCGCCCGCTTGAGCACCAGCAGTTCTGCCGCCACTTGCCCGTGCAGCGCCACCGCCCGCTGCGCGGCGTTCTCGGCCGCCGCCGCCGCCGCATCGGCATCCAAGGACGTCGCGGCGTGTTGCGTCACGGCGCGCGTCAGCCGCTCGGCAAAGTCGCGCGCCAGCCCGGCATCGGTTTCGGCCGCCGCCACGCGCACTTCCAACCACGCCAGCCGCGTCGCGCTCAACTGCGCCGCCATCGCCGTTTGCCACTCCTCCCAGGCAATTTCCAGATCGACCGCTTCCACCTGCGCCTGCGCCGCCTGACGATTCGCCGGTCGCGTCAGCAGCGCGGTGATCTCCCAGGACAGCCCAAGCCCCAACCCCAGCGAAGTCCCCGCCGCGCCGAGGATCGGCACGTCCATGCCCGCCGAAAGCGTCGGATTGGGCAGGATCCCTGCGGCGGTCAGCTGCGCCTGCGCAATCCCCGCGCGCGTCCGGGACGCCCGCAAATTCGGCTGCGCGACGACCGCCAACGCCGCCGCGCCGAGCGCATTCATCGCGCCGTGTTCGTCGATCTGCACCGCGGTCGGCGCACCGGGGAGGTGCAGTTGCTGGGCGCGCTCCGTCAGCCGCGCCATCGGCTCACCGCGCAGGCGGTCGGCAATGGCGGCGTCATCGAGCGGCTTGGCGACATACGCCGAACACGCCGACGCCAGCGTGCCGAGGACACAGCAGAGTCGGGCGATGCTGGCTGAACGGCTGTGCAGTTTCGCTCCCCTCAATGCGCTGCCGCGGGATGGCCAGCGCGGCGCGCCGACTCTATCCAGCCTCGCCATGGTGCGCAATGACGGTGCGGAGTTGCCCACCGTGCGCGTTCACGCATACTGCCACGCGCTAGCGGTGGACGGGGCCCGTGCGCGCACTTCAACACAATCGCAGGAGCGATCGCCATGGGTCAGTTCATCAACCGGAGCCTGAAACGCGCGCGCGCATTGGCGTGCTGCGCCGGGCTCGTCGGGGCCACCTCCGCGTTTGCCGCACCGCCCGCTGGCCGGCACGAAATCGCCCACTACAAGCTCGGCGGCAATGGCGGCTGGGACTACTTGACCGTCGACGCCGCCGCCCGTCGGCTGTACATCGCCCGCTCGAACCGCGTCATGGTCATCGACGCGGACTCCGGCGCGCTGATCGGCGAAGTGCCCGGCCTGGAAGGCGCCCATGGCGTCGTGCCCGCGCCTGAGCTCCAGCGCGGATTCGCAACGTCTGGCAGGACCGGCGAAGTTGTCGCGTTTGATCTGACGTCGCTCAAGGTCACGGGACGCGTCAAGGTCGGCGAGAATCCGGACGCGCTGCTGCTCGATCCGTTCACGCGGAAGCTCTTCGCGTTCAATGGCAAGGACAAGAGCGCGGCGATCGTCGATCCGGCGACGCTGACGGTCGGGCAAACGCTGGCGCTCGGCGGCAAGCCGGAATTTGCGGTGAGCGATGGCGCCGGGCGCATCTACGTCAACATCGAGGACACGAGCGAGCTGGTGGTCCTGCGCGTGGCCAAGGACAAGCCGGCGGAGATCGCCGCGCGGTACCCACTGGCGCCGTGCGAGGAGCCGACTGGCCTGGCGCTGGTTCCCGAGGCGAAGAAGCTGCTTGTCGGTTGCAGCAACCGCACGGCGGTGGCCATCGACGCGCAGACCGGCAAGGTGCTGCAGGATTTCAAGACCGGCGATGGCGTGGATGCGGCGGCCTACGATGCGGCGCGCGGGTTTGGCTACGTCTCGGCGCGGGAGGGACTGCTGACGGTGCTGAAGGCGGAGCACGGCGTTTTCACGCGCGTCGAGGACGTGGTGACCGTCAAAGGTTCGCGGACGCTGGCGGTGGATCCCAAGACCGGGCATGTATTCCTGCCGGCCGCGCAGTTTGAGACGCTGCCAACTCCGCCGACGGGTCAGGCGCCGCGGCCGAGCGTGACGCCGGGGAGCTTCTTCGTGCTTGTGGTGGGGAAGTAGCGAAACGGCGGCGCTGCTGGCGCTGATCTCCACCAACGGCCTGCCGAACACGTGCGTTGCGCCCACGCTCGATCGCGCCAAGCCGGGGCCGTACGCGTTCAAGTTCCCGGATCTTGGCGTGCCCGTCGTTGCGGGCAAGAACTACTGGCTGGTGCTGAGCCTGATCAACGCCAACTGCGACGACGGCCACTCCTGCACCCAGGACTTCTGCACCGCTGGCGCCCGCGCCCCGACGCCGATGCCGGACAACATCCAATGCAACGACGGCATCGCCTGCACACTCATGGCCACGTGCCTGTCCGCGGTCTGCACGCCCAAGCTGGAGATGTCCAACTGCGACGTCGGCGATACGTGCAAGTTTGATTCCGGCTGCCTGACGGAGAAGTGCGTCAACGGGACCTGCGCTTTCAGCACTTGCCACGACAAGATCCTCAGCGGCGACGAGACGGACGTGGACTGCGGCGGCTCGTGCACCAAGAAGTGCTTTGCCGGCCAGAAGTGCAAGGTGCAGGCGGATTGCGACCAGACCCAACACAACAAGTACTGCAGCGCCAGTCAGGGAATTTGCCGGAGCTCCGCGAACTGACGGCGCGATTCAGCGACAGGGCCAATGTCGCGCTCGGCTGGAATTTGCGTTATAGAGGGCCCCGTCGGCATGAGTGCTGCCATGAAGGGCCCCCGATGAAGCATTGCCCTGTCTGCGGCGCAGCGCGCCTCGTGGTCCGGCTTGCCGCGCGAGGCGACAAGAAGTTGCTGGCGTTGGACGGCGGCGATGGCGCCCTGCTTGGCTACGTCATTGAGGACCGCTACCGCTTGGACGAGGTCATCGGCAAGGGCGGTTTTGGCGCCGTCTATCGCGCACAACACACCAGAATCCCAATGGAAGTCGCCGTCAAGATGATGCATCAAGCGGGCCGTTCCGACGAGGCCAGCGTCGCGCGCTTCAAGCAGGAAGTGCGCGCCGTCGCGCGAATCCGCAATCCGCACGTCATTGAAGTCTTTGATTTTGGCTACGACGAGCGCGCCGGCTACTTCATCGTGATGCAGCTGCTCAAGGGCCAGTCGCTCTGGCAGCGCCTGGCGCGCGGGGCGCTGACCATCACGGAGGTCCACGAGGTCCTGAAGCAGACCGTGAGCGCGCTCGATGCCGCCCACCAAGCTGGGGTGATCCACCGCGACGTCAAGTCGGAGAACGTCTTTCTGGCCCGCGATTCGACGACGGCGACGGGATGGAGCGTCAAGTTGCTGGATTTTGGCCTGGCGAGCATGCGGCTCGATGTCGGCGATCCTGCGCAACTTGCCACGCGTGGATGCGTGTTCGGCACGGCGGCGTCGATGGCCCCGGAAGTGGTGTCCGGCGGCAAGATCGATGCGCGCACGGACGTCTATAGCCTCGGCGTGCTGCTGTTTGAGATCCTGTCCGGCAAAGGCCCCTTCCTGTCCGACGATCCCAACGAGTTGTTGCGCCAGCAGCTGCACGAATTGCCGCCCCCGCCGTCAACGGTCGGCTATGGCGAATGGGTCCCGGCAGCGGTCGACAGCCTCGTCCTGGCGATGCTGGCCAAGGATCCGGGACAGCGCCCGGCGTCGGTTGGCGAGGTCCTGCAGCGCTGGTTGGCGGTACAACCGGCAGCCAGCGAGGCGTGGGCGGCGCGCTTCGTCGGCGGCGAGCGTGAGCCAATCCATCCGCCTGCCGATGCCAAGGCAACGCCCGCGGCGCCCGGGCAAACGGAGTCGGCAACGGTCGAAGGGATGTCGGTCGGCAACGCCGCGCAGGCATTCGCCGGTCCCCTGCCGCGAATTCTCGTCATCGACGACGATGAGGCGATGCGCTACCTCGTGCGCGCAGTGCTGCAGGTCGGCGGGTGGGATTGCGTCACGGTTGATTCAGCCCCCGCGGCGATCGAGTACCTGATGCAGAACGCGTGGCCGGACGGAATCGTCGCCGACGTCCTGATGCCCGGCGTACGCGGCCTCGACCTGCTGACCAACATCCGCAAGATCGGCTACACCGGTCCGGTGGTCTTTTGCAGCAGCCTGACATCCAAGGCGATTCGCGCCGAGATCCTCGCCAGCGGTGCAGGCTTCGTCAACAAGTCGGAAGACATCCAGTCGCTCACCGAGGAGTTGTTGCGCTTGGGCGCGCCGCGTCCAGGTTCACAGAAGCGCGAGCGAATCTGACGGTTTTGGCCGCTGGCGCGCCGCGCGGCGAGCTGGGCACCCTAGGCAATCCCGGCAAGCCGCACCACATCCGCGCACAGGGTCATCGGGTCAAACGGCTTGCCAATCACGCCGACCGCGCCCAGCGCCGTCAGTTGCGCGACTTCCTCCGGCCGCGACTTGCCCGTCACAAAGATCACCGGCGTTGCGCCATGGCCGGGCAACTGCCGCAAGGCCCTGAACACCGCCGGCCCATCCATGTCCGGCAGCATGTAGTCCAGCAGCACGGCGTCGACGCCATTCTCCGCCGCCAGCGCCAGCGCCTCCGCACCGGTCCCGGCGACGAGCACATCGTACCCGCCGAGCAACTCCAGGGTGGTCTGGCCGATCAACTGGATGTCCGGTTCATCATCCACCAACAACACGCAGGTCATCTTCCCTCCTCGTCACCGCGGTTGCGCAACTGTTTGCGCCGCCAACCAGCCGTTGACCGTCTTCAACGCCTCGGCGATCTCAATGGGCGCCAACGCCGCCAAATCCGCGACGACGGCATCCTCGCCGTCGGTCACGGCATTCTCCACGCGCTCGCACAGATCATGCACCCGCCGCGCCCCGACGTTGCCCGCCGTGGCCCGCAGCGCATGCGCCAGCCGGCTGCACGTCTGCCAATCTTGCGCTGCCGCCGCCGCCGCGATCGCGTCCCCGCGCGCCACAGCGGTGCCAAGGAACATCCCAGCCAACGTCGCCGCCAGATTGGGGCCGCCAATCTGCGCGAGGCGCGCCAGTGGCAGCGGATCAAAGCGTTCGGCGGGCAGCAGGTCGATGGGGTCACGCATCGTTGGGACCTACTCAGTTTGCCGGGCGAAACTGCTGCAGGATATCTGGCAGCTTGTACAACTCGGTCGCCTTGTTGACGAAGAACGCACCTTGGCGCTCGGCCGTCTCGCGTACCGGGCCCGACGAGACCGACGTGCACACGACGCGGCCGCCTTGGTAGCCGAGCACATCGAGCGCGCTGAGCATGTCGAACGCCGTCGCGCGCGGCATCATCAGGTCGGTCACGAGCACCCGGGGATGGCCGCGCTCCTGGATCCAGGCAATGGCCTCATCGACCGATGCCACCGTCCAGCATGGCCAGCCAACGGCTTGCACGAGCGAGCGCAACAGGAACCGCATGCCTTCCTCGTCGTCGACGATCAGCACGCCATCCTCGGAGCGCGCTTCCTCGACCATGCCGGAGGGCCCTATCTCAGACCACCCTTGCGCGACAACCGCTTGGCCGGCTGGCGTCAGCACCGTGTTCTCCGCGGTCCGCGGCGACAAGGGCGCCGCAGCGTGCCCACAGACCAAGCGCAGCGCCCACGCCTCAACGGCTTCCGGTTGCGCTGCCAGCCAACGGTCCAGCACGTCCTGGGCTGTTTGCGGCCGGTAGCGTGGATCCTTCGCGAGCAAGTCGAGGACCAACGAATCCAGCGCCGGCGGCAGCCACGCGCCTCCGTCGGTCGCTGAAGGCGGCCGGGGCAGCATCATGACGTGGCGCTTCATCATTTCAACGGGCGTGTCCGCGGCGATGGGGGCATTGCCTGTCAACAGCCAGTACAGCAGCACGCCCAAGCTGTAGAGGTCGCTGCGCGCATCCGTGGGCTGCTGGGTGATTTGCTCGGGACTCATCCAGCCAGGTGTGCCGAGGACACCGCGCTTGGACTTGTCCAACAGCTGATCGGCGACCTTCGCGATGCCGAAATCGAGCAGCAACACGTCGGAACTGCCCGCGCGCTTCCTGCTCTCCACGAGCATGATGTTCTCCGGCTTCAGGTCCTGATGGACCACGCCGAGGTCATGGGCGGCCTCCAGCGCTTCGAGGATTTGCCGGACGATGAGGTGAAGCTCCGTCATGTCGAGTCGCCGCTCGCTCATCAGGTCGTGGAGGGATCCGCCCTTGACCAGCGGCATGACCAGGTAGTGGCCAGCGACCGAATCAACGCCGTAATCCGTCACGGCGATGACGTTGGGGTGGCGGATCTGCGCGATGCAGTCGACCTCGCGGCGAAACCGACTCACAGCTTCCGTGTTGTCGACGAAAGCCGCGTGCAGGATCTTGATGGCCACGGACTTGCCGACATTGGTGTCCGCCGCGGCAAAGACCGCGCCGAAACCGCCGGCGCCCAAGCGCTTTTCGAGCAAGTAGCGGTTGGCCACCAGCTGACCAAGTTTCGGCTCAGGGCCAAATGGTTCGCGCGGGGCTGACTCGCGATCAGTGACGGTCGGGCCGCGAGGACTCACGGACTCTCCATCCGGACCGGGCACGTGAAGGATCGTCTTCTCAGGTTCTGGTGGCATGATTCCCCCTCGGCGCTGTCAGCACGACAGTATGTCGGTGGCGTTCCGTCGGTTCAAGTCAGAGGCAACTCAAACCAGAACTCGGTACCCGCGCCCAGTTCGGTGTCGAAGCCAACCGTGCCGCCGTGCAGCTCAACGAGCTGCTTCGAGATGGCAAGTCCCAGTCCAGTGCCCTTGGGATGCTTGCCCGCGCCTTTCGCTTGGGCAAAACGGCCAAACAGGCGGCCGCGCAGTTCTTCCGGAACGCCGGGACCGCGATCGCGCACGCCGACGCGCACGACATCGCCGCGCCGGTCCACCGTCAGGATCACCGTCGAACCCTCCGGCGAGAACTTCACGGCGTTGGAGACGAAGTTGGTGACGACCTGGATGATGCGGTCGGCGTCCATCGACAGCGTCACTGGCTCGCCGCGGACTTCCAGCGCGACTTTGTACTGGTCCGCGAAGCCTTTGACGCCGTCAACAGCCTCCTGCACGACGTGACGCAGCTCGTGTGGTGCGCGGCGCAGCGCCATCTGCCCTGCGTCCATCTTCTGCAGGTCGAGCACGTCGTCGACCAGCCGCCCAAGCCGCTCCGTGTTGCTTTGCGCCACGCCGATGAGTTTGGTCACGGCGTCCGGCAATTGCCCGAGTACGCCGCCCTTGAGCAGCCCGAGAGAGCCGCGAATCGACGTCATCGGCGTGCGCAGCTCGTGGCTGACCATGGAGAGAAACTCGCTCTTCATCTCGGTGATGCGTTGCTGCTCGGCGGCCTGCCGCAGGGCCTCCTCGGTCTCCATCCGCCACTGCCAAAGCCAACCGAGCGTCGTCGCGCCGACTGCCGCCAAGACCGGCGTCACCGGCAGGAACCAGTGCAGGGCAATCGCGGCGACACACACGATGCCCAGCCAGCCGGATACCGAGGCGACCGCCGCAACAAACAGACGGGGCAATGTGTGCAGCGACCGCGCCCCGCCCAACGCAAGGAGGCAGGCGAGGAGCAGCGCCGCAAGGACGCCAAGCCAGCGCGGCAAGTCGGCGCTCTGCGTCACCCGTCCAGCAAGCAGCGCCTCCATGGCCTGCAAATGCAGTTCGTAGCCGGGAACCAACGTGTCGATTGGCGTGGTCACCAGATCGCCGGACGCAATCGCGGCGAAGCCGACAAGCAGCACCCGACCGGCAATGGCGTCGTCAAGCGCCTGGGGCGACGTCGCCGGGTTGAGCAGGTCGCTCAGGCGAATGCGCGGCACTTGGCCAAGATCGGCATAGGTCAAGCGCGGCTGACCGCGGTCGCGCGCCAATGCGGACGCCAACGCTGGCGGTCGCACCAGTCCAGCGGCCAGCAGGGCAGCAACGGCGAGGCTCGGCACCGCGTGGCCGAGCATCCCGACAGCGAGCGGATAGCGCCGGTTGACGCCGTCCGCGTCCGGCCAAACATTGAGCGTCCCGCACTGAGCCGCGACCGATTGCAGCGCGGGTATGGCCGCAGCCGCGTCGTCGCCGCTGTGCACGAGCGCAGAAGCCGGGACGGCAGCGTCGAGCGGTTTGATGCAGTCCGGAAGCGACCGCCCCGGGAGGAGGCGACGGGACTGGATCGCCGCGGCACCCAGCACCACGGGGATGGCAGACGCGGCTTCGACCAAGGCGCGGTCGCCATCTTCCCCGCTCGCCGCACGCAGCTTGCCAAGGACGACTTCGGCCCCGGCGCCCGTGACGGTCGCGTCATCAGCGGCGTCCAGCAGCACTCGCGCCAAGTCTGCTGCCGGCTGGGCTTCCGGCTGGTCAAACAGGACGTCGAACGCCACGGCAGCCGGCTTGTGTTGGCCGACGATGCGCAGGGCTTGCGCCCACACGGAGCGCGGCAACGGCATGTGCAGGTCCAGCGAAGTCAGGCTGGCGTCGTCGACGACAAGGACCGCTGTCTTGCCGCTCGCCGGATAGTTGGCCAACGCCGCGCGGGTCAGGACGTCATGGGTCCACTCATCGAGCGCCCATGGCTGTGACCACGCGCCAAGTACGACGGCCGCGCCAACGGCGAGCGCAGTCATGCGCCGTACGCGCGCAGGCAGCCCGCGCCAACTCCGGAAGGTCACGGCGTGGCGCCCAACGCAAACGCGTAGACCTTGGATGGCATGCCGACGAAGCCGCCGGCATCAACGGCAGTGACGCGCCAGAACCACCGGTGCGAGCGGTCCAACGCCGCGATCGACGCGCTGGTCGACGTGACGTTTGTTTGCTGGACGGCGCTGGAGAACTCAGCGTCCTTGGCCAACTCGAGCCGGTAGCTTGCGGCGCCCGGGACGTCGGCCCAGACCAACGCGGTGTCAGCGGCAACCGTGCCGTGGGTCGGCCCGGCAATCTTGGGTGCCGCGAGGAGGGCGCGCGGCGCCTCTGGCAGACCGGACTCATCGACCTGCGATCCTTGCCCGGCTGGGACGTCCACCTTGCCCTTCGGTGCGCCCAGTTCAACCTTGCCTTTGACCGTCTCGACGCGGGTCACCCGGCCATCGGTTGTCGCCACGCGAAAGCGCGTACCGCGCACACCGGCGACCGCGGTCCGCGTCACGATGTCAAAGACCGAGCCGACACCCTGGTGCATGGCTTCAGTCTGCACTTCGCCATGCATCAACTCGAGCTTCACGACGCGCTTGGAATCGGCATTCAAGTAGAGGGCCCCCAGGCGGACGGCTGTCGACTGGCCGACCCAGATGAAGCTGCCATCGGCGAGCAGCAGGCGCGCAGCCCCGCCAACCGGCGTGCGGACGACCTTGCCGGCGACGAGCGCTTGGCCGACTTGCGCGAGCGGGCTTTCCGCATCCGCGTCGCCGACTTGCACGATACCCGTGAGCGCGAGAATACTGGCCACGGGACGGGGCGCGCGGCGCGCTGTGCGCAGGAGCGTCACCCCGGGCGTATCGCCGGCACGGAGCGCGGTTGCGACGACAGAGGTCCGCTCCATCGCCACGCCGCGCGTGACCAGGGCTGTACGCACGGCCTCCGCCAGCTTGGTCGAATCCCCAGCCAGGCGCGCTGCATCGGACTGCCGGACGTTCACGATGAGCGAGCGCAGGTCCCGGTCAGCGGCAATCGCCCGCGCGAGTTCGTCCAGGCACGGCCCCATGGCGTTGAGTGCTGCCGCGTCCATCGGCAACGGCGGATCGACGCGGATCGCGCCCTCATCGATGCTCACGCGACAAGCCGGATCGGCGACGGCTGGCGCGACGCCGCCCGCCATGACGCCCACGAGAATTGCCACTCGAACCATGCTTGTTGCAATCATTTGCTTTTCCCCTCTGCGTCTGGCGTTGCATTGTCCTGAATCAGGTGAAACTCAACGCGGCGATTCTGCGCGCGGCCCGCGGCGCTGGCGTTGTCGGCAACCGGCGCACTCGGACCGTACCCTTTGGCTTCCAGACGTGTGGCGTCAATACCCTTGGCGATCAGCCATTTGCGCACAGCCTCGGCGCGCCGCTGCGACAACTCCGTGTTCTTTACGGGGTCACCGCTGGCGTCCGTGTGGCCCTCAATGCGCAGCCGGACCGACGGCGCCTCCTGCAGCACCTTGGCGGCGCCGAGCAGCACTTTGTCCGACGACTTGGCGATGACGTCCTTGTTCGGCTGGAAGTTGATGCCCGCAATACGGCCGGTGAACTTGGCGAGCTGCGCCGGAACTTCGTCCGGGCACCCGTCACCGTCCTCATAACCATTGGCGGTTTCCGCGGCGAGCGGACATTTGTCTGCCGCGTCCGGAACGCCATCCCCGTCGTTGTCGGGGTCAGGGCAACCGTCGCCATCGGCAAAGCCGTCCTTGTCTTCGGCGGCGTTCGGGCACTGGTCTTCGTCGCCAAACAGGCCGTCGCCATCTGGATCGGTCAGCCGCTCCGGCTCCGGTAGCGCGCCAAGACTGGCCGAGTCCTGGGAAGGCGCGCGCGGCGAGGAGCCCGACGCCGCAGGAACCTCGCTCTCCAGTTCCGGGCACCCGTCAGTATCGCGTACGCCGTTGACGGTCTCGGCTTCGTATGGACAGACATCGTCGTCGTCCAGAATGCCGTCGTTGTCGGTGTCCAACGACACAGGCGCGCTGTTTGGCTCCTCGGTCCGCGGGCCACCCGCCAGGGGCCGCCAGCCGATGCTCAATTGTCCTTCCATTTCAGCGGTGAAGCGTGAACCCCCGTCAGTTATCGCGGGCAGGAACAACCCGCGCAAGTCGGCGCGGACGCTCCAGGCGCGTGTGAGGGCGTATTGCAGGCCAATGCCGACGTCGCTAATCGTGTCCTGATCGGTGTAGATTCGGCTGCCAGCGGCGGGTGCGGCAATGCTGGAGCCGGCGCCGATGAGCGCGAACGGCTGCCAGTCGCCGAGATTCCAGAACGCCACGGCGTGGCCACGCACACCGGCGGCGAGAACGGAGATCCCATCGTCTCGGCCCTTGGTTGGCAGGAGAACGCCTTCCGCCTCGAATCCGAGCCAAGGCAGGACGCGGTACCCGACGCGCAACACCGGCCCCATGCCGCTGACCAGCGAGTGACCATCCCACGACTGGCCCAGTTCGTCGCGTGGGGTCCACTGGTGCCAAGCGGCACCGACGCTGAGCTCCAGGCCTGTCTTGTCGGCGTCGGCGGCGAGCGCAGCAACGGCGGGCAGCGCGGTTGCCAGCAGTGCAGCGATGACGGGGAGCGGTCGAAAGCGGGAGAAAAAGTTCATGGAGGCGTCGCTCGCTGACGGGAGCAAGCAGCCCCTTGGACAGCGTAAAGTTCATGTTCCGCTTGTGCAAGCGCACCCGGCAAATCCTCGTCGGGGCTAGGCAAACGCCAACGCAACTGCGAACTTTGCGCGCAAACACGGCAATCTCACGCCATCCCGGGCCTTGACGGGCGCGTTGGACGCGGCATGCTGGATAGGCCTCGCGGTTCGGGAAAGTCTGGAATTCCGCGGAGCTTGGATGCGTGCGGAAAGTTCGGCACGTGGCCCCAGCGCACCTCCAGAGGCGTGCGAGTCGGGTGGCAACTGCGGAGGTACTGGTGGCTGGAGTTCTGAACCCTCTGATGCTGCGTGTCTGGATTGCGCTTTCGCTGTGCGCGCTGACGCTCCCGGCTTGCACCAAGCAAGACGCGCCGGGCCAAGCCAGCCAGCTCACGGTCGTCCAGATCGATCCGCAGGCGCCGGCGCCGTTCCAGTTGGCCGTCCAGGCGTGCGCGGGGCTGCACAACCGCAGGGCTGCCGGGTCCGTCTACATCCAAATGGATCCGCACGACCCAGCATGGCTGGACGAGTTGAGCCTCAAGCCGGACGCCATCGTGAGCGCGCCGGATTTCCTGAATACGTGCGTCGCGGCATTTCCGGCCTGTGTGCGCTATGACTACAAGACCCAGCACGAGTTGATGCCAAGTATCCTGACGGTCGCGGCGGCGCTGGATGCCGTGCCGCTGGACGCTGGCTTGACGGCCACGTGCGGCAACGTGGCGTTCGACGCGATTGAGGGATTGAAGGACAAGAACACGCCGTATCTCGCGACGAAATACGTCTTTGAGAACTATGTCCAGCAGACCACCGGGCTGGCGATGCTCAACCCGGGCTATGAAGACCCTGCGAGCGATCCGGCGCACCCCAAGCTGACGCGAGACATGCGGCCAGTCCTTGTCGATTTCGTGTTCGCGCAGAAGCTGTTCGTCGTGTTTCTGGTCAACGGATGCGTCGACGGCAACCCCGAAAAGGAGCTGCTCAGCAGCATCGTCAACGCGGGTCACTGGCCAACGCCGCTCGGCGTGTACGGCTACAACAGCTCGTGGAACGTCGCGGGCGGCGACCTGTACGAGGCGCAGACGAAGTGCCTGGATTCTCGCAACATGGGCGCGATCGCCAGCGAGACGGGTAACTTGTCCTTTTTCTCGACCCGCAGGGCGCCAATTGTTGACGCGAACGAGGTCAAGCAAAACGACCTGGAAGCAATCCAGTACGACCCGGGCAAGACCTATGTCGCGTTTGTAGTGGGCGATGGCGACAACGTCCAGTACATGATGACCACGCGGCACGACTGGTTTCGCCAGCGGCTGACCGAATGCCAGGCGGGGAACAACGCGTGTCCGCCGCTGACTTGGACCATCTCACCGCACCTTGCGCACCTCGCACCCGACCTGCTCGACTGGTATTACCGGGAGAGCCACCAGACCGGCAAGGACTACTTCACCCTGCCGCCCAGCGGCCACTTGTACGCCTACCCGTCGTCGTTGGCGGAAGGCGATCAGGACCGGTTTGTGGCGGCGACGGAGCAGGACGCGCGCATCCTCGGCGTCACCGGCACCGTGCATTGGGACTGGACGGACAGCTGGCACGACGCCGAAGATCATTTCCTGCCCAAATACGCCACGGCCAATGGCGCCATCCACGGCGTATTTCCCGTCAACGTGCCCTACATGTTTCCAGCGTTTGATTGGTGGCCTGACACCCGGTTTTTTGAGGTCATTGTCGGCAAGGATGGCAGCAAAGTCGTGGTCTTCCGGCCGCGCGAGTGGCGGGGCGTCAACAACAACGCCGACCCGTTCTTTCTGGGTCCGGACAAAATGGCGGAGGAACTGGGCGGCTACCCCAAAGGCACCGTCACGTGGGTGTACATGACCAGCGATGGCGGGCTCAATCTGGACAACTCGTTCCTGGCGATGGCCAAGCTCTTGCCCGCGCATGTCCAACTGGTGAGCGCGGATACGGCGGTGAAATTGGCGCTGGTCGCCGGGCACCCATGAACGCAGCCGCTCGCGTGGCATTCGCGAAGCGGCAACGGGGTCATGCAGACCATCGTGCTGACGGCTGCAAGCAGCGAGCTCGACTTCAGTATCCAACGTGGCCTTGCCAGCGGCCAAAGCCGCAACTGCTGCGTCGTGCAGGACAACGCGGCGACTTTCGCTGGCTGAAGCGGAGAGCTCGCCCTCGTCGCGCCCTGACCGGCGACGTCGCGCGTGCGCCTAAAGGCCGTATTTCGTGCGCAGCAGACCTTGCACGAACGCGCGGTCGATGGGCGCGAGCGTCTCGGCGTAAGCGCGAATTTCCGCGAGGAAGCCACCCATCGATGCGCCGCCGGCCTTGGCGTTGCCGAGGGTGAGGACCTCGGACGCCGCCGGAATCGCTGCGCTGGACTGGCCCGTCGCGGTGAGGCTGCCATTCCCGAGCAGCGCGCTGGTGCCGTCCTGCACCGCGACGTACACCGCCCACTTCCCAGCCGTGTAGGACGCCGACGCCACCGCCGGATCCTGTCCCACGCTCCACGCCAACGCCGGCGTCGCGGCCGACTCGTCCTTGCGCAGCGCGAAATGACTGTCCTGCCCTTGCGCGAACACGCTGCCAGCCGCCGCCGGGGCATCAAGCTCGCACACGACAAACGCGGTCAATTGCACCACGCCCGGAATCGCCGCCGTTTGCAAGAGCACGTTGGCGCCGTCAAAGCGCAGCGCCGGCCGGCCATTGGAAGTTCCGTTCGCGTACCACACGGGCGCCGTCGCCGCACCGAGGAGCGCGTGCCGATTCAGCATGCTTTTGTCTTTCCACTGGCTGACGTTGCCGGCGTCGTCGGTCTGCACCGTGGGCGTGTCCCCTGCTTCGTACCAGACAAAGTCCGGCTGCGGCGGCTCGAAACCCCACGCGGTGCGCAGGTAATTGACCAGCGCGTCGCGGTCAGCGTCGGCCACTTTGCCGTCATACACGAGCAGTTCGCCGATCAGGCCGCCGCCGTCGCCGATGGCTAGCGCTGCGGTCGTGGCCGTCGGGACGAGGCTCAGGTCAGTGGCAAGGCTGGACGTACCGGTTGCCAACAGCAGATCGCCGCCGCCCGGGCCCACGCGCGCCGCAACGACGTAGCACGAGTCCCCAGAAGCTGCGCCCTGGATGCTGCCGCCGCCGCCCTGGAACGCAAGGGCCGTCGGGGCACTTGCCAGCGCCCAGGTGCCGCCATGACCGACGAAATTGCTGCTGCCGCTTGCTGGCGTGCACACGACCGCAAACAGGCTGACCGCGCCGGAATCCGCGTACGCCTCGCTGGCAAGTCCCGCGCCGGTCAGAAGCAGCGCGCGCCGGCCGTGAATTCCCGCCGGCACGAGCTGCGGCGCCTGCTGCACATCGATGGCCGTCAACGTCCGCCCCGCGCCGCCCTGATCCTGCCACGCGACGACGTGCTGCGCCGCGTCGAGGTTGAGCGAACTCGGCTGCGCGGCGCTGTAGTGCCCGACGAGCCCACCGACCGTTGGCATGGCGCAGATCTTGGCCCCGCCGCCGCACTGGCCGTTGCCGTCGCACATCTCGCCGCTGGTGCAGAGGTCGTCGTCGTCGCAGGCCGTCGTGGCGCTCGCGGGCGTGTGGACGCATGCGCCCTGCCCGCCGTCGCACACGTCCAAGGTGCAGCCGTTGCCGTCGTCGCACGATTTCGCCCCGACGCTGGTGCAGGTTATGCCGTTGCACACGCCGCCGAGCGAGCACGCGTCGCCGTCGGTGCAGGTCGCGCCGGTGCCCAGATGGACGCAGCCACTGCCGGCATCGCAACTGTCCGCGCTGCACACGTTCCCGTCGTCGCAGCCCACGGGCGAGCCCGCGCACGAGCCATTGGCGCAGCTGTCGTTGCCGGTGCATGCGTTGCCGTCGTCGCACGCTGTGATGCCGCCGGGCAAATGGCTGCAGCCGACGGCCGGGTCGCACGCGTCGGCAGTGCACGGGTCGGCGTCGTCGCAGCCGGTGGTCAATGTCGGTTCGCAAGCGCCCAGGACGCACGCGTCGCCGCTGGTGCAGGCGCTGCCGTCGGTGCAGGTGGCGTCCGTGGGCAAGTGCGTGCAGCCGGACTTGGCGCTGCATGCGTCCGCGGTGCACGGATTGCCGTCGTTGCATTCCAGGACGCTCGCGCAGGCCGTCACGCAGTCCGGATAGTTCACGTAGCCGGCGGCGCACTGGTCGCAGAACTTGCCAGCGTAACCGGGCTGGCACGCGCAGCCCAAGCCGGCGCAGGTGCCGTTGCCGGAGCACGTGGCGTCCGTGCATTCGCCAACGGCGCAGATCGACGCCACGCATGTCGAGCCGCCGGGACAGATGCCGCAGGTGCCGCCGCAGCCGTCGTCGCCGCAGTCCTTGCCGGCGCAGTTGGGGAGGCAGCCGCAGACGCCGACGTCCACGCAGCAGTTGCCTTTGGCTTGGCACGCGGCCGTGCAGGAACAGCCGCCGCCGGGCTCGCCGCCGCAATGGCCGACGCACGACAGGCTGGGCGGCGGAAAGACGCACGCGCCCGCCGCGCACATTTTGCCGGTGGCGCACGCGCCGCACGAGCCGCCGCACCCGTCGTCGCCGCAGGACTTGTCGCTGCAGTTGGGGACGCACGCGCTGCACTGGCCGCCGCTGCACACTGGCTTGGCGGGATCGAGGCACGCGCCGCACGAGCCGCCGCACCCGTCGTCGCCGCAGGACTTGCCGGTGCAGGCGGGGGTGCAGGCGGGGCACTTGCCGTCGTCCTGGCAGGCCTTGGCGCCGGGGCAGCCGCTTACGGGCCAGGTGGCGTTGGCGCAGTCGGGGTCGAAGGCACCGCAGCCGCAGTCGCAGGTCGCGCCGTCCGCCCAGACCGCCTTGGCGCAAGTCCAGCTGGCGGGCAGCGGGTTGGTTTGGCACGCGCCCAGTTCATCGCAGTATTGGCCCTTGCCGCACGCCGGCGAACACGTCACAGCCGTTGCATCGCCGGCCGCATCGACTTGCGCGTCAGGTCCGACGTCCGTTGCACCCGCATCAGGCTCCCCTTCCGGCACGCACGTGGAGCCGTCCAGCGCCGTCCCCGGCCCGCAGGCGTCGATTCCCGCGGCGATCGGCACGCACTGGCCATCGTGCAGCGCCGTGCCCGGTCCGCATTCAGGTCCGCTCTTGCCGCCGCCGCACGCCGCAAGCAGAGCCAGCAGCACCCATCCAACTTGCTTCACGGCTGCACGCATACAGGCACCTTCGGATCGTCGGCGGGCGCGTTCGTCCCGGCGTTGTTGAACGTCGTCGTGCCGCAGGTTCCGCTCGTGCAGTCGCTGCTCCCGCCTGGACACGCGGCGCCGCAGTGCTTGCCCGCGCTATCCGCGACGCAGAACTGGCCCGCGCCGCACGCTTGCAGGCCGCACTTGGCCCCGGACGTCTTGCTGCCGATGGCACACAGGTAGCGCGGCTGGAAGGTCTTGGCGTCGGCGAAGGCTTGGCACGATTCGCCAAACGCGGTGCAGTCCGCCTGCTTGGTGCACGCGCCGCCGGAGCCATTCACAGCCTCGCACACTCCGGTCAAGCCCACGACCGCGTTCGCCGGGCCGGTGACGGGCAGCGCGAGGCACTTCAACTGGCCGGGGCACTCGCCGTCGGTCTGGCAGAATTGCCGGCACAGGCCGCCCAAGCACACGCTGCTTTTGCATTCGCCCGCGGAGGCGCAGAGTTGGCCCATGTTCTTGCCGCCGCTGGTTTGCGCGCCACAGACTCCGCCGTACCCGCCGCCGCCGGTGGCATACAGGCCCACGCACGCTTGACTGCCGCACGTCGTGTCGGACTTACAGAACGTGGATTTGCACAAGCCGGTCGTGGCATCGCATGCGGTGGTCGAGGTGGGGCAGCCAAACGTCAGGACCTTGGCAATGGCGCAGTCGGGATCGGGCGCGCCGCAGCCGCAGTCGCACGCGATGCCGTCGGCGAAGTACGGGATGGGGCATTGCCACGCGGTGGGCACGCATTGGCTGTAGGTCGAGCACACGCTGTCCGCGCCGCACTGGCCGCACGTGCCGCCGCAGCCGTCGTCGCCACACGCTTTGCCGGTGCACTGTTTGGTGCACGTCGCGCTGCACTGGCCGGTCGCGTCGCACCAAGGCGCGTTGCCGCCGCAGGTGCCGCACGTGCCGCCGCAGCCGTTGGGGCCGCACGCCTTGCCGGTGCAGTCCGGCTTGCAGGTGCACACAGCGCTGTAGTCGTCGCAGCAGGTGCCGTTGGCGACGCATTTTGGCGCGCAGGAGCAGCCGGAAAGCGCGGTGCTGCCGCAGTGGCCCACGCACGAGGTCGGCGCTTCCGGCAGGCCGACGACAACACACGTGCCGCCGTCGCACGTCTTGCCGGCCGCGCATGTGCCACAGGATCCGCCGCAGCCGTCGTCGCCGCAGGTCGCGTATTTGCAGGCGATGGGCGTGGGCTTGCAGGGGTCGGCGCACGTGCCCGCGTCGCAGACGGCGCCCTCGCCGCAGGAACCGCACGAGCCGCCGCAGCCGTCGGGGCCACAATTCTTGCCATTGCACGCGGGAACGCACGCCACGCATGCGCCTGCGGTGCTGCAGGCTTCGCCGGTCTTGCAGCCAATGACGGGCAAAGTTGCCACCGCGCAGTCCGGATCGGGCACGCCGCAGCCGCAGTCGCAGCCGTCCAGCGCGTCGTAGCTCGTGGGCGCGCAGGTCCAGCCGGCCGGGTTCTTGTCGACGCATTTGCCTGCCGCGTCGCATTTTTGCAGCGAGCCGCAGCCGGCCAGCGGCGCCTCGGGGTCCTTGCAGTCGGGGTCATAGCCGCCGCACGCACAGTCGCACGCGTCGCCGGCGCCAAAATAGAGCGCGTTGCAGGTCCAGGCTTTAGGTACGCACTGGCCAATGCTGCTGCAGCCGCTGTCCGTGCCGCACATGCCGCACACGCCGCCGCAGCCGTCGTCGCCGCAGGTCTTGCCGGTGCATTCCGCAGTGCAGGAAGCGACGCACACGCCGATCGAGTTGCAGATGGGTGCCGCGGCCGATGCGCATGCCCCGCAAGTCCCGCCACAGCCGTCGTCGCCGCATTGCTTTCCGGCGCAGTTGGGCTGGCACGGAATGTCGCCCACCAAGGCGTCTGCCACTTCACCGGAGTCCGACGCGTCGAGCCCGCCCACTTCGTCCGCAGTTGCGTCTGGACCGCCGTTTGCCGGATAGCACACGCCGCCATCCGCGACCGTGCCCGCGCCACACGCCAGCGCGTTCGGGTCGGGCACGCACTGGCCGTCCACCTCGATGGCGCCCGCGCCGCACGAAGTGCTCGCCGTGTGGCCGCATGCCGCGCACAGAATCGCCAACGCCCATACAAAGCGCATCATGGTGTCGCCCCCGCTCCGCCCATGTGCACGGATTTGACCGCGACCCCCGGATCGACCTGGCCCTGGTTGATGTCATGCTGCAGCGCCGCCGCGACCTTGGGCGACTTCTCGTGCTTGAGCGCGTCCACCAACGTCTTGCGCAGCCCCGGCGCCGCAGTCGACCACACTGTCATCGCGTAGGCCGCCGCCAGCCGCACGTGCTCGCTGCGGTCGTAGCGCAGCGCCTTTTCCACCAGCTCGCCCAGCTTGTCCGGGCCCAGGAAGCGCGCCGCGTCGACCAGCCGCGCCCGCGTGTGGGCCGACGTTTCAATCGCCATTCGATCGATGAGCGGCGTCGCCACCGCTGCGGGGTCCTGTCGCCGCAAAGCCAGCGCCGCCGCGCCGCGCACGAACTCGTCCTTGTCGCCCAGCGCCTGCAGAATCAGCGACAGCGTCGCCGCGTCGCCGGTATTGCCGAGGCCTGCCAGCCAGGCCATGCGCACGGCCAAGGGCTGCGCGTGTTTGGCGGTCGGACGCCCGAGCACCGGTCCAGCGTTGGCGATCAGGCGCTCCAGGACCGGTCGGGCCGCCTGCGGGTTCTTTTCGGCCAGAAAGGCGACGGCAGCCCCCAGCGTCGTGGCCGCATCCGCGCTGACCGTCGACGCGCGCGGGTTGTACGCGAGCTTCTCCAGCGACGTGACAAACGCGACCGTCGGGCTCGACATGAACGCCGCCGCCGCCAGCAGTTCCTGCCGCACGGGCTGCGCGAGCGTCTCGTCCGCCATCAGCTGCGCCGCCATCTCCTGCGCCGGTTCCGTCCGCGCGCCAATCAGCGCCTCGACCGCGAGCCTGCGCGCCTCGCCCGGTGCAGCATCCTGCCGCAACTGCGCCGCCAACTTCGCCGGACCATCCGCATCCTGGCGCACCGCGCGCGTCAATTCGTCCCGCAGCGTCACGTGACCGGACGGATCCAGGTGCTCGGCCTTCTGCGCCACGTCGGCCAGGACCGTATCCAGCGGCCGCGTCGGCGCTTCCAGACGCTGCCGGACTTTCGCGCTCGCGGACGTGAACGGCTGCAGCGCCTCCGGGCGGATCGTCGCGGCCCACGCTGCGTCCACCGCGCCCGTGCGCGTGAGGCCAATCTTGAGGGCAAACGGCTTGTACTTGGCCGGATCCAGCGAACCGGTCGCGGCCGTGCCCGAGAGCGCCCACGTCATGGTTTCCAGGCCATGCGCGTTCACGGCATACCGCGCGCTGCCGTTCGAGACCTGCGCCAGCCGCGCCGGATCGTCGCCGTTCTGGCCAATTTGCCAGGTTTTTTCGACCACGCCCGCCGCCGCCTGACGGTACTTCGCCTGATAGGTGCCATTGGCGTCGCGCTCCTCCAGCTGCCACGTCGCCGCCGCGGTGGCTGGATGCACGTGTTGGATGGCCCAAGCGGCGCCCGCCAGTGTCGAGCGGGTGGCAAAAGCCAGAGTCGGATCGCAGCGCACCGCATCGACCCGGCCGTCTTTTTGCAGGTGGAACGCAAACGGCCGCGCCAGCTCCGCCTCCACGCCCGGCAGCGACCAGTCCAGCACGCGTGCGGCCACGGCGTCCTGTTCGACATGCCCGGCCACCAGACGCGCCGGCTGCCACGCCCCGTCCGCGTCGGGCTGCGCGGCGCCCAGCTCCAGCGTGCCCGTCACGTGCAGGTGCAGCGTCTGATCCGCAGCGTTGGCAAACGGCGCCGTCATCTCAAAGCTGTAGTCGAGGGCGTACGCATCACCGCCCGTGCCCTGAGCGTCAGGCTGAGCCTTGCCCGCAGCCGTCGCCGCCGCTGGGTGGGGCACTTTCGCCGCGGCGTCGACCGTCACTTCCGTGCGCGCGGCGGCGTTCTGCCAGTACCACACCGCACCCAGGACGCCGGTTACAACGAGCGCCGCCGTCGCTATTTGCCACCGCTTCATGGCGTACCTCCGTGACCCGAGGTGGTCGACGTCGAATAGGGATCCCACTGGAAGTCCACTTTGTACTGCTCCGCCGCCAGGTCGCCGAGGTCCCACGACAGCTCGATACCCTCGAACTCGAAGAAGCTGTATTCCAGCTCCACCTTGAACGGCCCGACGCCGACTTCGAAGAACACGCTGAGCGCCAGCTTGAGGAATGTCAGCTCGAAGTTGACCTTGACGACCTTGGAGACGATCCACAGATCCGTGATTTCATTGTTGCTTGCATCGGTCACCTGCTCAAATTCAAAACCGAACGTCACCGGCAGCGCGGCTTCGATGATGGTGATGACGCCCTTCAAGCCCGCGAAGATCTCCACCGGCCCGATTTCACCGCCGACGCCGCCTTTGACTTCCAGCGTCAGGGCGACCGCGGGCTTGATCTTCGCGGCCGGCTCGAACGTCTCCGAATCCAGCTCTACGCCCAGCTCGACCGTGGCCTCCGGCTTGATTTCCGCCTCCACCTTGAACGGCACCGGCCCGACCGTCGTCTGCTTGGAGAAGCACACGCGGCCGAACACGGCGTGGAAGCCTTCCTCCTCCGGACATTCCTGCAGCGGCAGCGGCACGTGGAAAGTGATCGTCGGCACCAGGTCGCCGCCGGTGACTTCGATGCCCGACTCGGACTCCTTCGTCGTGCCGTTCTTGTGCTTCTTGGCCGTGTGCGAAACCGACACGCCAATTGGCTCCTTGGTCATGTGGCACGTCGGCGCCTTGTACTCGCCGTTCTCGAACTGCGCCGCGCCGCACGAAGACTTGGGCAGCGCGGGCAGGCTCGGGGGCTGCACGCCGCAAATCAGGAATTCCTGCGCCACCTGGGCCTTGTCGCCGTCGTCCGCCGCGCCCGGCACTTCAATCGCCGACACTTGCAGGTCCAGCACGTCCGCCACCCAGCCAAAGATGTTGACGCTGTTCTTGCTGTGGCCTTCCAGGTAAATGTGCCGGTGGTCGGTCGTGCCCGACTCCAGCGTGACGGTCGTTTCGTCGACCTTGTCGAAGCGGAACGTCGAGCCGTTGTCCTGCACGAGCGCGATCTGGCCGAGATCATTGCCGCCGCCGCCGGACTTGCCGTCGTTGCGCTGACCGCCGTGGGTTTCCTCATAGACCGCGTAGCCTTCCTCGCAGTCCTTGCCGTCCACCGCGCAGAAGCCGCTGGCGCAGAAAAGCCCGGAGTTGGCTCGCGTGTACGTCTTGACCGTGCTGGCGGGCGGGCAGGTCGCGCCGTTGGGGAACTTGTTTTCCAGGCACACCGGCCGGTTCACGTCGCGGTCGTAGTACGGCGTCTTGGTCACGTGGCCGCCGGGCCAGCCTTCGTAGTTGGTGAAATCGTAGGATTTGCGCGCGCAGTCGCCGAGCCGGTTCTGCGCCGGCCGCAGGGAGGTTTCCAAATAGCCGTTGAAGGCCGTGGGATAAAACCCGTAGTCGTACGCCCACGGCTTGAGGTTCGGGTCCAGGAGCAGCCGCCCAACGCCCGCCTGCTCCAGCTGCGACAGAATCGCCGGCGTCACCGCGCTGGTCGGATTGCCATCGTTCAGCACCAGCTTGCGCAGCCGCGAAAGCTCCGGCGGATGGGCCAAAATGTCGCCCATGTTCGCCAGCCGGGTCGAATCCTCCCAGCCGTCGGAATTGCTGTGGTAGCTGCTCGACCCGACCGTGACCACGCCGTTGTTCAAAAGCGCGAAGTAGTTTTCGTACACCTTGCGGCACGCGTCCGGCGCCAGCAGCGACCAGCCCTGGACGTAGAGCGGTTTGCCGTTGTTGGGATCGCCAGCGTCGCCCTGGTAGGTGTCGCTCAGGCAGCCCTCGCACACGTAGCCGTCCTTGCTCGTGCCGTCCCACGATGTCGTGTGCACGACGCGCGATTGCATCAGCTGCGCGGCGCATGCGGCGTTGGTCTCGGCGGCGCACACTTTTTCCGTGATGGACGTGTGGCTGACCTTGGCGCACTGGTCCGCGCTGGTGCAGGTTTCGAGCGGGCCGGTGGTGCCGGTGCTCACGCCGTAGCCGCCGCTGTTCGAATAAACGGGCGCCGTGAGCTTGGTGTCCGTGTTGGTGACGTTGTACGCGGCGGACGTCTGGTCGGAGCACACGCCGGAGCCGCAGTCCTCGTGCGCGCTGCAGCGATCCAGGGTGTCCTTGGCCGGATGCCACGCGCACGCGAGGACCTGTTCGCCGGAGATCGGGTCGGCCGCGTACACGCCGGCGGTGAAGTCGGTCAGGCAGGCGGGGCCGCATTCGTAGCCGCCGCTCGTCATGGCCTGGCAGGCGTGGCCCAACTTCAGGCAGCCGGCGGCGCAGTCCGCATCGGCGCTGGTGGAGCGGCAGTGACCGTGCACGCACAGGCCGCTTACGCAGTCGTCGGCGTACGAGCAGGCTTCCCGGAAGCCGCCCTTGGGCAGGCACGTGGCGTTGACTTCAAACGCCGTGCTCTGGCAGCCGGTGCAGGTGGCGAGGCCGGCCGGGGCCATGAAGCTTACGCCGGCGCCGAGTCCGGCCAGCGTGCACGTCCGCAGCCGATCGTCGCATGCGTCCGCCGCACAGCCGACCGCCGCCACTTCCCGCAGTTCCGCGTCGCCCAGCGCCCGCGCGTACAGCCGCATGTCCAGCCAAGCGTCGCTCGTGGCGCCGTCGAGCAGGATGCCATCCCACGGCGTGGTCAAGAGCAGCGGCGCCATCGCCTCCGTCTGCGGCCCCAGGTTGGTCATGTGCAGCAGGTGCGACGCGTGGTCCGTCAACGTGTCCGTGCCCAAACCGAGCTGGAACGCCGCGGCATTTGACGACGGCGCGACGGACAGCGCCGCCGCGAACGTGTCGCCAGTGAGCGCCACCGCCAGCCGCACCGGTTGCGGGACGCCCGAAACCAGCGAGAACGTCTCCGACGACACGTGCGTATGCAGCGCGGTCCCGCTGTACGTGAACTGGATCGCGCCGTCGACGTGGCAGCCGACGCCCGTGCCGTCCTGCAACGTGAGCTTGGTGCAGACGAGCGTCACCCGGTCGTCGGTGTACGTCCCGTCGCCGCGCCGGAAGAGCGGGTAGGTCTTGTCGATCTTGGGGTCCACCGAGACCGTGCCGACCCACGTGTAGGAGGTCGTGCCCGAACTGACAGTGCCGTTGACGACGCCGGCGTGGAAGCGGCCGGTGCGTGGCACGATGACGGTCGCCGCGCTGAGCTGGCTGCTGCCGGTGACCTGGGACCCGTTCGCGTAGGCCCGCGCGACGCCGGTGACCGCGCTGGTGCCGACGTTGCGGAAGAGGGCGAAATCGCGGAGCTTGGCGGTTGCTGCGCCCGTGGGCTGGAAGTACGAGCCGTCGAGCCACACGGCGGGTCCCTGGCTTGCCTGCGCGGTCAGTTCGTCCGCCGTCAAGGCCCGGCTGTACAAGGCGCTCCAGCCGAGGTCCACCCCGGCGCCGGTGCTGAACTTGCGCGCGCCCGTGCCGCTGGAGTCAAAGAGCGGTGCGCCGACCGTGGCGGAGCCGAGCTTCGCGCCGTCGATGAACACGCTGCCAGTGCTGCCGGACTGGACGTACGCGACGAACGCCCACGCGTTGGCCTGCAGCGCGTGCGCGCACGTAGTGGAAGTCACCGTGCCGCTGGCCGTTTCCGCCTTGATGCCGCTGCCGCTGCAGGTGGTGTCGACGCTGAGCTTCAACCGCGTGGTCGAGCCCTGGGTGAACTGCCACAAGGTGCTGCCGGCGCTGAGGCTGCTGGCGCGGATCCACGAACCCACGGCGAAATTCTGCAAGCCGGTCAAGTCGCTGCCTTCCGCGGGCGCCTGGAACTGGCCGCCTGGCACGGTGAGCGCCTGGAAGTCCGCGGCAAGCCCGGCGCCCGTCGTCGGATCCACCAGCTGATCCAGCTTGACGGCCGTCGTCGCCGGCGTGCCCCCATTTGCCCACAGGCCCAGCTTGGCCACGCGCGGCGCATCCAACGCCGGCCACACCCGCACCGTCCCCACGTTTGGCTGGCTGACGAGGCTCACCAGCTGCGCCGTTTGCAGCGGCCGGTCGTACAGCACCGCGTTGTCCAGGTCGAAATGGCCCGTCAGGTTCGGCGTCTGCGTGCTGACGCCCGGATCCAGGAAACCGTCCCAGCCGGCCTCCGCGCCCGCGACGTGGCCAACACCCCAATCCCACTGGTAAAAGCGCGGAAAGCCGTAGCCTTCCAGCTGCGCTTGCGGACTGCCGTTGACAAACAGCGTCACCGTGCCGTCCTGCGAGCCCTTGTGCGGCGAAAACACGAGCGCCACGTGCGTCCAGGCGTGCTGCGGGAACTCGCCCTGGCTGACCAGCGCCGGCAGCCCCGGGGCGTCAAAGCGCAGCCGGCCGCCATCGCTTGCCGCTTCCACCGCCAGCGTCGCGCCCGCATTCGGCGTCGCGGCATCGCACACCGCGCGCAGCAGCAGCGTCGACTTCATCGGCTTATGCGGCGCGCTCGAGCACGGATCCAGCGCTTCCGGCCACGGATCGACCCAGCACGACGCCTTGCCGAGGCACGCCTTCTCCGCCAGCGCCTGCACCGCCGCGTCCTCGCACTTGTGGGTCGGCTCCAGCTGCGGCAGCAGGTCACAGGACGCCGATGACAGGCTCTGGTCGCCGTTCGTGTAGGGCGGAAAGCGGGACTTGCTCACCTCGCCGTAATACGCCTGGATGGCCACGATCTTGCCGCTGCCGCACGAGATGGGCGCGGCGGCTTCCTGCGGCCGGCTCCAGGTGCACTTGGTCGCGCCGGTCGTGCCCGGGTAGCGCGCGGCCCCGAGCACGTTCGGGTGCGCCTGCGAACCCGTCGCCGTCCGTACCCAGCCCGCGATCGTCACGCCGCCCGGCTGGTGCGTGGCGTAGCTCGCCGCATGGGGCAGCAGCACGTCCGGAATCATGCTCACGACGCCGCCATTGCTCTGGTCCGCCGCGTTGCTGAACGAAATCGCGTCGCCTTGCACGCCGCCCGTCTTGAGCGCTGTCGCCGCGCCGCCCGCCTTGGCCGCTTGCACCTTGACCTGCGCCCCAGGCGCCGTCTGCGCGGCATCCAGCCCCGGCACGTACGCCACCAGGCCCTCGAGCGGCAGCGGCGGCACTTGCGGCCGAACGTCGTCCAGCGGCCGAATCGCACGCACCGCCCGCGCATCTGGGTTGCCTTGCGACTCGATGTACGCCGGATACGGCATCGCCCACGGGCCTTCCGGCTTGGTCGTCGCCGTGCAAGCGCCGCAGTCCGCCTTGCACGTCTCGCACGTTTCGCCCCGGTCGCTGGCGCACGTGCCGTCGCCGCACTGCTGCGGATTGTGCTTGGCCCCGCACACCGCCGCGTAGTCGGGGCAGCAGTTGCCTTCCTGCACGCATCCCGGGTCGCATTCGCAGACGGAGCCGGTCGCGGTCTTGGCGCACTGGAACTCGCTGATGCGGGCGGCGCAGGAGTTGCTGGCAAACGACGTCCAGCTCAGGCCGCCGTTGAGCCACTTGAAGCTGCTCTCGGAGAACATGCACGTGCTGAGGCTTCCGTTCAAGCACATGGACGAACCGGCGGGGCAGACGGTCGAAACCTTCGCATTTTGCGTGCAGTACGAAACGGAATTCTTGAACGCGGTGTTGGCCGGCGTGCCGTAGCACTGGCCCGTGGGCGCGTACATGTCGGCGCACTCGGGGACCGCGCAGTTGCCGCTGGCCATGCACTGCTTGCCGGTGGGACAGGAGCCGCAGGAGCCGCCGCAACCGTCGTCGCCGCAGACCTTGCCGGTGCAGTTGGGCGTGCAGCAGTTGCCGTCGTGGCAGACGTCCGCGCCGCTGCACGTGCCGCAAGAGCCGCCGCAGCCGTTGTCGCCGCAGTTGTGGTGGAACACGCCGATGCCGCAGCTGCACGCCTGGACCGGGCACGCCTTGGTGACGCCGGCCGGAATGGGGTAGCCGGCGCTGCACAGGATGTGCTTGGACTTGGGATCCCACGCGGCGGGGAATTGCGGGTCGCACACGCTCTGGCCGACCGCGCTGGCCTTGGCGTACATGTCAGGGCAGGACTCGACCACGTCCGCGCCGTTCAATTGGCCCGCGACGCAGCCCTGCAGAGGCACTACGCCGTCGCACGGGTGGGTGCATTTGCCCGCGCTGTAGTCGCAGACCCACTCACTCTGGCAGGTGCCGCAAGTGCCGCCGCAGCCGTCCGGGCCGCAGTTCTTGCCGCTGCAGTTGGGCGTGCAGGTGGCGCCGGGGCAGAGGAACGGGTGGGCGCCGCTGGGGTCGGTCGCGCCTTCAGTGGTGCATTCGTACTGGTAGTCGCCCGAGTTCCAGCCGCAGTGCTTGCCTTGCGCCGCGCAGTCCCAGCTGTAGAGCGCCTTCGGGGCAAAGCAGCGCGACAGCGTATCGCCCACGCAGCAGCCCGCGCCGACGGGCGCCTTGCCGTAGCAGGCGGTCTTGGGCATGCAGTGGTAATCCGTGTCGAAGCTGCAGTTTTCCTGGTCCGTGCACGTGTTGGGGCACACACCGCCGCAGCCGTCCGGGCCACAGCTCTTGTTGCTGCAGTCGGGGTGGCAGCAGTAATTGACCGCGCTGTTGTCGTACGGGATGGACTTGTAGCCGGCCGGACACGGGCACGTCGGCGCGCCGCCAACCAACTGGCAATTGCCGCTCAAGCACGCACTTACACCAGCGCAGGCGCCGCCTTTGCAGCCGTCGTTGACCGTGCACGCGTTGTTGTCATCGCAGCTCGCGCCGGTTTTTTCCCAGCTGCCGTGGTAGCAGCCGCTCGGTCCGGCGCCGGTGGGCGAGCAGTAGTCGGCCGTGCACGGATTGCCGTCGTCGCACGGCTTGGTCGCGCCGCCGATGCACGTGCCGCCGCTGCAAGTATCACTCAGCGTGCACAGGTTGCCGTCGTCGCACGCCGCCGTGTTGGGCGCGCCGGTCTGGCACTTGCCGCCCGCGCACGTGTCGCCGCTGGTGCAGACGTTGCCGTCGTCGCACGGCGCGGTGTTGTTCGGGAACCAGCAGCCCTTGGCGTTGTCGCACAGGTCGTCGGTGCACTTGTTGCCGTCGCTGCAGGGCTTGGCCGCGCCAACGCACTTGCCGCCGGCGCAGGTGTCGCTCACGGTGCACAGCTGGCCGTCGTCGCACGCCAGGCTGTTGTTGGTGTTGGTGCAGCCCTTGCCGGCGATGCACGCGTCGGTCGTGCACGGATTGCCGTCGTCGCAGTTGAGCCCAGTGGCCCCTGGTTTGCAGCTGCCCAGCGAGCATGAGTCGCCCAAGGTGCACGGATTGCCGTCGCTGCACACGACCGCGTTGGCCTTGTACGCGCAGCCGTTTTGCGCGTCGCAGCTGTCGTCGGTGCAGCTGTTGCCGTCGTTGCAACTGGGGGTGGCCCCGCCGACGCACGCGCCCTGCCAGCATTTGTCGCCCTTGGTGCAGGCGTTGCCGTCGTCGCACGGCGCGGTGTTGCTCGCATGCTGGCAGCCGAGAAGCGCGTTGCACGTGTCGTTGGTGCACAGCTGGCCGTCGTCGCAGCTCTTCAGGTTGCCGCCCACGCACAGGCCAGCCGCGCAGGTGTCGGTCTGGGTGCACACGCTCTTGTCGTCGCACGGCTGGCTGTTGGCCACGTGCTGGCAGCCCAGCGCCTTGTCGCAGCTGTCGTCGGTGCACGGGTTCTTGTCGTCGCAATTGACCACCGCGCCCGACATGCACGATCCGCCCGCGCACACGTCGCCCGCGGTGCAGGTATCGTTGTCGCTGCAGGCCGCCGCGTTGTTGCCGTGCGTGCAGCCGCTCTTGGGATCGCAGCCGTCGTCGGTGCACGGATTGCCGTCGTCGCAGTTCTGCGCCGTGAGCCCGCTGCACGCGCCCGCCATGCACTTGCCGCCCACGTGGCACGCGTTACCGTCGCTGCATGCGCCGCTTTCGTTGATGTCGGCATGCGGCGCGCAGGTGTTCGGGTCCAGGCAGTTGTCGCTGGTGCACGGGTTGTTGTCGTCGCAGTTGACGTTGGACGTGCCCGCGCACTTGCCGCCGCTGCAGTGGTCGCTGGCGGTGCAGTTGCTGTTGTCGTCGCAGACGGTGCTCGGGTCGGCGTCGACGTGCCGGCAGCCGGCGGTCGCATCGCAGCTGTCCACCGTGCACGCGTTGCCATCGGCGCAATCGAGCGCCGCGCCGCCCGCTTGGCATGCCAAACCGCTGCACACGTCGCCGATCGTGCACACGCTGCCGTCGCTGCACGTCGCGCTGTTAGCCAGGTGTACGCATCCTTGGGCCGGGTCGCACGCGTCGTCGCTGCACACGTTGCCGTCGTTGCAGTCGATGGCCAAGCCGCCCACGCAGCTGCCGGAACTGCACACGTCGTTGCTGGTGCACGCGTTGCTGTCGTCACACGGCGCGGTGTTGGGCGTGTGGCTGCACTTGGCCGCGCCGCTTTGGTTGCTGCACGCGTCGTCGGTGCACAGGTCGCCGTCGCTGCAGTTGTAGGCGCCGCCGCCGAGGCACACTTCGCCACTGCATTTGTCGGAAATCGTGCAGGGATCGCCGTCGTCGCAGCTGCCCTTGTCGCACGATCCGCCGCAGCCGTCCGAGCCGCACTGCTTGACGCTGCCGTCCGTGTTCTTGCAGCTGGGCACGCAAATGCAGCTCTGGAGGGGCGTCAAGCCAGGCGCGGGGGTGCCGGCGGTGCTGCATTCGTAGTCGGTCGCGCTCGTCTGCCAACCGCAGGTGCCGGCCGCGCAGGTGCTGACCTGGTCGACGCCGAGCGGGCTGCACGTGTGGACCTTGTCGCCGTCGCAGCAGCCGTCGGGCGGGATCGCGCCGCAGGAGCCGGTGCACGAGATGACGGCGACGCCGTGCGGGTCGAGGAAATTGACGCCTTTGAACGAGTTGATGCCGGCCATCGTCCCGGCTGAAAAGCCGCCGGTCCAGTTGCCGGTGTTGACGTTGTAGTAGCTGCCCCAAACGCGGAGCGTGCCGTCGACCTGGAGGCACAGGAACGCGTCGGCGTAGGCGAATTCTCCCACGGCGACGGCGCGGCACGGCTTCAAATCGCCGGGCGGGCCGACGGCTTGCGAACCCCAGGTGACGACCGTGCCGTCCTGCTTGAGGGCAATGGCGCGCGACGTCGAAATCGCGGCCTGGACGACGCCGCTCAACCCCGCAGGCGCGGGCAGGAACGTGTTGTTGCCCTGGGTGCCGTCCGCCGCCGCCTGTACGATGGTGCCGTCCGTCTTGATGCCGATGAAGTTCTGGTCGCCGCCGGCCGCGATGCCCTTGAAGCCGGTCTTGCCGTTCAGCGCCGCGAATTTGCCCGCCAGGTCGGCGCCCCAAAGCACGATACTGCCGTCGCTGCGCAGCGCCCCGGTGGCGTCGCCGGCGGCTGCAATGGCGACCACGTTGGCACCGGCTGTCGTCAAATTCGATGGCGGCTGGACCTGATAGCCCGGCGGCGCATAGCCGTAGGCACCATTCCAGGCAACCAGCGTGCCGTCCGCCAACAAAACCGTCACGTGGAGCGCGGCCGGCGCGACTTGAACCGCGTTTGTAATCGAGGTGTTGTGCGCGTCGCCGAAAATCCCGGGCGTGTCGTAGTCGCTGCCCCAATACGCCAACTTGCCGTTGTCGCGCACCGCGTAGCCATATCTTTGGTTGGTTGTCGACGCCAGCGAAACGAGCCCCACCGTGTCCGCCGGGCCAGGCGACGGATTGTAGCTGGTGCCATCATTCCAGTACGCCAGCAGGTAGCCCGGATGCCCGCACGCCCTGGCCACGCACGTGCCGTTGTTGCACGTCTGATCGCTGGTGCACGTGCCCGGGCAGCTGTTGCCGGAGCAGCCGTACTGGCAAAAGCCGGGGCACCAAATGTTGTCGCCGTTCTGGCGCGGCGTGTAATTGACAATCGACGGACTGCTGCAAGTTACCGTGTTCGACGTCGTAATGTCGTGCCCGCACCGGTAGCCGGCGTAGATGTCGCAGTCGTCGTCGATGTTGTTGTTGTAGATGTCGCAGCCGCGGATCTTCTCGCCGGCGCAACAGCCTTCCGCGGGATGGCTGGCGTCGCACGCGGCTGCGGCTGGTCTGGGCAAGCAGGCGACAAGCGTGATCACGGCAGCGGCGCCCCAGCTTGGCAGGGCGCCCCAAAGGCTGTTCTGTTTCACGGTGCTCCCTTCGCTCGCGTCCGCACGCCGATCGTTGCGAACGTACAAATGACCGGGCTGCGCGTCAAACCAAAAAACGCATCGTCGCCACGATCGTTTCAATCGTGTCACGAGCGGTTGATTCTTGCGGGCAGCAAGCGGTGCCTGTTGGATGTTGGCCGAGGATTGGCGTGCAAAACGCACGTCACATCACGCTGGCAACCCGCTGCAGCGCGTCGAGCGACTGCACCGGCCGCGCCGTGAACAGCGGCAGGAAGTCCGCGGCGACGTCCAACGCGAGCGCCAAGCGGATGAGCGATTCCAGCGAGACGGCGACGGTGCGCTCGAAGCGCTTCAGACTGGCCAACGTCACGCCGGAGCGTGTTGCGAGGCCGGCTTGGGTCAGGTTGACGGCGAGCCGGCGCGCGCGGATGCGTTCCGCCAGAGAGCGGGCGATGTCGTCGAGGGAGTTGAGCGCAAGAGGCAACATCTTAGCTGCTGATGCTAATTTGTCGGCGATACAGCTATTCCAGTGGCTGTTGTTGCTTGGTCAAGGTGTCTCGCCACACAGGTCGGCCAGCCACGCACGCGCTTCGCGATGCACTGCAAAACTCGGCAGATCCAGCCGGAGCCGGTCCAGAATCCGCTTCTGCTCGCGGCGCGGCATCTCGCGCAAGGCAGCCTCCAGCGCCGACGAATCGCGCTCCGCCAGCGCCGCCAGCAACACGCGCGCCTGCGCCATGTCCTTGTCCACCTCGGCCGGCGTGCGGTCGGACTGAATCGACGTCCAGACTTTGTGCCAGACAAACCGCTCCGGTGACGGAACGAGCACCGGGATCGCCAAGTCGGGACCCAGCACCACGCCGCGCTGCGGTTGGGCGATCAGGAAATCCAGCTGTGGCAACGTCTGCGCGCTGAAGCCCAGCTCGGCGACGGGCGCGATGCCGTAGGTCTTGCCGGGCATCAGCAGGTCCACGCGCAGACGGTCCGCCCCCGGCGGCTTGAGCGACACCGCGGGCTGGCGTGGATCCATGGACGGCACTTCCACGAACGCGATGCCGGTGCGCGCCAGGAGTGCAGCCAGACCCAGCGTCGAGACGTCCGCCGACACCTGCAGGCGGTATGGCCGCGCCACGTCCACGTCCTCGGTCTTGTACTGGGCGACCCGAAGTCCCAGCGCGCCGCAGAGCACCCCGAACGCGTGCGAGCCGACCAGCACCGCTCCCGCTGCAAAGATGCCTGCATTGGCGAGACCGGCCAGTGTGGCGGCAGTACGGCCATCGACGGCGGGGAATCCTGCGCGGCGCAGAACGCGAACGCTGCCACCCAAGGCGCGGGCGGCGGCGATCCAGTCGAGGGTCTCAGCCTGGCGCGCGTCGCCGGCAGGATCGCCAACAGGGCCGAGGTATTCGTCGCGCTTGTGGCCAGCGGCGTCGTAGAACTGGCGGTACCAGTAGGCGTTGCCGCTCTTGGACCGTTCAGTCACTGCACCTGGCGAGCCGACCGGCAGAGGCCGCAGCGATTCGGCGGTCTGCTCAACGTCGGCCAGCAGCGTGACCAAGGCGGGCTCGTGGCGGAGAAACAGGGGTGGCATAATTTTTACCCTCTATCAGCACAGACGTAGAGGGTAAGCGCTTTGCGCTGCACGTCAAGGAACGAAGCACGGGACGCGAGTGAGTCCGGCCTGACGCGTCAGACGCCCGAAGCCGTTTCGACGACGGCCTCCGCATCCGGCGCAGCCTCCACCGGTCGTTGCAGCAATCGCACGGCGCCAGCTTCGGCCGACAACTGCTCCGCGAGCACGTCTTCGTTCACGGCCACCGCGATCTGCGCCGCGTTCTCCAGCGCCCTTGCCCGCCATTCATGCAGGGTGATGAGGCGAATATCCTGCAGAATTAGGGAGATCTCCCGCCAGGCGCGCTCGGCCTCGCCCAGTTCGGCCTGCGCCAAGGCGTAGTCGGCGCGGGCGATCGTCAGCATGTCCTCGTTGGGCAGGAAGCGGTCGGCGCTGTCGTAGCCAAAATCCAGCGCCGCATCGGCCTGCTGGGCGGACCACTCCAGATCGGCAAACTTGCCCCAGCCGATGCAATCCAGGGGTTCGAGGTCGTCCAACTCGACCGGCAGCACGACCAAGCGCCTACGACCGTCCTGCGCGACCAGCTTGGCGTCGAAAAACTGTGATGAGCCCAGGTCCTCCGCCGGCAGCGCCTGCAGCTCGACAATCGCGCGACGCAGGTGGCCCAGCGCGAGATCCGGCCGCTGCAGCGCTAGGTGCGACTTGCCGAGCCACGCCCGCAAGCCAGCCGTATCGCGACCGGGCGACAGCCGCGGCAGCAGGCGCGTGCTCCAATCGACCAGCCATTCCTGCAAGCCGATGCGGGCGTAATGGAGCCAGAAGACCCGCAACACGCGCGCCACGATGTCGAACTGGCCACGCTCCAGCAGCACCGTCAGCGCCTGATGGAAGTACGGCCAGTCGCGGTTCGCAAACCGGTATCTGGGGAGATCCGCCTCGTGCAGGTGCCGCAACAAATCAACGGCAGGAGCCGACGCCATCGCCGCGCGGTACTCAGGCCAGCCGCGCACGACAGCGATCACCGCCGGATGGAGGCCCGCGTCTGAGTCTTCGGCCAATCCCCAGACGTGGATGAGATCGTACGCGGCCTCCTCGTCGTCGTCCGTCCAGCGCCAGGACGTCAGCGGCGAGCCGGAAGCCACCCACCAGGCCAGCGCGAGGCGGGCCAACGGCGTCAGCTGCGCGGCTGCGAACTCGGCAACCACGCGCGCGGACAGCGGCAGACCGTCGGCGTCAAACTTGTCGGTCGCTGCAACCAGGCGCCTGCTCAAACCGGCAATATCCACAACGCCGCCTTCCTCGTCGGGCTCCGTGATCCGCGCCAACACGCGAATGCTCCACGGATAGCCGCCGGTCAGCAACGCGCAGTGGATCAGGTTCGCCGTGGCCTCAGGCACCGGGCCGTCGCGCTCGGCTTCGCTGCGTTCATCCAGGTTGGCCAGATCCGCGTCGGCGAGCGGGCCGATCTCGAGATGCTGCACATCGCGATGCCCCTGCGCGATCAACCGGGCCGCCAGCCCACCATCCCGGGTCGTCAGAAAAGTGCGGGCCTTGCCGCGGACGATCGGCACCCGCCCAGCGAGCAACTCTGCCAGGGTGACGTCCGTCACGACGACGACGACATTCTGGTCCTGGAGGTGCTCCTCAAACGCACGGGCAAAGCTCTCCGAGGTCGGGATCGCCGGCGCCGGCAACTCCTCCTTCTGGAAGTAACGCCGCACGCTGTCGCCGACACCGCCGATGCCGCCTTCCAGGTGCACGACTTTGTGCTGCCGGCGCTCACCGCCGCCGCGCCCCCAGCTGTCGCCGAGTTGCACGTCGCCGATGAGCGCCGCCTTGCCAATGCCGCGCGGTCCGGACAGCACGGTAAGCGTGCCCGGCGTGCGCATGGCGGCGCGAACGATGGCGGATTCGGCGCTTCTGCCGAGGAACGGGCCATCGATGAAGAGGAAATCGGACGAGGACCAGTAGTCCTCAAGCAGTTCGTCGGTCATGGCTACGTGCTCCAGAAAGACCGCTGCGAAGGATGCAACTTTTGCCGCGGCGGCTCAATCCCCCGGCCCAGCCGTGCCGGTCTGTCACGACTTCGACCCCAGTGCCCGCAGCACGCGTGACGGCGGCAATGAACGGCTCGGGCGATCCCGCCATGTCCGGCTAATTCTCAGCCAACCAAGAGATTGCCGCGGCTAACTCTCAGGTCCAACGGCGCGGATCGCCCGCAGCGCTTCGATTGGGATACGGAGATCTGGACGGCGAGAATCAACCGGCTCGCGCCCGTGCGTAGTCAAGCCACGAAGGCGGCCTCACGCAGCTGGGTGCGGGAGTGCGGCGGTCAGCGGGCGGTTGCGGAGCCGATGACGCAGCGGCACGCGGGGATCCGGCACGAGGCGAAGGCCGATGCCCTGGACCGTGTGCGTCCGTCACTTGCGGAGGCGAAGGGGGCGACGGAGACGCCGGGGGCGAGAACGACCAGAAGTTTGTTCAGCATTCGAAGCCTCCACTGATGCTCAGTCCCCAGAATCCGCAACATTCAATTTGGGAATCAGCGACTTGAGACTTTCCCGATCACAAACCGCCCACCATTTAGCTGACTTAGCGTTGCGGGTCGTCGCCCTCTGACGCCGTCCGACGGGCAATGTAGTCCCTGATGTAGCACCTCAGGCCAGGGCGTCAGCTTGGAGCGGAATGCAATCTCGGTCCACCCTTCAGGGGCGCTTGGACCCGCTGTCTGTCCCAAAGGCAGCGTCGACCGTCGCACGCGGCAGAAAGAGGTGCAGCGGGTCATCGGCCAGCGCCAGGAAGCTGTACTGCAGATAGAACGAGCGCGCCGTCTCGTCCCTCACGTCGACCACGAACGCGGCCCAGGCAACTTCGCTGGCCAACGAACGCGTCATCGCATCCATCAGCAACCACTTGCCCAGCCCGCGGCCCTTGTCGGTGACCGCGACGGCCAACCGTCCCAGTCGCACCGCCGGAACCGACGGGTAGCGAGGCATCTTGCGCTGCAGGCGCTCCGGCAGCAGGTCCACCGCTACGCCCGCCATCGACAGGGTGTAGAAGGCGCAGACACGCTCGGACGCGATCTCCACGGCCACGAAAACGCTGGCGAAGCCGCGCTTGGTATCCTGCCCCGCCCGCGACGCCAGGTAGCGGTCCAGCGCGTCGACGCCCGAGGCGAAGCGCTCGCGGCGATGCCGCACATCCAACGCTTCGATGCGAAAAAGACACCCGCGAGGCTCAGCCATTGGTCCCGGCCTGGTCACGCGGCCACGCTGCGGCTGTCATCAGCTTGGACGCCGGTGCAGGTGGGTTCGTCAGCGCAGCAGCAAACGCCTGCTGGTCGCGGCGGCTCCATTCCAGCACCTCGCTCTCGCGGACGATCCGGCGCGCGGCGTCCGTCACTGTCGAGACCACGAAGTCCGTCAGTGTCTGGCCGCGCATTGTGGCTGCCATCGTGTACAAGTCTTTCAGATCTGGAGAGATTCTGGCCTCCAAGCGCTCGGTACGCGGCGTGGCGGCTGCAGGAACTCGTGGCGATTTGCGGGCTGGCTGCATCGTGACCTCCACGGTTTGTGTACGGCTCAATGCCGTACAGCGCAAGGACCGCCGCGGGTCAGACCGCAGCATCCAGCCACACCGCTTTCCGCGCCATCTGTCGATCCTAACGGCCGCGCGCCCCTGTAGCCGCTGCCAGCCGGTCGGCACCTACACCAGCTCCACCAACCGGTGCCCGCAGTGCGAAGTGGCTGCCCAAATCTACCGGTTCGCGCGTCGCGCATCGTGTCGCGCGCCAGCTATGCAGCGTCATCCACGGTCTCGGAGTCGGCCACTGGCGCAGCGGCCGCGGCATGGCGCCCCCGACGACGTCATGGCGTCCAGCGTGGACTCACTTGCAGCCAGCAACCGCCTCGTGCAAGCACTCCGCCAGCTGCCCGCAGGCTGGGTTCTGGCCGCAAACGTCCGTCGTGCAGGGATTCTTGTCATCGCAGCCCGAGTCAGACTTGCAGGCCGGCGGCGGGAAGAAGTGGTGGCACGCGTTGAGGTCGTAGACGCAGTAGTCCTGGCTCGCGCAGTTGTTGTCATCGCACGTTTCGCCGGCCATGCCGCACTCGCAGCTGGAGTCGTCGTTGTACACGCAGACGTACATTCCGGGCGTAGACCCGATGCCCATGGCCTTCTCACAGAGAACCGGGCTGCACGAGTCGTGGCCGCAGTCGGCGTCCGAGTGGCAGCACGTGGGATCGTCCAGCGGCACTTGGCCGCAGACGTGATCGATGCACGTCGGCAGCGCGCATTGCAGCGAATAGACGCCTTCGGGCAGGCACTCGTACGCAGCGCTCACGCAGCACTTCGGGATCGCCTCGTGCTGGCACAGACCCGTGGGCCAGCCGGTGATTTGCGTACAGATGTCGGCGGTGCAGACTTTGCCGTCGTCGCACGAGGCGTCCGTGGCGCATTCGCCCGGTAAAATCGAGTGCATGCACTCGCCTTGGACGCACAGGTCCATCGTCGCCGCGTTGCTGTCCTGACAGTCGAGGTCCACCTTGCACGACGGCGTGCAGCCAGGCAGCGGCACATGGCTGCAGCCGCACGCGCCCATGATATATCTGTCATTCGTGCAGGCGTCGCCGTCGTCGCAGGTGGGGATCGACACGTTGCAGGTCCCCAAGCCGCAGGTCGCAGCGAGCTTGCACGGATTCGACATGGGGTAGCAACTGCCCGTCGCGTCGGTGTGCGCGCAATTCTGACTGCCATCACAGAAATCGTTCGTGCATGGATTGGCGTCGTAGCATGCGCTTGGACTGCATGAGGACGTTGCGGGACATTTGCCGCTCTGGGCCAAGTAGCAGCCGGTAGAAGGCTTGCACAAGCCGAGCGTGCACGGGTCATCGGATTTGCAGAGTTCGTAGCCGATATCGACATGGCGGCAGCCCAGCGTGGGGTCGCAAGTGTCGGTTGTGCAGACGTCGTGGTCGTCGCACCCGGCCGACTTGGGGGTGTCGGGGACGCAACCCTTCTTTGGGTCGCAGGTATCCGGCGTGCATGGGTGGCCGTCAGAGCAGTCCGTCTGCCATCGCCAAATGCAGGTCCCTTCACTGCAGGAAGAATAGGCGCAGAGGTCTCCGTCCTCGCACTCGACTTCAGCGTGCACCCAGAGGCCGTCCGCCGCATCGCATTTCCACTGCGGGCATAGCCCGGGCGTGCTCGCAGGCGCGGGTTCGGGACAGCCACCGACGTCGAGCGCGTTGCCGGCGTCCGTGGCAGCGGCAACGCCACCCGCACACGCGCCCGCCAACGCGCACGCGAGCCAGAGCCAAAAATATCGCGCTTTCGCCATCGCCAATGCCCTCGGATGCCGGACTGTGTTGCTGCGGTGGCTGGAAAAGGTCAAACCAGTGGCCGATGCATCGCCAAGGTTTGGACGCACCGTCGCGCCCAACTCGACGGGATCTTGGCCAGGCGATCTCCCGCGGGATGGCAAAACCCGATCGTGCCGCCGCCACACAAGCCCAACGCGCAGGTTTCGCCGATCGTACAAGCGTCTCCATCATCGCAGGCGCCCTCGGCGCTGGTATGTGAGCAGGTCGAGTCGGCGACGCAGGCGTCGGCCATGCCCACATTGCCATCGTCGCAACCAGAAGGTGATGACGTGTGTTGGCAGCCCGACGTGCCGCTCAGAGCCGCCGTGCACGGAAAGTGACGATGCATGGCGACGCGCGTGCCCGACGGTAGCACCCGTGAACGCGTGCCACAAAAACGGGCTGAAGCCGGACCTCCGGCCTTCATCCACAGGACGAATTTCGTACTCCAGCTTATTCGGTCAACGCCCGAGCCGTGACGCGCTCGCTGCGGCGCACAGTCGATTATCTGCCCATTCATCGCTTGACCGCCCCCGCAAAATGCGCAAACACTGCCGCGGCTGTGGCCCTCGATGGCCTGGAGGGACTGAACAGTGTTCGATCTGGCGAGAACCGAACTGGAAATTGCCGCGCCACTTGAGGTCGTGTGGGCGGTGCTCGTCGATATTGCGCTGTATCCGGAGTGGAATCCCTTCATGCCGCGCATTGACGGCGTGCTGGAGCCTGGCGCCCACATCCACCTGCACGTCGCCCTTGATCCAGGCCGGCCGCCGCGGCGCGATCCGGAGCGGGTCGACGCCGTCGTGGCCAATCAAGAGCTGGTGTGGACCTCCCTGCTGCTGCCGTCCTGGTTGCTGCGAACGCAGCGCACCCAACGCGTGACAGCGCTGGCAAATGGGCGGACGCGGTACACGTCGGTGGAGCAGATGGGCGGCCCGCTCAGTCCGCTGGTCTGGCTGGTCGCGCACGCCAAGGTGCAGCGCGGATTCGAGGCCACCGCCCAGGCGCTCCGGCAGCGGGCGGAGTCGTTGTAGCGCCGAACGAAATACAAATGAAGGTCTGCGAAAATATTTAAACTTCGCGGTTTCCAATTGCGTTCCATCCGCAATCGGGTAGAAGCGTGACGTTCTCGCTTCGCAGTCCGACTGCGGGCATTCGCCCCATCTACCGAGCGCATCATCGTCGCCGCCCCTGCGTCCAGATGCTGCATCCGCAAGGATTTCATGTTCGTTCGCCCTTCGAGCCTCCCCAGCGCGCCCGCCGGATGGTACTGCATCGCATTCGTGTCGGAAGTCGCCGTCGGCAGCGTGTTGACGCGCAGCCTCGCCGGTCATGAAGTCGTGATTTTTCGCGGCCAATCCGGGCAGATCGGCATGGTGGACGCGCTGTGTCCGCACCTGGGCGGCCATCTCGGTCACGGCCGCGTCGAGGACGACTGCATCCGCTGTCCATTCCACGGCTTCTGCTTTGACAGCCACGGCGATTGTACGCGCACCGGCTACGGCACGCGTCCGCCCCCGCGCGCGAAGGTCCGGCCGTGGACTTTCATCGAACGCCACGGCATGTTGCTGGCGTGGTGGCATCCGGAAGCGCAGGCGCCGACTTGGGAAATTCCGGAAGTGCCGACCGAACTCTGGACGCCGCTGCGCTGGCACACGTTTGCGCTCAAATCGCACGTTCAGGACATTGCGGAGAACAGCGTCGATATTGGCCATTTTGCCGTCGTGCACGGCTACGAATCGGTCGAAACCCTCGCGCCGCTGCGTGTGGATGGCCCGTATTTGTGCGCGAATTACGCCATGAAGCGGCCGCGCACGACGATGGGCATGGAGTCGCCGCGGGTGGAAATGGTGATTCACCAGTTTGGCCTCGGCTACGCGCGCGTCGAGTGCCTGCTGCCCGAATACGGCATGCGCACGCGACAATTCGTCCTGGGGCGTCCGACGGAGAGTGGTCGGGTTGAACTCAATATCGCCATGTCCATTCAGTACCTGGAAAAGCCATCGCGCATTCACCCGCTGCTGGCGATGTTTCCCAAGCGCATGCTGACGGACTGGATTTTGAAGGCAGCAATCCGCGAATACGCCTCGGACGTCGCGCAGGATGTGCCCATTTGGCAAGTGAAACAGTATGTTGCACCACCGGCCTTGGCGGAAGGCGATGGGCCGATTGGCGCGTACCGGCGGTGGGCCCGGCAATTTTATTCGGCATCTGACGCGGCGACGTGGGCGGCTGCCGAATCGAGCACGCAAATCGGTGGCCTGCATCTGGCGGGGTTGGAGTTGGAAACGGCCTGAAAGTTTCGGATATCACGTGTAAACCCTGAGCATGACCTTGACTGAGGCCGGCGCAGAGAAAGACTGAAGCGCCGTCGTGCGGGCGGCCCGAGCGGAGAGTTCCATTTGAAGATTGCCATCATCGGATCGGGCGGCGCCGGCATGACCTCGGCGTGGCTTTTGGACGGCCAGCACGACATCACGCTGTTTGAGCGCAACGCCGAGCTGGGCGGCCACGCGCACACGACGACGATTGAACTGGACGGCAAGCAGCACCACGCGGACGACGGCTTCGCTTGGTTCAGCGACGTGTTGTACCCAAATTACATGCGGCTTTTGGAGCTGATCGGCGTTCCGACGCGGATTGTGCCGATGTCGGCGTCGTTTACGCAGCGGCGCCAAGGACGCACGCTCGTCCTGCCGCCGACGACGCTCGCCACCTGGTGGCGCACGCTGAGCCGGCCCGCGACGGTGCGGGACCTGCTGGAACTCAATCGCGCAATCGCCTTGGCGACGCCCATGGTTCACAACCACGACAACCGCGTGAGCTGGGGCGAATTCGTCGCGAAGCATAAGTTCAATGCGGATTTCGTGCGCGACCTGCTCACGCCCATCGTCGCAGGTACGTGGGGCGGTCCCTACGAGCGCATGGCGGATTTTTCCGCTTACACGCTGATGAAATACTTGGTGTTTCACCGCCCGAGCTCGCTGGCGCGCTATAAATGGCACGTCGTGCGCGACGGCGCCGCGTCGTACATCCAGTCCGTGGCCGCGACGCTGCGCACGACGACCGTGCTGGCCGGGACAGCCGTTGAACAGTTTGAGCCGACGCTGACGGGCTGGCGCGTGCACGACCAGCACGGCGTCGCGCGTGAGTTTGACCACATCCTCGTCGCCACGGGCGCGCGCGATGCGCAGGCGCTGATCCGCGAGGCGCCGGGCCTGGACGTGGCGCGCAAGGTCCTGTCGGGCTTCGAGTATTACTCGGTGCGCTTGGCGACCCACAGCGACCCGTCGTTCATGCCGCCCCGCCGCGGCGACTGGCAAGCCGCCAACATCATGGCGGACGGCGATCGTGCCAATTTGACGGTCTGGACCGACGCGCACCGCGGCAGTGAGGTGTTCACGAGCTATCTGAGCGATCGCGAGCCGAAAAACTGTTACAACGTGAGCACCTTTCACTTGCCGCTGATCACGCCCGGGCACTACGACGCACAGGAGGAGTTGGCGCGGATTCAAGGGCAGCACCACGTGTCCTTTGCCGGTGACTGGACCCACGACATCGGCTGCCACGAGGACGCCGTGGTGTCAGCCATTCTCGCCTGTCGCGGGCTGGATGCGACGCTGCCGCGTCTCGCGCTGCTCTCCACCGAGCGCGAACACCCGAACATGCAGGCACTGCCGGGGCAAACGCCGCGGCTGGAACCGCAGCCCGCCTAGCCGCAGACCACGGACGTTGAGGAAATCATGTTGGAATCCATGCCCCTGCAGTTTGTAGTCTTCGTCGTCGGCGTGCTTTACCTGGCGCTGCACGCGGGACCGTTGCTGCGCCTGTGGTATGAACCGTCCATCCGCGGCGGCACGCGCTGGCAGTTTTTTGGGTCGGAAGTGGCGCTGTTCATCGCCTGGTTCGTGGCCTTTCCCCAGGTGGCGCATTCACTCGCCGGACAAATCGCCGTCGGCCTGCACGTCGCGACGCACGCTTCGTACACGACGATCGACAAGTATGCCCACGACTTCCTGCTGCGCTCCGCGCTGTCCAGCCGCCAGAAGCAGCCGCTGATGTGGTTCGCCAAGGAATTTGGGCTGTTGATGGACACGGCAACGCACGCGTTCGTCGTCGTGCTGACCGCCGCCGTGCTGCCGCTGCCGCTCGCGCTGGGCGCGTGCCTGCTCGCGGCGCCGCTGTTTGCTTGGATTACGAGAGGCTATCTCCGCGACTTCGCCACCGCCTGAACCGTCCACCTTTTTGACTCGAACCTGAGAGGCCCATGAAGCGTTTTACCTTTGAACCCGCGCCGCCCGCCGGCAAGTTGACCCGCGAACAGACCCAAGCCGCGTACAATCGTCACCTGCTGTCCAAAGGCGCGTATGCCGGCGGCGATTGGGAGAAAATGGGCCATATTTACGCGGAGAATGCCACGTATCACGACGCGTTTTACGGCTGGCTGCACGGCCGGAAGGCGATCACGGAGTGGCTGCACGACTCGATGATTGGCCTGGAAGAGTGGAGCTATCCCGTGCAATGGGTCGTCATCGATGAGGGGCGCGTCGTCGTGCACTGGCTGAACCGCCTGCCGGGCAAGCGGCCCGACGGCAGCTACTACGAATTTCCGGGCATGTCCGCGATTACCTTCAACGACGACGCGCAAATCATCCGCCAGGTCGATATCTACGACGGGATCGAGACGCTGGAGACGGTCTTCGAGGCCAAGCTCGGGCCGGTCGGCCGCGCGCTGCGCGGTTTTGTCGCGTGGCTGGGGCCGAAAATGCGCGAGCTGACGCGGGCGTTTTACCAGGCGTTCCAGAAGAAGACACCGTAGTCGTCAAGCGGTGCGCTGCCGCAGATGCGCAGATTTGCTGAGGATCGAGCGCCGGACAAACGGCCGCGCGAGCGGCAGGAACCAGCGCCGCCAGCCCAGCAGGTCGCCGACCTGGCCGCAAATATCATCGAGCGAATGGCGCTGGTACTGCAGCAGCGTCTGCGACTCCAGCGTGTCGTGCCAGTCGGACGGGTAATCTTCGCGCGTGAAGGCCTCCGCGGGCAGCGCGCCCACGCCCAGCGTCTCCAGCATCCGCGTCAGAAAATCGCCATAAGTCGTGCGACAACGCTCACCGCCGGCCAGAGGCAGAATGGCGCCGCGGCCCCAAATCGCCTCGGTGCGCAGGCAGTTGGTCACGGCGAGTGCAGCGTCGGCGGCATGCAGGAGCTCCATGCGCACGTCGACGGGAAAATCGAACATCAGCGGGTGGGAATTGGTCAGCGCAATGTCGATCACCGCGCTGAAACGCACGATGACATGGTCCAGTCCGGAAGCTTGCACCCGCTCTTCCGCGGCGATTTTGTGCGCGGAATAGTGATTGACCGCGATGCGCGCCTCGTCAATCGTCCGTGGCGGCGCCAGGTGCCGGGTCGCGCCGTAGACCTCCCCCGACGACCCATGAATCAGTCGCGGCGGCATCGGCTGCGCGCGGCAGGCGTCGATGACGTGCTGCGTCCCGCCGACATTCACGGTCTGGGCAAAATCCGGATCCGTGTCCGCCAGCGGTGGGAGAATACACGCCAAATGCACGACGTACTCCTGCCCTGCCACCGCGTCAGCGACAGCCGCGACGTCGCGCAAATCGCCCCAAATCAAGCGGATCGACGTGAACTCGCGGGCTATTTTGCGATTGCGCGGCGTGGCCAATTCCAGCACCGTCACGTCGTGATTTTGCGCCTGCATTTCGCGGACGACCCAGCGGCCAATCGTGCCAAATCCCCCGGTAATCAGAACTCGAGCCATGCCGTCTCCCTTGCCGTGTCAAAAAAATCCGCGAAAAGGCGCGTCGAGCGCGAGCTTAGTCGCCGGCCAATAGCGCGGCAACTGGTCAATGCGGATGGCGTGCATCGGCAAGGGGAATATGCGCGGCGATGGCGCTGCATTGCGCCGATGCGACAGGACGGCGAACTGCGCGGAACGATTTTTACACTTGGGCAGCGACGAGGTCACAGGCGCGCTGTTGAACGGGTGGTAGCAGCCGAACGCGGGCAGGCAGAAGTCGTTCGTGCATGGGTCGCCGTCGACGCACGGCGAGCCGTCGTCGACGGCAACGAGCGCGCATTGACCGCTGGCCGGATCGCAGGCGTTGACCTGGCACCGCGTCGGCGATTGCGGGCAAGGCGCTGGCGGCGTTCCGAGGACGCATTGGTCGCCGCTACAGACGCGGTTGGCCACGCACAGGTCGGCGCTGCCCTGCACCGCGCAGTCGGCATCGATTTTGCAGTCGCAGATGTTCCCCTGGCCGGCCACGCGCACGCCCGCGGCGCACTTGTCGCCGATGGTGCACCGATCGCCGTCGCTGCAGCGCGCGGATGGGAGTCCTGCGGCACAATGTTGTCACCCAGGCAGGGGCATTGGGTCGGTTTGTCGCGTACCCTATTGATTATTTGGAGCGGGAAACGGGACTCGAACCCGCAACATTCAGCTTGGGAAGCTGACGCTCTACCATTGAGCTACTCCCGCATTCTTTCCACACCACCGGAGCGCGCGGCCCCGTTGCGGCGGATTCGTATCGCGGCGCGCCGTCCGCGTCAACTCTACTCGCACCGAATCCGCCACCGTGGCATCCTATGGGCCCGATTCCGGCCGCTCCAGCCGTCAGGACTTCCCGTGCAGCCCTCCACTCCTGTCATCTCCCTCCGCGGCATTCGCCAGAACAACCTGCGCGGCTTCGATCTCGAGCTGCCGCTTGGGCAGCTGATCGTCATCACGGGCGTTTCCGGGTCGGGCAAGTCCTCGCTGGCGTTTGACACGCTGTATGCCGAAGGCCAGCGCCGCTACGTCGAATGCCTTTCGTCCTACGCCCGCCAGTTCATCGAGCGCATGGATCGCCCGCATGTTGCTGAAATCAAGGGAATCCTTCCTTCTGTTGCGCTCCGTCAGGGCCGGACGATCCGCGCCGCGCGGGCCACGGTCGCCACGCTGACGGAGCTCGGCGAGCACTTTCGCATGCTGTTCGCCCATGGTTCGACGCCGCAGTGTCCCAAGTGCGGCGCGGCGGTGCAGCGGACTTCGCTCGGCGTGTTGGCAGACGCGCTGCTGACCCATGCTGCGGGGCGCAAGGCCGCCATCACGTTTGAACTGCCCGTTCTCTCGACACTTTCCGCCCAGACCGCCCTGCTTGGCCTGGCCGCCGCGGGCTATACGCGCGCGTTCGAGGCGGGTCGCGCGCAACCGCTGGCTGACCTCCTGACCGATGATCGCGTCGGCGTGCCCGTCCACGTGCTGCAGGATCGCCTCGTCGTGGATGCCGCGGAGCGCTCGCGGCTGTTTGACTCGCTGGAGCAGGCGATGCGCCGCGGGTCCGGCGCCGTGTCGATCTGGCTGGACGGCGAAGCGTTTGAGATGAACGCGTTTGCCCGGATCGGCGCATCCGCGGGGTTCTGGCAATTCCGCGCGACCGGCAGCCTGCGGTGCGCCACGTGCGCCACGGAGATCGAACCGCCGTCGCCCCATCTCTTCAGCTTCAACTCGGCGGTGGGCGCGTGCCCGGCGTGCAACGGTTTTGGCCGCTTGGCGGATCTCGACCTCGACCGCGTCGTGCCTGATGGCCGCAAGACGCTGAAGCAAGGCGCCATCAAGCCGTGGTCCACCGAATCGACGACGGATGAACGCCGCGATCTCGCGCGTTTCTGCGAGCGCATGGTAATTCCGATGGACGTGCCGTGGATCGCGCTCACCGAGGAACAGCGCGCGGCCATTATCGCTGGCGAGAAAGGCAGCGTCCGCGCCGGCAAGTTCTATGGCATCCGCGGCTGGTTCAAGTGGCAGGAGAGCCGCACGTACAAGATGCACGTCCGCGTATTGCTCGCCCGCTACCGCGCCTACGTGCCGTGTCCCATGTGTGAGGGCACGCGGCTCCGGGCGGAGGCGCGCGCATGGAAATTGCAGGGCTGGAGCCTGCCGGAGTGGCTCGCCGCGCCGCTGCGCGACGTGCAGGACCGACTGCGGACGCTGCACTTGGCGGAGATGGCCCAGGTCGCGCTGGAGCAACCGCTGCGGGAAGTGCGCCAGCGGATCGAGTTTCTGGACGAGGTCGGCCTGCACTACCTCTCGCTCGACCGGGCCGCACGCACGCTGTCCGGCGGCGAGCTGCAGCGCGTGCAACTTGTCGCCGCGCTGGCAACCGGCATGAGTCAGGTGCTGTACGTGCTCGACGAGCCGTCCGTCGGCCTGCATCCGCGCGACAATGACCGGCTGCTGCGGATCCTCGAGCGGATGCGCACGGCGGGCAATACGGTCGTGGTCGTGGAGCACGATCCGGCGCTGATGCTGGCGGCGGATACGATCATCGATCTCGGTCCGGGCGCGGGTTCAGAAGGCGGTGCGCTGCAGTATTTTGGCCCGGCGGCTGGGCTGGCGACGGCGAAAGATTGCCTGACGGCGGATTACCTGACCGGCCGGCGCCAAGTGGACGTGCTGGACGAGGCGCCGTCCCTCCAGCAGTCCAAGCGCAAAGCGGCGATCCGCCAGCAGAAATGGCTGACGATCCGCGAGCCGACGGCGCGCAACCTGCGCGGCGAGGATGTCCGCCTGCTGCAAGGCGCGCTCAACGCGGTGTGCGGCGTGTCCGGATCGGGCAAGTCGACGCTGATTGAGGAAGTGCTGTACCGGCAGTTGTTGCGGCAGCGCGGCGAGTCGGTCGATGAACCGGGCGCGTGCGCGGGCATCGACTGCGACCTGCCGATCGGCGAAGTCGTGCTGGTCGATCAGGAGATGCCGGCCGCTGCGAGCCGCGCCAACTGCGCGACCTACCTGAAGGTCTGGGACGCCATCCGCAGCCGGCTGGCCGAGGAACCGCTGGCGGTCGCTCGCGGGTACACGCCCGCGACGTTCAGCTTCAACCGCGAAGGCGGCCGGTGCGCGGTGTGCGAAGGCCTCGGCTTCGAGACCGTCGACATGCAGTTCCTGAGCGACGTGCACATGACCTGCGAGGCCTGCGAGGGCCAGCGCTTTCGCACGGACGTCCTGCAAGTTCGCCACCGCGGCAAGAGCGCCGCGGACTTCCTGAACATGACGGCAGCCGAGGTCGCCCAGGAATTCGCCTTTGACGCGACGCTGGCCAATCCGATGCGGGCGCTGACGGAGCTCGGTCTGGGCTACCTGCGCCTGGGCCAGCCGCTGTCCACGCTGTCCGGCGGCGAATCGCAGCGCGTCAAGATCGCGTGGCACCTGCTGCAAGCGCGGACCAAAAATGCGCTGTTCCTGCTGGATGAGCCGTCGACCGGCCTGCACTTGCACGACGTGGCGATCCTGCTGAAGAACCTGCGGGCGCTGACGGCGGCGGGCAACACGGTCGTGCTTGTCGAGCATCATCTGGATCTGATCGCCGCCGCGGACCACGTCGTGGAATTGGGGCCCGATGGCGGGCCGGCGGGCGGTCACGTGCTGTATCAGGGTGACGCTGCGGGGCTGGCTGAGCGCGACACGCCGACGGCCGCGCATCTGCGGCGGCACAAGCTGGGCGCCCACTACCAACGCGCGGCGGGTTTGGGCCTCGACACCGCGGAGTCGCTGCTGCTCGATGTGCAGCGCGACCCGGGCCACGTCGCGGTGCGCGGCGCGCGCGTCCACAACCTGCGCAACATCTCGCTCGATTTGCCGCGCGACCGCTTTACGGTCGTCACGGGTCTCTCGGGTTCGGGCAAATCCAGCCTCGCGTTCGACGTCGTGTTCGCGGAAGGTCAGCGGCGTTTTCTCGATTGCCTCTCGCCGTACGCGCGCCAGTACTTGCCGCCAGCGAGCCGCCCCGACGTTGAGAGCCTCGCGGGCCTGCCGCCGACCGTCGCGATCGCCCAGCGCACGACGCGCGGCGGCACGCGCTCGACGGTTGCGACGCTGACCGATATCTACCCGTACCTGCGCCTGCTGTATGCCCGCTGCGGCACGCAGCTCTGCCCCAAGTGTGGCGGGGCGGTCTCGGGCCAGACGGCGACGGACGTGGCGGACGCGATCACCGAGCGTTTCGGTCAGGCGCCGGTCTACGTGATGGCGCCGGCCGTGCGCGGCCGCAAAGGCCACCATCAGGGCATCGTCGATCGCGCGATCGGGTTCAGTCACGCTTGGCTGCACGTCGATGGCGCGCTGGTGCCGATCCAGGCCGTGCCGCCGCTGCGGCGTTTTGTGGTGCATGACATCGATTTCGTCGTCGCCCGCATTCCCGGCGACATGCCGAACCGCGCGGCGCGGATCGCGGAAGCCGTGGACATCGCGCTCGGTCTGGGCGACGGCACCGTGATGGCGCGCACGTCGGAGACAGTCGCCGTGCCGTGGTCGCTCCGGCGGCACTGCGGCCGCTGCGATATCTCCGTGGAGGCGCCGGATCCGCGGCTCTTCACGTTCACGTCGGCCGCGGGCTGGTGCAAAGCGTGTCAGGGTACGGGAATTGAACCTGCGGTTGTCGCGGACAAGCCCAAGAAGCGCAAGAAACACAAGGAAGACGGCAAGTCGACGGCCGATCTGGCCAAGTCCGGCCTGCCCGATGGCGGCGAGAAGCTGGACGAAGACGCGGTGCGGTTGGTGGAAGCGTGTCACACGTGCCAGGGCAGCCGGTTGCGGCCGGAAGCGCGCTCGGTGCTCGTCGCGGGCCAGACGATCGACGTGGCGGTGCGCCAGGGTCCGGCCAAGCTGCAGACGTGGCTGGAGGCGGTGCGCTGGAATCGCCGCGATGCCCAAGTCGCCGATCCGATCGTCGCAGAAGTTGCCGCGCGCTGTGCGTTTCTTGCGCGCGTCGGCCTCGATTACCTCGCGCTCGGGCGCGCAGCGACGACGCTGTCCGGCGGTGAGAGCCAGCGGATTCGGCTCGCAGCGCAGTTGAGTTCCAACCTGCGCGGCGTGCTGTACGTGCTCGATGAGCCGACGATCGGCCTGCATCCGGCCGACAACGCCAAGGTGCTCGATGCGCTGGATGGCCTGGTGACGCGCGGCAACGGCTTGCTCGTCGTTGAGCACGATGAGGAGACGATTCGCCGCGCGGACCACATCATTGAGCTCGGGCCGGGCGGCGGCAATACCGGCGGACAGGTGGTGTTCCAGGGCACGCTGGCGGAACTGCTGGTGGCCAAGGACTCGCCCACCGGTCAGGCGCTGCGCGATCCGCACACGCGGCGCGTGCGCAAGGAGCCGCGCGCGGCGGCGGAGCAGTTCATCACGGTGCGGGGCGCGCGCCACAACAACCTGCAGAACGTAACGGCAAAGTTCGCCCGCGGCCGCTTCAACGCGGTGACGGGCGTGTCAGGGTCAGGCAAATCGACGCTGGTGCGGGATCTGCTGGTGCCGGTGGGCAACGCGATGCTGCAGGAGCAGGCGTTCGTCGCGGATCTGGACGGGATCGATGGCCTGACCGGCTTTGGCCGCATCGTGGAAGTGGACCAGAGCCCGATCGGCCGCACGCCACGCAGTTGTCCAGCGACCTACATGGCGATCTTCGACGACCTCCGCGCGCTTTTCGCCAACCTGCCCGACGCCAAGGTGCGCGGGCTGACCGCCAACAAGTTCAGCTTCAACACGGCCGGCGGGCGGTGCGAGACGTGCCTCGGCGCGGGTCAGGTGCGCGTGGAAATGAGCTTCCTGCCGACGGTCTTCGTGCCGTGCGAGGCGTGCCAAGGCCGACGCTATCAGGAGCCCGTGCTGGCCGTGCGCCACAAGGGCGCGTCCATGGCCGACGTGCTGGCGATGTCGATGGCGGAAGCGGCCAACCACTTCGCCGCGGTGCGGGCGATCGCGGCGCCGCTGGAGTTGGCGGTGCAGCTGGGCCTCGGCTACCTCACGCTGGGCCAAGGCAGCCACACGCTGTCAGGCGGCGAGGCGCAGCGCCTGAAGCTCATCCTGGAGCTGGCCAAGAAGCGCCGGACGGAGACGCTGTATGTGCTCGACGAGCCGTCGACGGGGCTGCATCTGGAAGACGTGCGCAAGCTGCTGGGCGTGTTGCACGCGCTGGTGGACCGCGGCGACACGCTGGTCGTCATCGAGCATCAGCTGGATATCGTGAAAGAGGCCGATTGGCTCGTCGATCTGGGCCCGGGTGCGGGCGAGAGCGGCGGTCAGCTGACGTGGCAGGGCGGCGTGCGGGAGCTCGTAAAGTCCAAGCTCAAGACGCCGACTGCGCTCGCGCTGCGGGTCTAAGCGAATCGGCGTGGCGCCTTAGTCGTGGGCGAGAAGCTGCGCCCACTTTTCGGGATCGATCGCGCCTTCCTTGTCGTCCTTGGTGTTCTTGGCCGCGGTCGCCTTGATGCGCTCGGCGAGCACGGTCTTGAGCGGCTGGCCCTTCTGCTCGTCGGCCTTCTCCACTTCGCGCTGGACCATGGACTTGAGCGCCATGTAGCTGCCCCAGCCCACCTGCCGCGTGCCGTTGACGAAGAAGCCCGGCGTGCCCGTCGCGCCCATCGTCTCGGCCCACTTGGACTCTTCAGCCAGACGCTCGGCGTTCTTCGGGTCGGCGACGTCCTTCTTCCACTGTTCCATGTTCAGACCCAGCTCCTTGGCCGTGTTCTCCAAGCTGGCGTCGTCCAACGCGCCGGTCTCAAACAGTTTATCGTGGTACTGCCAGAACTTGCCCTGCTTCTTGGCCGCCCAGGCTGCGAGAGCGGCGGGCTTGGAACGCCCGTGCATCTCCAGCGCGTTGTTGCGGAAGAAGACCTTGACCTTGCCCGGAAAATCCGCGGCGAGCTGCTTGATCGGATCGGCCGACCGCTTGCACACCGGGCACTGGAAGTCGCTGTACACGTTGACCACGACCGCGGCGTCTTTGGCGCCGAGATACGGGCTGCTCATGTCCTTGGGCGACACGCCCATCTTGGCGACGTCTACGCCCTTGCCGGCGCCTTCATCGGTCTGGCTGTCCAGACTGCCCGAGGCCTTGGCCGCAGCGGGCGCAGGCGACGGACTGGGTGACGGCGCAACCGCAGCAGGCGCTGGGGTCGGTGCCGCGGACGCGGGCTCAGGTGCGGGCGTTGGCGCAGCAGCAGGCGCGGCTTCAGGCGCAGCCGCGGCGGGCATCACGGGCCCGTGTGCTTGCGTCTTGGCATCCCAGCTACCGACGACAAAACCGCCCATCGCCACGACAACGGCAAGGGCCAGAACGTTGGATTTCTCCATTTGACTCACTCCTGAATAGACTGGAACTATTTGGCGACGGTGATGGACAGCGGCGTGACCGTGTAGGCACCTTTGTAGTAGCTGACGAGGCCCTGCACGTTCAGCTTCTGGCCCTTCGTGTAGTTCGCGGCGCCGTTCTTGTCCGTGACGTAGTTGCCAAAGCCGGACGAGACGTTGATGGACTTGTCCGCGTCCGTCTTGCCCACGGCGATGTAGTGGATCTTGCCATCGGTTCCGAGCACGCCCGGGTCAGCCACGATGACGCCTTCCAGCGAAATCAGGACGCTCTCGTACGACTCGTTGGTCGCGGCGGGCTGCGAAGCGCCGATGCTATCGACGTCAATCGTCACGGCGACGGGCAATTCGGTCGTGCCCTGCGGCGTAACGGCGATCGGCTTGACCTCAGTCACGCAGAACGCTTCTGAAACGTCGCCCGTGACCGTGATCACATCGCCGACCTTGAGGGTCGTGAGCGGGCCCGGCGAAGACGCGTAGAGTTCGATGCCCGACCATTGGCCGCCGCCCTTGGTCTGCACCCACACGGCGTCTGACGTCTTGCCGCTGGTCTTGGACGTGGACGTCTGGACCGGCGCGACAACGACGACCTGCGACAACGTGATGCCCTTGGCGCCGTCAACGAAGCCGGCTTCATTGGTGCAGCCCGTGGAGCTGGGATCCTGCTGGATCTGCGAAATGGTGGTCGTGGTGCCGGCCGTGGTCGCGTCCGTGCCGCCGCCCGTCGTGGTGTCCTGGCCGCCGCTCGTCGCGTCCGTACCCGCCGTCGCGCCCGTGTCCTGGCTGGTGGTCGTGTCCGTCACCGCGCCGGTCGTGCCGCTGCCACTGGTGTTCGCGCAGGCAGAAGCCATCACGCACAGACCCGCCATCGCCATTCCCTGCCACTTCATCACATTGCGCATTGTCTTACTCCGCGATCGACAGTGGTCCGAACATGGACCACGAAAGGTGGCATGCTACGGGTAGCCCACGACCAACGTCAACGTCAGACTTGACGATTGCATTCCCCGGTCAAGGTTTTTCGCCTCGGTGGTCTAGTTCGGCAACAGGACCGAATCGGCCGCCGCGCGCAGTTTCGCCACCGCCAGGTCGCAATGCTCGCGCGTGACGATGAGCGGCGGCGTCAGGCGCAGCACGTTGGTGCCCGCCACCGACAGGAGCAGTCCGCGATCGCGCGCGGCATCCACGACTTTCTTCGGATCGCCGTTGATCGCCACCCCGCACATCAGCCCGCGACCGCGCACGTCCAGCGTGTACGGCTGGCCGTCAAACGCCGCGTGCAGCGCCTGCAGCAGGTACGCGCCCACTTCCGCGGTGTGCGCGACAAGACCATCGCGGGCAAAAATCGCCAGCACCGTGCGACCCGCGCGCATCGCCAGCGCGTTGGCGCCAAACGTCGTCGCGTGGCTACCCGCGACAAGCGCCATCGCCACGGGTTCACGCGCAACAACCGCGCCGACCGGAATGCCGCCGCCCAGCGCCTTGGCCAGCCAAATGATGTCCGGGACGATGCCTTCCTGCTCAAACGCAAAGAACGTGCCCGTGCGGCCGAGGCCCGTCTGCACTTCATCCAGACACAGCAGGATGCCGTGATCGTCGCACAACTGCCGCAGCCCCTTGAAGAAGCCCGGAGGCGGCACTGCCACGCCGCCTTCACCCTGCACCACCTCGATCAGCACCGCGCCGACGGTGTCGTCAATGAGCGCCGCGATGCTCGCCAGGTCGCCAAACTCGCCGTAGCGGAAACCCGGCACGAGCGGCTCAAAGCCTTCCTGGTACTTCGGCTGCGCAGTCGCCGTCATCGCCGCGTACGTCCGCCCGTGGAAACTGCCGTGCACCGTGATGACGCCCGGCCGCGGCTTGCCCAGCACCTTGGCGTGGTAGCGGCGCGCCATCTTCACGGTCGCCTCCGTGCCTTCCGCGCCAGAATTGCAGAAGAACGCCCGCGCCGGCTGGCCCGTGGCGCGCTGGAACTCCCGGCAGAGATCCTCCGCCAGCGGCGCGGCATGCGCGTTGTGCCAGTAGTTCGACTGGTGAATCAGCTTCTGCACCTGATCCTGCAGCGCGGCGACGAGGTCGGGATGGTTGTGTCCCAAGCCGTTCACCGCCACGCCGGCGGAGAAGTCCAGGAGACGTTCGCCGTCTTGCGTGATCCCCCACGGACCCTCGCCGTTGACGAAAACGATCGGTGCATTCCGGTAGTTCGGTGTCAGATAGCGCTCCGCAAGCGCGGCGATCTCCGCCGTGGAATGCGCCGCCAGCACGATGGCCTCCGGTTTGACGCCTGCCTGCCCCTGCTTCTGCCCGTTCGTCCGAGTGTCCATTGCCTGCCTCAGCGGGTCGATCTGCGCCCGCGCCACGACCGATCACGATAGCCAAAGCGGCGCGGAAACGCGAGTTACGCATCGGCGCGCCCGCTCAACACTTTCTTGACCTGTTGGATGAGGCCGCCTAGCCTTGGCGATAACTGGCGCAGTGTCGCATTTTGCGGCATTGCAGTTGGAAACGGCCTTGGAGACCCTCCCGCATGGCGGTCAAGAACGCAGTCGGCCTTGATATCGGCACCTCGTCGATCAAGGTTGCCCATGTCCAGGAGACCAAGAAGGGCGTCCAGTTGCTGGCGTTTGACACGATCATGTTGCCGCCGGACACGATCCGCGACGGCCAGATCCTCAACGCCCCGCAACTGGTCCAGCGCATTCAGGAACTGTTTGCGCTGAACAAGATCAAGCACAAACAGGTCGCCGTTTCGCTCTCCGGCCACTCCGTGATCATCAAGAAGATTTCGCTGCCGGAGATGACGCTGGCGGAGCTGGAAGACTCGATCCAGTGGGAAGCCGAGCAGTATATTCCGTTTGATATCAAAGACGTGAACGTCGATTTCCAGATCATCGATCCGCACGCCGGTCAGGCGCAGATGGACGTGCTGCTGGTCGCGGCGAAGAAAGCCGTGATCGAAGAGATGTGCGAAGTCGTCCGCGCCGCCAAGCTGGAGCCCGTGCTTGTGGATGTGGATGCTTTTGCGCTCTACAACGCATTTGAGCTGAACTTTCCGATTCCGATGGATCAGACCGTCGCGCTCATCAACGTCGGCGCGTCGACGATCAACATCAACGTGGTGTCGGGCGGCATGACGTCGTTCACCCGTGACATCACGGTGGGCGGCAACCTGCTGACGGAAGAGATCTCCAAGCAATTCGCGGTGCCCTGGGAAGAAGCGGAGCACATGAAGACGACGTCGGAAACGACGCTGTCCATGTCCGGCGTGCTGCGCGAAGTGCAGCGGATCTCGGGCCGCGTGTCAGAAGTGCTGATTGCCGAGATCCAGCGGTCCCTCGACTTCTTTGCCGCGACGGCGATCAACGCCGACATCAGCGCCGTGTACCTGTGTGGTGGCGCGGCGCTGCAATCCGGCCTGATCGAAGGCATGGAGCGGCGCCTCGGCACGCACGTGCGGGCGCTCAACCCGTTCAACAACGTGGTGATCGATCCCAAGAAGTTCGATACCGCACTTTTGCAGCGCATGGCTCCGCTCGCCTCTGTGGCGATGGGGCTGGCCTTGCGTAAACCCGATGATCGGTAACGGAGAAGCGCAAGCGTGCTGCTGATGATCCGGATCAACCTGCTGGGCAGAGCCAAGGGCCAAAAGGGCGGTAAGCGCAGCTTTACCCTGCCGCGCATTCCCAACGTGGGTTTGCTGCTCGCGCTATTGATCCTGGTGATTGAAGGCGCGGTCGCGTTCCAGTGGTCGCAGCAGGCGGCGGACACGGCGAACAAGCTGGAGAGCAAGGGTCGCAAGCTGCGAGAAGAGGTCGACGACTTCGCGAAGGTCAAGACGGAAGCGGACGAGCTCAAGCACAAGCTGGAAGAAAGCGGCAAAGAGAAGCTAATCTTTGACGAGCTGATCGCTGAGAAGATCGGCCCGGCCAATGCGTTGACGTACTTGTCCTTCATCCTCGCGCCGCGCAAGGAAGCTGAAGTCCCGGGCGACGAATTGAAGCAGATGGAATTGGCCGGCTGGCGCGTCAATTGGCCAGGTGAGAAGGCGCGGGCGTGGCTGACGTCGATCAAGGAACGCGACGGCGAAGTGACGCTGGTTGGCGGTGCGGTGGATCACGGCGACGTGGCTGAGGTCGCGCGGCGACTGGAGGCGAGCGCGCATTTCCGCGAGATGAAGCTCGTGTCGCAAGAGCGCAAGGTCGACAACCAGCTGGGCGTCACCTACATCGAATTCACGATTCGCGGCTCGATGATTTATCTGGTCGAGCCGTACAAACCCGCTGGCGCGGAAGGCGAACCGCCGCCGCAAGCCGCAGGTGGGGATGCCGACGCGACTTCAGGCGATGGCAGCGCCGCTGGCGATGCCGAAGATGGCGTGACGGTCCTGAAGTCCGCGCTGCTCCCGCCCGCGGATGCCGCCAATGGCGAAGTCGATGCCGGCCCGACCGACGTCGATGTCCAGGCGCCGGAGACCAAAGAAGAGCGGGACGCCGGACCGCCGCCGATCGTGCCGAAGCCCGCAGCGCCAGCCGCCGCAGCCGAGCCGGATCGCAAGCCCGCCACCGCCCCGCTTTTGCAGGAAGCCGTAGAACCGCCGCCCGCCGATCGCGCCGCCGACCCGGGTGATCCGGGCGCAGCACCCGCACCCTCAGCCCCGTCCGCCCCCGCTGGCGGCGAAAACCCATAAGGAGCAGCACATGGACCAGTTCATGAAACTGCCGCCTGGCCAAAAAGCCGCCGTCCTCGCGGCGGTGTTGGCCGTGATTGGTCTGGGCATGTACTTCTTGTTGGTCGACCCGCAGTTGGGCCGGGCCGCGGCCGCGCGCGCGACGCTGCAAAAGACGGAGAAGGAACTCTCCGACCTCAAGGCCGAAGCGAGTCAGGAAGAGCTGGCCAAGCTGCGCAAACAGAACGACGAGCTGAACGAGAAGAACAAGGAAGCCAAGAAGATGCTGCCGGCCTCGGAAGAGGTGCCTGACCTCATCGACTCGGTGCAAAACGACGCGGTTCACGTGGGCTTGCAGGTCCGCCGCTTTGACCGGCTGAAAGAGCAGAATCAGGACATGTACCTGGCGATCCCGATCCGCATGGTCGTGGACGGCAAGATGAACGACCTGATCCGCTTCATGCGGATCTACGCCGGCAACGACCGGCGCGTCGTGCACATCAAGGAATTGACGATCGAGCAGACGGCGCCGGATGCGGAAGTCATCAAGAAGAAGATCGCCGCGTCGCAGCCGGACGGCAAAGCCTCCCAGCGCGCCGTGATTACGCCCGAAGATCGCCTGCTGCAGGCGATTGAGGAAGCGGAGTTGGTGTATGATCTCGTGACGGTGCGCGCGACGTTTACGGCGTACGCCTACACGTGGACGGGCAAGCCGGCGCCGCAGGGCACCGCCATTCCCGTCCGCAACAACCGCAAGCGCACGTAGCCGGAGCAAACGAGACCCATGGTCCTGACGCAGAAGCCCAATTTGCCCCAGCCCGCCGCCCGCCGCTCCACGGCGGCGTTGGTGTTGTTGGCGTTTTTGGCAGCGTGCGGCGGCAGTGCGCCGGAAAAGAAGCCAGCGGCGGATGAGAGGCCCAAGCCCAAGGCGCCCGCGCCTGAGCCGGCGGAAGGCGGCGCGTCGATCGATGGCTGGATCGTGCTGGGCGAAAATCCCAAATGGAAGCCGATCAAGCCGCTGTTTGAAACCTACGCCAAGCGCGAAGTGACGGGCTTGCACAACCCGATGCGCTCCAATCTCACCGCGTTCGTCGAGAAGCCTGTGCCAACCGCGACGCGGGCGGAGGACGAAGTCGTCGAGAAGCCGAAGGAAAAATTGGAGGACACGCCGTTCACGCGCGTCAAGCTCACGACCCTGACGCTGATCGTGCTCGTCACCGGCATTGCTCAGCCCAAAGCGGTGCTGCTGGACGGTGAGGGCAACCAACTCGTCGTCATGCGCGGCGATCACCTCGGTTCAGAAGGCGGCGTCGTCAAGGCGATTACCCAATACGAACTGCAAGTTTCTGTCCCGGGCGGACCTGACGTCGTCAAGTCGCTCAAGCCGCCGCTGAATCCAGTGGAAGAACTCGACGCCGAGACTCAAGGTGCTGGCAAGAAGCCCGAACTGTGAGCCAGAGGTAAACTGCCGATGAAGATCACAATGCTGCAAAAGACGACCCCGCCGTTGCTGGACCGCAAGTCCGCGCTCTCGCGGGCCATTAGCCAATTGCTCGTCGTCGCGATGGCGCTGCCGGCGCCGATGGCGACTGCGTGGGCAAACGAGCCTGGGCACCCGACGCAAGCGGTGGTGTCCCTGCTGGGCATCGACGTGCAGGAAGCGCCGCAGACGACCGTCATCACGGTGCACGGCAGCACCGTTCCGACGTTCACGACCTACCGGCTGGACAAGCCGCAGCGGCTGATTGTCGACGTCGTCGGCGCCAACGTGACGGCCAACGAGCCGCGTTTTGTGCAAAACGGCGTGGTGCGCTCCGTGGAAGCGGTGCCGTTCAAGCGCGGCGCAGCCAATTTTGGCCGCGTGATCGTGACGTTTGAGCAGGACGCGCTGTACCACGTGCGGGCGGAAGGCAATAGCGTCGTCATCGTGGTGGACGGCAGCGATCGCAAGCTGAACCAGGCGCAGACCGCGCAGGTGGCCGCAGCGGAAGAAGCGGCGCGCACAGCGGCGCAGCGCGAGCGGGATTTGGCAGCGGAACTGCGGAAGTCGCGGCAGCGCGAGGAAGACGCGCAGACGGCGCAGCACGACGCCCAGGTGGCGCAGCGCAAACTGCAGGACGAGCTCGATGCCCTCAAGCAGCAGGCCGGCGACAAGGCCGCGCTGGAAGCCAAGCAGGCGGAGATCAGCCAGTCGGCGGCGGCGTTGAACGCGGCGAACCAGCGGCTGAAAGAAGAGCAGGACGCGGCCAAGAAGCTGCGCGAACAGCTGAATCAGGAACGCCAGAGCTTGGCGGCGGTTATTGCGCAGCGGCAGTCGGAAGAAGCGCGGATTGAACTGCTGCGCCAGAAAATCACGGAGTTGCAGCGGGACACGCAGCGCAAGGATGACGCGCGGATCGCCGGTTTGCAGGCAGAGCTTGAGCGTGCGCGCAAGCAGGCGGAACAGCTGCGGACGGACGCGCGGGACATCGCGGGATCGCGGCGCACGGCGCAGGCGGAAGAAGTCGCGCACTTGAAGAAAGTGCTGGCCGGCAAGGACGCTGAGCTGCAGGGCGCGTTGGCGCGGTCCGATGTGGCTTCCAAGGCGCAGGCGGCGCAACTCAAGCAGGAGCTTGGTCAGGCGCGCGATCAGTTGAAGCAGACGCAGACGGCGCTGGAACGCGCGGCGAAGGCCGATGCGGAACGCGAGCTGGCAGAGCGCAAATGGCGTGAGGCGGAGCAGCGGGCGGTGCGCGCGGAGCAGGAGCTGGCGGCGCGGACGGTCGAGCTGTCCAAGAGCCGGGCGGAGACGGCGGATCTGGCGCGCCAGAAGAAGGAAGCGGACGCACGGGCGACGGAAGTGGCGCGGCTGCTGACCGAGCGCGAGCGCGAGATCGAGGGCGTCAAGCTGGCGCTGAAGGAACGCGAGTCGCTGCTGACGACGGAGCTGGCTGCGGCCAAGGAACGTGAAGCGGCGGCGGCGAAGGCCGGTCGGCAGACGGAAGCCGAGCAGGCGGCGCGCGAGCGGACGGAACTGGAAAAGCGCCAGAGTGCGCTGACCGGCGAGTTGGCGGTGCGCGAGAAAGAGCTGGTGCAGGCGCGCCACGATGCCGCGGACAACCAGCAGGGCCGCGCCCAGGCGGAACAGGAAGCGGAACGGCTGCGCGCGGAGCTGGCCAATCGCGAGCAGGCGCTGCGGAGCCTGCAACAGGGCAAGTCGACGGCTGACCAGAAGAAGCTGGCGGAGGCGGAAGCGCAAGTGCAGGCGGCGCGCACGCAACTGCAGTCGCAGCTGGCGGAACGCGACCAGAAAATGGCGGCGCTGCAAAAGCAGGTGACCGGCGAACTGGCGCAGATGCACAAGCAGATGGAAAGCCTGCGCGGCGATCTGGCCGCGGCGAAGCAGGAGACGCGGGACGCGCGTGAGACCGCGCAGCAGCGCGAACACCAGCTCCAGGCGGCCAAGGAAACGGCGCAGGCGCGCGAGCAGGAACTGCAGGCCGCCAAGGTCAGCGCCCAGCAGCGCGAGCACGAACTCCAGGCGACGAAGAAGAACGCCCAGGCACGCGAGCAGGAACTGCAGGCCGCCAAGGTCAGCGCTCAGCAGCGCGAACAGGAGCTGCAGGCGACCAAGGCGAGCGCGCAGGAACGCGAGAAAGCGCTGCAGGCGGCCAAAGAGACGGCGGACAATCGCGCGGCGCAGGTTGCCCGGCTGTTGGACGAGCGCGAGCGGCAAATTGGCGCGATGCGCACCGACTTGCAGACCCGCGAGGCGACGCTGACGGCGGAGCTGACGCAGGCCAAGGCCCGCGAAGCGGTGGCGCAGAAAGCCGGCAAGAAGGCGGAAGTGGAAGCGGCGGCCAAGGCGCGGACCGCGTTGGAAAAAGAACAGTCGGCGCTGCGCAAGGACCTGGCGTCCCGCGAACGCGATCTGGCGAGTGCGCGGCAGGAGGCGGACAAGAACGCGACCGCGCGGCGGCAGGCAGAGCATCAGGCGGAGACGCTGCGGCAGGAGCTGGCCCAGCGCGAGACGGAGCTGGAGACGCTGCGTGCGGCAGGCGACGGCGCGGCGCGCAAGAAGTTGAACGACGCGGAAGCGCGCGTTGCGGCGACCCGGCAGCAGTTGCAGGTGCAGTTGGCGGATCGCGATCGCCAGTTGGCGGCGACCGAGCAGCGCTTGCAGGCGCAGATGGATCAGGTCAAGGCGGAGTTGGCGCGGACCAAGGCGGAGTCGGCGCGCAAAGATCGCGAGCTGACGTCGGCGCGGGAGCAGGAAGCGCGGCAGAAGAAGCTGGCGGACCAGGTGTCGACGCAGCTGCACGATCGCGAAGAAGAGATCGCGGGCTTGCGCAAGTCCGTACAGGCGCGCGAGGCCAAGCTGCAGGCGGCGATGACGTTCGCGCGCGAGGCCGAACACAAGGCGCAGCGCGAAGGTCGGGCACAGGACGCGGCCAAGGCCAAGGCGGAGCGCACGCGGCTGGAAGTGCAACAGGCGGATCTGCGCAAGGAACTGACCGCGCAGCAGGCGAGCTTGGCCGATGCGCGGCAGGAAGCGGCGCGGCAGGCGGAAGCGCGCCAGAAGGCGGAGGCAGACGCGCGGCGGCTGCAATCGGCGTTGGCGGATCGCGAGCAGGCGTTGGCGGCGCTGCAGAGCACGTCGGCATCGGCGGCGGAACTGGAACATGCGCGCAAGTCCGTCGAAGAAGCGCGGACGCGGCTGAGCGAGCAGGAAGCGGCGCAGGCGGCGCGGCTGGCGGAAATGCAGACGCAGTTTGACGGTCGGCTGGCCAAGATGCAGGGCGAGCTGCTGGCGGCGCACGCCCGTGAACTCGCGGATCTGCGTGCTGACCGGGAAGCGCGGGAGAAGCAGTCGCAGGAGCGCGCGGCGCGCGTGGAAGGGCTGCTGAAGGATCGCGAAAGCGAGCTCAAGCGCCTGCAGGACGAAGTGAAAGTGCGCGAGATGACGCTCGCTGCGCAGTTGGAAGACGCCAAGGCGCGTCAGCAGGAAGCGTCGGCCAAGGGCCAGGAAGCGGAGGCGCGCAAGGCGGCTGTCGATCGCCAGAAGCTGGAAACGGCGATGGCGCGGCTGCAGGACGATGTGAAGGCGCATGAGCTGGCGCTGGCCTCGGCGCAACAGGATGCCAAGGCACAGGCGGATGCCCGCGCCCAGGCGGAACAGCAGGTGCAGTCGTTGACCGTGGCGCTGCGTGAACGCGAGCAGGCGCTTGCGGCGGCGCGGCAGTCCGGCGGCACGAACGCTGGCCGCGTAGCTGAAGCGCAGGCGGATCTGGACAAGGCGCAGCAGGAGCATTCCGCGGCGCTGGCGGCGCGCGATGCGCAGATCCAGAAGCTGGAGCAGGACGTGGAGGCGCGGATCGCGCAGGTGCGCGAAGAACTGGCGCGCGAGCACAAGAAGCGGGAAGCGGCGCTGGCGCAGCAGATGGAGAAGCAGAGCGAGCAGTATGAAGCGCGCATTGCGATGACTGAAGCGCAGGCGCAGAAGGCGAGCGAGCACGAGCAGAAGCTCTCGACCTTGCTTTCGCAGCGGGAACGCGAGCTCAAGGCGCTGCAGACGCAGCTCGGCGAGCGGCTGGCCAATCTGGATGCGGAGACGGCGGACGCGAAAGCGCGCGAGCTGGCGGCACAGAAATCCGGACAGACGCAGGCGGCGGCCGCGGCGGTGCGCGACCAGAAGCGGCTGCAGCGCGAGCTGGGTGATGCGCGCAAGCAGATGCGCGAGCGCGAAGTGGCGATCAACACGGCGCGGACCGAGGCGATCAGCCAGCAGAAAGCGCGTGAAGAGACCGACTAGCGGGCGCGGGCGCTCACGGCGACGCTTGAAGCGCGCGCGGCGGAACTGGCCGAGCTGCAACGGGATTCCAAAGCGGATCGGGCGCGCGTGGCGGCAGCCGAGAAGGCCGTGACCGAAGCGAAAGCGCGGCTGGCGACGACGGAGAAAGCGCGAGCGGAATCCGACCGGGCGATGCAAAAGCGTCTGGAGCAGGAAATCGCCAGCGTGCGCAAGCAGATGGCGGCGGAAGCGGCGGCGCGCGAGAAGGCACTGGCGGAGCAGTATGCGGCGCGCGAGTCGGAGCTGCAGTCGCAGCTGTCGCAGTCGGAGAAGCGGCGCAAGCAGGCGGAGTCGACCGCGGCGAAG
>CAINLT010000093.1 GCA_903850505.1 uncultured Myxococcales bacterium | reverse complement strand
TGGCGGCGGACCATGAAGCGGGCGACGATGGTTGGCAGGCGTTTGTGGACCGGCTAACGGCGTTCGAGGGCATTGAACCGCGCGCGCTGCCGGCGGGGTTCAAGGGCGTACTGCGGCCGTACCAGCAACGCGGCTACGAGTGGCTGTCCGCGCTGCGGGAGCTGATGCTCCACGGCTGCCTCGCCGACGACATGGGCTTGGGCAAGACGGTACAGACGCTGGCGCTGATGCAGGGCGAGCTGGAATCAGGGCGCAACGGCGGCAATCCGAGCCTCGTTGTCGCGCCGACGTCCGTGGTGCAGAACTGGGCGGACGAAGCCGCGCGCTTTGTGCCGGACATGCGCGTGCTCGTGCTGCGCGGTGGCGTGCGGGAGGATCGCCTCGACAAACTGAAGCAGTTGGGTCAATACGATCTGGTGGTCACGTCCTACGCGCTGCTGCGCCTGGATCAGGAGACGCTCGCGGCACAGCCGTTCCACTACTGCATCCTGGACGAAGCGCAGGCCATCAAGAACGCGAACTCGCAGACGGCGCATGCCGCGCGTTCGCTGAAGGCGCGCCATCGGCTGACGTTGACCGGCACGCCGCTGGAAAACAACCTGATGGAGCTGTGGAGCCAATACACGTTCCTCATGCCCGGATTCTTTGGCACCCGCGCGCGGTTCCTGCGCCGCTATGGCGTGGAGAAAGTGGGCGAATTGCAGCCGGAGTTGCTGGACCAACTGCGCCAGCGCCTGCGACCCTTCCTGCTGCGCCGCCTGAAGACGGACGTGCTGACGGAACTGCCGCCGGTCACGGAAGTGACGCTGCGTTGCACGCTCAGCCCGCCGCAGCGGCAGCTGTACGAGAAGGTGCGCAACACCTATCGGTCGCAGGTCATGAGGCTGGTGGACGAGACGGGGATCGAACGCAACGCGCTGACGGTGCTGGAAGCCCTGCTCCGCCTGCGCCAAGCGTGCTGTCACCCGGATTTGCTGCCGTTCGACGAAGCGCGGGTGGTGACGGCTTCGGCCAAGACGGAGCTGTTCCTGGAGACCGTCGAGGAGCTGCTGGCGGAGGGCCGCCGTGTGCTGGTCTTCAGCCAGTGGACGACGATGCTCAAGATCCTGCGCAAGCAGCTGGGCGACCTCGGCATCGAGACGGCGTACCTGGATGGCGCGACGCGGGACCGTGCGGCCGTGATTGCCCGCGCGCAGGCGGACGACGGCCCGCCGGTGTTCCTCGTGTCGCTCAAGGCTGGCGGCGTGGGCTTGAACCTGACGGCGGCGGACGTGGTCGTGCACTACGACCCATGGTGGAATCCGGCGGTGGAGCAGCAGGCGTCAGACCGCGTGCATCGCATCGGCCAGACCAAGCCCGTGCTGGTGATTCGGTTTGCCGTGGAAGATTCGGTTGAGGATCACATCCTCGTGCTGCAGGAGCGCAAGCGCGCGCTGGCGATCTCCGCGATTGAGTCGCAGGCGGACGGTGTGAAGCACCTGACGCGCGCCGACCTGGAGGCGATCTTCGGGACGGGACCGACAGGGCCGTCGCTGCGGACCGCGCCGGGGCTGCTGGGGCTGGAAGAAGAAGAACTGTAGGGCGTTATGCGCGGACGCGGGCCGGGAAGCAGGGCTCGCGTTCGCTCGATGACGTTCCGTCGGCGATCTTGGCGTGTGCAGTTTTCAGCGAATGCTCCGCGCAACTGGCCGCGCGCAGACGAAGGTCTGGGACCTGACCCGCTGCGCATGGCGGCTGGGAAGGGACGTGGTCGGCGGCGGTTTGGCCAGGCGCCGATGGCAAGCCCCGCTTTTTTTTGGCGCGGAGCAGAAAGTTCCGCGGCAAAACCCTGGAATCGCCGAATACCTAATCAGCGCGTCGACCGAGGCGCGCTGGCAGCTGGCCGAACCGATCGCAAGGCCCTGTCTTCATCTACCAAGCCGGCGTGGCTGCGGGGCCAAAAGGACCTCCGCGAGCCGCCGAAGGATGGGCGACACGACGCGTAAAACCGTCGTGGGATCGCATAGAT
>CAINLT010000092.1 GCA_903850505.1 uncultured Myxococcales bacterium | reverse complement strand
GGACGACGTTTTCGCCCAAGATCGGCAGTTATTTTCCGCACATCGCCGCCGCCAGGACAATCTTCGGCAACTTCAGGACATCTACCGGCTGCGGCTGGATCACCTGATGGCGTCGGCGACGATGTTGATGTCCCGCGTCGGACCGTCGGAACTGATTGAGCCGGAACGTGCTGATACAATTGAGCAATTACGCGCGCTCGACGCCCATCACCTGCGACGCATTCGGGACGTTCACGAGGCTTTTGAGCAGGAAGAACTGCCCGGCGAACGGCGCGCACTGGCGCAGCACCGCGCCGAAGTGGCCGGCATCCTGGAAGAATGCGATGCCGTCGCGATCGCGGGCGGCCACGTTTCGACGTTGATCGGCCGGATTCGCCTGTTGGACGTGGCCGCCGGAATGGCCGCCAAGCCGATTCTCGCATGGTCGGCGGGGGCGATGGTGCTGACTGACCGCGTGATCGCGTTTCACGATCGGCCGCCTGAAGGCGCTGGCAACGCGGAAATCCTCGATATCGGCTTGGGCATCGCCCGCGGCATCGTCGCGTTGCCGCATGCGACGACGCGGCTCAAGCTCGACGACCATGCGCGCATGGCGCTGTTCTCGCGGCGGTTTTTTCCGGCCGACTGCATCTGCCTCGATTCCGGCAACGTCGGGCACCTCGACGACCGGACCTGGACGTTCTCGGCGGGCACCCTCCGCATCGATCGCGACGGTGCAACCGTTGCCGCTAGCCCGGAGGCTGAATGATTCCGGCGATTCAGCAACTGGAACGGCGGGGCGGCCTCGACAGCCGCGTCGTGGAAATGTTCATCCGCAGTCATACGTTTCCGCTCATTGAGGGCGCCCGTGTCACGTTCGTCTGGCGCGGCCAAGCGGACGCGGTGCACCTGCGCCACTGGGTGTTTGGCCTCGCGAGCGCGCAGCCCTTTCACCGCCTGGCGCACACGGACCTGTGGCACCTGACCATCGATCTGCCGCGCGGTTCGCGGTTTGAATACAAGTTCGACGTGGTGCGCAATGGCCACAGCCAGTGGATTCGCGATCCGCTGAACCCGAACATCGCCCACGACCCGTTTGGCGCCAATTCCGTTTGCCAAGCGGAGGGATACGAGGTGCCAAATTGGTGCCTGCCCGACGCTGACGCGCGCCAGGGCACGCTGCACGAACTGATGCTGAACAACACCGCGTTTGGCGGGCCGCGGCCGCTGACGGTCTACCTGCCAGCGCGGTATCGGGAGACGCGGCGCTATCCGCTCCTGATTGTCCACGACGGCGGCGACTACCTGCGCTACGCCAGGCTCAAGACCGTGCTCGACAACCTGATTCACCGTCTGGAAGTCGCGCCGATGATCGTCGCGCTGACGCATCCCAAAAACCGCATGGACGAGTACCCGAACGACCCGCATCACGCGCAGTACATCGTCGAGCAGGTGCTGCCGTTCATGGAGCGCAACTATCCGGTTTTTGGCACGCCGGCGCAGCGCTGCCTCATGGGCGCAAGTTTTGGCGGCGTGGCGAGCCTGTCGACTGCGTGGCGTTATCCCGGCGTGTTCGGCAAGTTGCTGCTGCAGAGCGGGTCGTTTGCGTTCACGGACATCGGGGAGAACAAGCGCGGCCCGGCTTTTGACCGCGTCGTGGAGTTCGTCAACGCGTTCCGCGAGAATCCCGGTCGCCCCGCGGAGAAAGTCTACCTCTCCTGCGGCACGTACGAGTCGCTCATCTACGAAAATCGCTCCATGGTGCCGTTCCTGCAGTCCCACGGGCTGGAAGTGCGCTACGACGAAGCGCGCGACGGCCACAACTGGGAGAACTGGCGCGACCGGCAGCAGTCCGCGCTGTCCTGGCTCTTCCCCGGCCCGCTGTGGTTCGTGTACGAGTAGCCAGGCTGCCGGACCGACCCGCGACGTTCCTGACGCTTACGTTTCCCGTGGCACCCGCGGCGCCCGACGACGCCGCGCCGCGGTCGGCTTCGGCTGCGCGGGCTTCGCCTTGATCGGCAAGTCGATGGCCAAAGGCGCAAGGATCACTTCGGTTTCCGCCAGATCATGGGCGCCCGCGAGGTCCTCGTCGCCGACATCGAAAATCCCCGGATTCGGATCGCGGCGCTCCCGCGGCGCGGCAGCGAGGACGACTTCGCCGAGGTCCAGCCACTGCGCGAGCAGCTCCCGCACGTCGACGTTGATGCGCGGCAGGTTGGCGATCGCCATCTGCGTTGACTTGGCCAACAGCGGCGTCAGCGCCAGCACCAGCCACGGCGGCGCGGCTTCACTGCGGGCCACCGCCTCGACGACCTTGATGTTTGTCAACCAATGCAGGTTCAGCAGGAGCGCCTGCAGCGCGTAGGGATGGGTCGGACGGAGCGTGGCGATGAGCAAGGCGTGCGGCTCGCGGATCCGCGGATTCTCCGAGAGGATTTGGATCACGGCCGGCGTGGAATCGACAAGCAGCGGCGCGAGGACGTCGATGTCCGGGACCCGCGCGCGCTCCTTGCGCACGCCGAGCGCGATTTTTTCCACGCTGGGATGCAGCGGCAGGAGCCTGCCTTCCACGATCGCCGGTGGCCGGAACGACTCGCGCAACAGCCACGCGGTCCACAGCAAGCCTTGGCGGTGCGCCGCGCCGATGAGCCGCGCCACGACGAGGTCCGGCAGGACGAGCCGGCGATCGGGCGGCGGCAGCGGCCCACCGGGAAGATCCGGGCGCGGCCGGACGTGCAGCAAAAGGTGGACAAACGTCAAGTGCAGCTCGCGGGCATTGCCCACCGCCGCCAGCTGCGCAGCTTCTTCGAGCGCCGCCACAGCCGTCTCGGGTGCGGTCTCGCGCAGCCACGCCGCCAGCCAACGCAGGCGCACGTCGGGCTCGCGCATCGTGGACAGGGTGTGGGCGGGGTGGCGCGACATCGGCGTGGCTCAGCGCAGGTCGATTTCAACGGAGGTCGTCACGCCCGGCTGGATCAGGACTTTGATTTCCTTGGTCAGCTTGTGCAACTTGTTCTCCAGCACCACCGTGTGTCGACCCGCGGCGACGGGATACGCGAGGATGGGCGTTTCGCCTTCCAGCGGCGCGCCGTCCACGGTCACGATGGCGCCGGGCACGCTGTCGACAAACAGATAGCCCTGCCGACCTTCATCGCCCGTAGGCGCGTGGTAGCCGATTTCACCTGCGGACGCGATGGCGAACTGTCGCACCAGACGAATGAACGCGGCGTAGCGCGGGTCCGACTGGTTGGCCGGATCGACGACCAGGAAGGTATTTTCCTTGCCGCCGAGGCGAAACGACAGCTCGTAGACGGGCACATCCGACGTCTCAGGCGTCCACAGCGGCTCCGGCGACGCCAGCACCGCATCCGCCGTCGCGCGCGCCTTCGCTTTGCCCTTCAGCGGCTTGGCCGGCGGCGCCTTCACCGGCTGCCGCCACGGCAACTCCGGGTGGGCAAGGTCCAGCGCGCCGATGTCCCGCAGCTGGCCAAGCATCTTGCGCAAGGCTTCCCGCGACAGCAGCTCCGTCCGCGTCTCCGCGTCCTTGCGCCCCATTACACCGCGCACGTGCGACGCGACGCCGGCATTGCCCCGCGCCGTAATCTCATAGGCGCAGTACTGAAACGGCCCGGGATTGGCGCGCAACAGCACGCGCGCCCACGCTTCATCGAGGTCCGCGTCCGTCGGCAGTTGCGTCGCGGTCGGCGTTCCGGGCAGCGCGACCGGCTCAACGGCGTGCACCGTCAGCGGCAGCGCCAACAGCGTCGCGAGCAGCAACAGCAGCTCAAGACGGCGTTTTGGCATCGTCTTCCTCGACAGCTTGCGGCACCGGTGCGGGCGATTCAGCGACTGTCGGCTCGACCGGAGCCGGCGCGGGCTCAAATTCGGCACCCGCGTAGCGTCCGGTATTGCGCACCGGTTCAGCCAACTGCACAGCCTGATCGCGGTGCTTCAGGCGATCGGAGCGCATGTGCGCGACGGTGCGGCACACATGGCTTGCTGTCTCAGCGACCGGCGAAACAGGCGTCATCGCCGACTGATCCGTCACCAGCGCGCTCAACTCGGGCGACAGCAGGCGAACGACGACCGGCACGGAAAACTTGCGATCGGCGAGCTGCAGCCCGACGTGCAGATTCACGGCGTCCGAGTTGGTCAGCGCCAGGCACAGCCCTGCCCGCCAGGCGTTGGCCAGGTCCAGGGTCTCGTCGACCGTCGCATCGCCGACGACGACTGGAATTCCGCGCGAGCGCAGCCGCTGGACGTTGCGCAGCGTACCCGACGATTCGACGACGGCCACCGGGATCTTCCGCTTGTGCAGGAGCTCCGCCACGCGCGCGCCGACGTTGCCGGCGCCAAAAACCACAACGTGATCGCGCATGCGTACGGGCGTGCTCGCCAGCAGCGGCGCGAAGCGGCGGGTGATCAGCCAATCCACGACGAGGCCCGTGAGGCACGCGAGGATGACGCGCCCCGCGATCGAGAGCACCAGCGACGTCGCGCGCATTGCCGACGGACCGTGAGCGAGCAGTTGATCTTCCAAACCGGTCGCCAGGAGGTTGCGCCACGCCAGCACGAACGCACGCAGGAACGGCAGGTTCAACACGCGGGCGTACGCAGCCGCCGCAATCGGCACCAGCAAGGCGCACACAGCCGCCACGCCGCCGAGAAGCTGACTGGCACGCGACATCATCGCGGGACGGGCGCGCTTGGGCATCGGCTGTTCGTTGCGCAGCGGACTGCGCTTGGCCATCACCTGCATCGCCAGTTCAGCCGCAACGGGCGCCGTCGTCGAGCCCATCGAATAGGCATCGACGTGCGGAACGGTCATGCGCAGGAAGCGCACGAGGGTCTGATCGGAGACGCGCACCGCAATCGGCACTTCTCCGCAACAGCGGCGCGCCACGAGGCAGGCATCCACGTTCTCGGCGTCGTCGTCGCCCGCGAGCACGACCGCGCCGTGACGCGGCAGTTCCAGCTTGGAAAAATTGTGCTGCCAGACCTCGCCGACATCGAGCGTTTCGACGCCCAGGGCTTCCAACATCGCGCCGTGCTTCGCGCGCTCAGACGGCGTGAGCGCGACGCGTACGGGCACGCGCAAGGCGTGCAGGCGGTGCACGATCGCTTGGCCGACGGGGTCGAGGCCAAAGACGAGGATGGGCAAATCGCCGGTGGTGGTCATCTGCGGCTAAATCGCCGTCGGCTGCGCTGCCAGCCGCTGGACATCCAGCAGGCCCGCATCCGCCAGCGTCTGGAAGATTTCCGTATCGGTCAGCGTCGCCGTGCCCAGCTTGGCGCGCGTCAGGATCGCCTGGATGCGCGCCTCCGAAACCTCAAGTTCGTGTTCAATCAGCCAGACCTGCACGTTGGCCTTGCCGCTGTAGAAGCCGATTTCCACCAACTGCTTGCACCCGACTTCGCTCGCCGCCACGGACGAATAGACGCGGTCCGCCAGATCGCGGCGGCCCATCATGAGCGCCTTGGCGATCGCCGCCGCGTGCACGCCCGTTGCCGTGCGGAAGGCGTCATGGCCAAATGCCGGATAGTTGTAGGGAATTTCCACGCCATAGTACTTGCTCACCGCGTCGACGTAGCGGCGCAGCGCCCGCAGGTCGCGGTCAATCACGCCCAGCAGGTTCAGGTTCAGCAGCGTCTGGTCGATGCTGGCGTTACCCACGCGCTCGCCCACGCCCAGGCAGGTGCCATGCACGCGGTCGATGCCGAATTCCAGGGCGGACAGGCACAGCGTCAGCGCCAAGCCGCGGTCGTTGTGGCCGTGCCAATCCAGCTCGATCTTCGCGCCGGTCTCGTCGATGACTTTGCGGGTGAATTCAAGGAGGTTGTACAGCCCGTCCGGCGTCGCGTGACCCACCGTGTCGCACAGGATCAGCCGCGTCGCGCCATGGTCGATCGCGGCATTGAACAGCGTGCGCAGCGTGTCGGGATGCGAACGAATCGTGTCTTCCGTGACAAACGAGAACGGACAACCGTTTTTCACCGCCAGATCCGCCGAATCCGTGACCAGCTTGGTCATGTGCGGCACGTCCCAGTTCTCAACCAACTGCCGCACCGGCGAGCTTCCGAGGAAACCGCAGACTTCAATCGGCATGCCGGTCTTCTGCGAGATATCCACCACCGCCTGCACGTCCGCCTGATGCGTCCGCGCCGCGCAGTTCGGCTCGATCTTCATCTTCTGATCGCGAATTTCCTCGACCAGCCGCGTCACATCTGCGACCGCCTGCGCGCCCGCGCCCGGGAGGCCCACGTCCGCGACCTCGATGCCCAGCGCTTCCATGCAATGCAGGATTTCCAGCTTGGCTTCAATGTGCGGATTCGTGATCGACGGCGACTGGATGCCATCGCGCAGGGTCTCGTCAACGAGCTTGAACTTGTGGTTGATCGGCGGCGCGTGCCGCTTGACCTCGTTCCAGTCATAGATGATGTCGTTTTCGCGCGCTGCCATCGTCTTTCCCCCTCGGTCGCTGTCACCAAAGTGTATCCTACCACAGCTTTTTGCCTGTTGTGCAACGTTGTGCCGCAACGCCGCGAAGGGTATCGTCAGGTCGGAATCACTGCGGAGTCATCATGCGCTTTTTTGTCGTCCTGGCCGTCCTTTGTCTCAGCGCTGCGTGCAGCAACACTTCCAGCGGCGGCGGAGGCGGCGTGTACTACGCGGCCGATGTGAAAGGCTGCGACGCCAAGACCGCATCGGGCTGCATCGGCTTCAACGGCACGGACACCAAGACCGGCGACGGCGACGCGACGGCGACGGACAACGACGTCGTGGGCACCGATGGCGACGCGGTCGGCAATGACGGCAGCGGGACGGACGACACGGCAAGCGGCGACGACGTGGGCGCGCTGGACGGGTTCTTTGACGATCCGGACAGCACGGTGGTGCCCGATGGCGGACCGCTGAACTCGGACTGCAACGAGCGGGCGAAGATCGTCTACGTCGTGACGGAGCAAAATGACCTGCTCAGCTTCCAGCCGGACACGCTGACGTTCAAGCTCGTCGGCAAGCTCAAGTGCTCCGTCGGCCCGCTGGATTCGCCGTTCTCCATGTCGATCGACCGCAACGCCAACGCTTGGGTGCTGTACCAAAGCGGCTTCAGCGGCGGCGGCAAGATCTATCAGGTCAGCACGCTCGACGCGTCGTGCAAGACCACGACGTTCCTGCCCAGCTCCGGCGGCCTCGATCTCTTTGGCATGGGCTTCTCGTCTGATCTGCCCGGCAGCCCCAACGAGACGCTGTACGTCGCCGGCGGCGGCAGCGGCAGCTTCCAGACCACCAAGAACACGCTCGCGACCATCGCGTTTCCGAGCATGGTGCTGACCACGGTCGGCAAAATCGACGTCGTGGGCGGCGCGGACCTGACCGGCAACGGCAAGGGCGAACTCTTCGGCTTCTTCCCCGACGCGACGCCGCCCAGTGTGCGGCAGATCGACAAGACCAACGCCAAGGCGACGACGCTGCAGTCCTGGCCGCTGCCGACGAGCGCATTCAGCAACACGCAGGCGTGGGCGTTCGCGCAGTGGGGCGGCAATTTCTACCTGTTTTTCCAAAGCATCTCCGATCCGTCGACGAACGTCTGGAAATTGGACCCGACGACCGGCGTGGCGACGAAGGTGCTGAGCAATATCGGCTATACTGTAACCGGTGCGGGCGTGTCGTCGTGTGCGCCAAGCGCGGCGCCGTGAGTGGAGGCATCTGATGTGGCAGCGATTCCTGTTGAGTGTGACTGTGTTGCTGGCGGCCTGCGGCTCAAACTCCGGCGCGACCGGAGCGGATGCGGAGAGCGACGCCGGGACTGACGCTGCGATCGCCGATACCGCGGCCGATTCTGGGAGCGACGCGGTCCTCACCGACACAGTGACGGACGCGGCTGCCGACACGGGTGACGACGCTGTCCAATGCCTCCCGCTCTTTGCGCCTTGCATGAACGGATTCGGGGCGCCGCAATGCTGCGCGCCACACACGTGCATGAACATGGGCAACGGTTTCGCGTGCCAGAGCGAAGGGCCGGACATCCAGCCGCCGGACATCACCCCCGACGCGGGACCCGATGAAATCGCGCAGCCCGACGTCGGCCTCACCTGCAAAGACAGCACCGACGACGTGATCCCGGCGCCCGTCTGTTCAGGCGGCGGCGCGGCGTTCTTCCCGACGTTCAGCAAGCAATGCACTGTCGACAGCGACTGCGCCGTGGCGATCCACCAAATCAACTGCTGCGGCACCAAAGTCGCCTGGGGCATCCAGGCGTGCGAGATGGGCGCGTTCAGCACGTCCGAGACGCAATGCGAAAGCCAGTACCCCGGGTGCGGCTGCGCGCAGTTCATGACCGAAGCGGAAGACGGCTACAGCTCCTTCACCAACAGCGATTTCGCCGCCAAGTGCGACGCTGGCTTGTGCCGAAGCTTCGTCAAGAACGCCAAGGCGGACTGCACCGCGCAGGGCCTCCAGTCGCCCAAGCCGGTGAAGGCCTGCAAGGACGTGACGGACTGCGATTTCGCCATGCTGACCGTGGACTGCTGCGGGTCGATGCAGTTCGTCGGGATCGCCAAGTTCGCCAAGGCGGCCTACGACGTCGAGCAGAAGAAGTGCGCAGCGACGATGTCGATCTGCGACTGCATGCCCAAGCCGACGACGCTGGAAGATGGCAAGCCGCTGACCACGAATATGGTGCCGCTCGCGTGCATCAGCGGCGCGTGCACGTCGACGTACGGAACGCCCTGACCGCCATCGCAAAGTCACGCGCTCGCGCTGAATGAAAACTTCTGCTTGTCGGACTCTTCTATCTGTTGACCGAAGCGGGTAAGTTGTACTCTGATTCAGGTTGTTGCTCGAATGCGCGAAACGCGCGGGGCGTTCTGCCCCAAAGAGGTCGCCTATGCTGACTGTTGATTTCCGTCGTTCCTTTGGCGCAGCGCTCTGCGTTGCTGCGCTCGTCGCCGCGTGCAGTTCTCCTGCTGCGACCAACAACAGCGCGGGGACCACTGACGCCACGGGCGAGGATACCGCGGTCGGCTTGGACGCCCACGATGGCACAGTCCCGACGGACGCTCTGAAGGACGGTGGCGACGGTTCAAGCGAAGTCGACGTGACCGACGCGGGCACCGACGCAGACGCCGATGCAGCGACCGACGTCGATGTTGGCGATGGCGCCGATGGCACCGACGTCCCGGATACCGGCGGCACGAACTGCGAATTCCCCAAGACGCCGGCAAGCGGCGAACCTGGCGCAACGTGCACGAGCAACGCCGACTGCGACAGCGCTGTGTGCATTCAGGGCCCCGAAGGCAAAATCTGCACCAGCACGTGCACGACCTGCTGCCCGACCGGTTACAGCTGCGCCCAAGCGCCCGGCGTCGACGCGAGTTTTGTGTGCATGCCCAAGCAATTGGCCTTGTGCGCGCCGTGCGCGACGGATGCGGCGTGCAGCCAAGTTGATCCCGGCGCGCTATGCCTGAGCTACGGCGCGAGCGGCCACTTCTGCGGCGCGGCATGCGCCACGAACTCCGACTGCCCCGCGGGCCACACCTGCCAGACCTCCGCCGGCCAGCTTGGCCAAGCCAAGCAGTGCGTCAACACCAGCGGCGAGTGCACGTGCAGCAAACTGGCCATCTTCAACGGCGCGTCGACCTCGTGCTCCGTGACCAACGCCAACGGCGCGTGCAACGGCTCGCGCAAGTGCTTGCTGACCGGCCTCACGGCGTGCGACGCCGCCACACCCGCCACGGAAACGTGCAACGGCTTGGATGACAACTGCGACGGCGTGACCGACGGCCCCGGCTCGGTCGGCTGCGTCACGTATTACAAGGACAGTGACGGCGACGGCTTTGGCGCGGCGCTCCTTGGCTGCCTGTGCAGCGATCCCGGCACGAGCGCCACGCTCGGCGGCGACTGCAACGACAATGCCCCCGCGGTTCACCCGGGCGCCAAGGAAATCTGCGACGGCATCGACAACGACTGCGACGGCAAGACCGACCCTGGCTTCCCGGACGCCAACGGCGACGGCTTGGCCGACTGCGTCGATTCCGACATGGACGGTGACGGCGTCATCAACGCGTTGGACTGCTCGCCCACGGACGCAGCGGTCCATCCCGGCGCCAAGGAAATCTGCGACGGCATCGACAACGACTGCAACGGCACGACCGACGACGCCGGCGCGACGGGTTGCACGCTGTGGTACGAAGACGTCGACGGTGACGGCTTTGGCTCCACCTCGAGCCAGTGCTTGTGCAAAGCGACCGGCACCTTCACGGCGCCGACCGCGGGCGACTGCAACGACAACAACGGCGCGATGTTCCCCGGCGCCGACGAACTCTGCAACGGCAAGGACGACAACTGCGACGGCAAGACGGACGCGCAGGAGGCCGGCATGATCCTCACGAAGTGCGCGTTGCAGGCGGGCGTGTGCTCGGGCGCGATGCACGTCGCGAGCCAGTGCGTCGCCGGCGTGTTCCAGGCGTGCACGGCGAGCGACTACACCGCACACGCCGCCGCGGCGGGCGCCAGCTACAACGCGGACAGTGAGACTGCGTGCGATGGCACCGACAACGACTGCGATGGCAAGACGGACGAGGACTTTTCCGTCAAGGGCGCGGACGGCGTGGCAGTTGCGGGCGTGGGCGCGGCGTGTGGCACGGGCGCGTGCGCGGGCGGCGTGACAATGTGCAATCCGGCGCAGACCGCGACGCTGTGCACGACGGCCACCGCGACGAGCGCAGAAGTGTGCGACGGCGTGGACAACGACTGCGACGGCGCGACGGACGCCGCCGACAGCGACTTGACGGTGGTGCCGTGCGAGAAACAGGCCGGCGTCTGCAGCGGCGCGATGCATCCCGCCGACCTGTGCATCAGCGGCGCGTGGCAGATCTGCGGCAATCCCGTGTACGGCGCACACGCCGCCAACTTTGAGGCCAACGCTGAAGTGCACTGCGACGCATTGGACAACGACTGCGACGGCAAGACGGACGAGGACTTCACGCTCGTCGGACCGGACGGCACAACGTCCCAAGGCGTGGGCGCGACGTGCGGCGCGGGCGCTTGCGCGAGCGGAACGACCGTGTGCGCGGACAACCTCAAGGGCATCGTGTGTCCGTCTGCAACGCAGGCTGCCGTCGAAGTCTGCGACGGCAAGGACAACGACTGCGACGGCCTGACGGACGCGGCGGATCCGGATCTCGCGATCGTCGCGTGCGACAACCAGAACGGCGTGTGCGCAGGCAGCCCGAAGCCGACGGCGCTGTGCCAAAACGGCGCGTGGCTGGCGTGCGGCGCGGCCGAATACCTCGCGCATGCGGCCACATACGAGGCGACCAAGGAACTCAGCTGCGACGCGTTGGACAACGACTGCGACGGCCAGATCGACGAAGATTTCAGCGTCACGCAGCTCAACGGCAGCACGGTCCAGGGCGCCGGCAAAGCCTGCGGCGTGGGCGCGTGCGCGGGCGGCACGACGACGTGCACCGCCGCCAAGACCGGCATCGAGTGCCTCGGCGAAGGGGCGGCAAGCGCCGAGGTCTGTGACAACGTGGACAACGACTGCGACGGCAAGCTCGACGCCGCCGACAGCTCGATGACGCTGGCGGCGTGCGACAACCAGGCTGGCGTCTGCGCCGGCTCCAAACACGCGGCGATCGAATGCGTGCTCGGCGCATGGATGACGTGCAACGCTGGCGACTACGGTGCGAACTACGAATCCGGCGCGACGGAAGCGCTGTGCGACGGCCTGGACGGCAACTGCAACGGCACGGTGGACGACATCGGCACGTTCCCGCTCAACTCGAACCAGCTCGGCGCCTGCAGCGGCTCCGTCAAGAAGTGCACGGGCGCGGGCGGCTTCGTCGACAACTTCGCGACCGTCCCCGGCTACGGCCTGTATGAGGCGCCCGACGGCAGCTTCCTTGACGAAAACTGCGACGGCATCGACGGGACCGTCGCCGGCGCGATGTTCATCAGCCAAAGCGGTGCGGACGCGGGCAACTGCAGCAAAAGCGCGCCGTGCAAGACGCTGGCCTACGCCATCGCCAACGCGCCCGGCACGACCAATCAGGACATCTACGTGATGGCGAGCGACACCGCGTACAGCGCGTTCATCATCTACACCAGCAAGGTCCGCATCTGGGGCGGCTACGACGCCGGCTGGGTGCGCAAGGGTCGCAACGAGCCGGGACACACGGTGACGATCCAGGGCGCGCTGGACCCGGCCGATCAGCAGGTCATGGCGGTGAAAGTGCGGTCGGACGACGCCAAGCTGGAAGACTTGATCCTCGCGGGAATCAACGCGACCGGGGACGTGGGTGGCAACGGTAAGTCCAGCTACGTCGTGTACGTCAAGGATGCCAAGGGACTGGAAATTCAGCGCTGCGACTTTATCCAGGCCAACGGCGCGCCGGGCGTCGCGGGCACGAACGGCATGGATGCGTCGGCGAACGCTGCGGCAAGTGGCGGGAATGGTGGGAATGCGTCGCAGGGCTTCTCGACTTGCGACAGCAGCTCCAAGGGCGGCGGCGGCGGCGGCGCTGGCGCCAACGCGGGGTGTAGCACGGGCACAGCGGGCGGCGCCGGCGGCGCTGGTGGCACCAAGGACACGAGTTGCTCGGCTGGTCAATGCGTGGTGTTCGGCAACTGCAGCGCTCGTGCGGGTGCGAGCGGCGCTGCCGGCGCGGGCGGCGCGTCCGCCGGCAGCGGTGGCGGCACGTGCAACGTCGGCAGCACACCTGGCGCGGGCGCTGTCGTCAACGGTTCATCCGGCACCGGCGCGACAAATCCCGCCGGTCTCGTCAGCGCCGACTACTGGACTGGCAACCCGGGCACCGTCGGCGGGCTGGGCTCAGCGGGCGGCGGCGGCGGCGGCGCGGGTGGATCGGGCGGCTGCGACTCGGGCACCGATAGCTACGGCGCGGGCGGCGGCGGCGGCGGTCAGGGCGGATGCCCGGCGATGGTCATTGCGACGGGCGGCGGCGCGGGTGGCTCCAGCTT
>CAINLT010000091.1 GCA_903850505.1 uncultured Myxococcales bacterium | reverse complement strand
TGCGCGCACGGCACGACGGTCAGCTGGCTGTGCAGCCCCTGTTCGGCGGCGTAGAGCTTGGCAATCTCGCCAATTGTCAGGCCATGGCGCTGCGGCACGTCGATCCAGCCGACGAAGCTCTTGTACTTGCGCTGGACGGCGTTGCCCTCCACGACCTCGCCGCCCAGTGGATTGGGTCGGTCAAAGACCACAACGTCTACGCCAACTTGCGCGCACGTTTCGAGCGCCATGCAAAGCGTCGCGGCATACGTGTAGTAGCGCGCGCCGACGTCCTGGATGTCAAAGACCAGCACGTCGATGCCCGCGAGCGCCTCGGGTTCGAGCGTCAGCGTGTCGACCGTCCGGCCGTACAATGTGCCCACTTCGACGCCAAAAACCGGATCCACGCCGGCGTCCACGGCGATCAGATCCTGCGCTGTCGACCACAGGCCATGCTCTGGCCCAAACAGCCGGACGACCTGGATGTCCGCCTGGCGCATCGCATCGACGAGGTGATGCCGGCGATACGGCGGCCGCTCGGCGCGCACGAGCGACGACGGATTGCAGCACACTGCCACGCGGCGTCCGCGCAGTTGCGCAAAACCCTGACTCGCCGCGACTTCTGCACCCGTTTGCAACATGGTCGTCTCCCGATTTGCTGGCGCGGTTCAGCCCGGCTTGTCGTTTTCCGGAAAGCGCAGCAGGCGCAGTTCGCCTTCGCCTTCATTGCGAAACACTTCAATTTCCTTGACGTTCGTCAGGTTCACGTAGAGCGATGCAGACGCCTCGCGCTCGTTGCGCAGCGCGATGAAGCCGGTCTCGATCGCTTCCACGATGCCGATGACCGACGTGTCCTCATCATCGAACTGGATGACCCAAACTTTCTGACCAATCAGCGTTTGCATATGACCTCTGGCCCGGGGGATGGGCTGCGCGGAACGCACGAGTTTAGCCCACCGCGGCAGCGTTGGGAACTGCAACTGTTTGACAGGCTGCGCGGGCTCCCGCATCCTTTTGGCCGTTGTGGGACCCGAATGGTCCGAATTGACGAATGGCCAATTGTGAGGCATGAAATGGGTGGTCAGGGGCAGCCGAATTTTGACAATCGCTACGCGGATTTGGGTGACGTGGACGAGTTCATCAAGCGCACGCAAGACTACGCTGCCGGACTGCTTGGGGCGGACGAATACCGCGCCTATCGCCTGACGCGCGGCGTCTACGGCCAGCGTCAAGACGACGTGTTCATGCTGCGAATCAAGATGCCCGGCGGGATCGTGCTGCCCGACCAGCTCCGCCGCGTGGCGGACGTGATCGACAAGGCGCCTGATCGCATGGGCCACATCACGACGCGCGAGAACATCCAGATCCATCATTTTCCGCTCGATCAGGTGGCGGAGCAGATGGGTGCGCTCGCTGAAGTCGGCCTGACGATGACGGAAGCGTGTGGATCTGCCGTCCGCAACATGACGCAGGACCCGTACGCGGGGCTGGCTGCGGATGAGGTGTTTGACACGACCCCGTACCTGCAGGCGATCGTCAGGTTCTTCCTGCGCAATCCGCGCGCCCAGAAACTGCCGCGCAAGTTCAAGATCGCGGTTTCCACGTCGCCCGCGGATCGCGCCTACGCGGCGATTCACGACGTCGGGCTGGTCGCCGTGCGTGGCCCCGACGGCCAGCCAGCGTTCAAGGTGCTGGTCGCCGGTGGCCTGGCTTCGATGCCGCGCTCGGGTCTCTGCGTCCACGAGGCCTATCCGGCCAAGGACATCCTGACGCCGTTGCTCGCGGTCATCGACTTCTTTCAGGCGCATGGCAACCGCAAAGTGCGCTCCAAGGCGCGCATCAAGCATGTCCTGCGCAAGATGGGCGAAGCGCAGTTTCAGGCGACGTATGAAACGTACCTTGCCAACGTACTGAAGGATCCGCCGCCCCCGCTCACGCACATCGACACGATCTACCCGGAAGTGGATGCGTGGCAGTTTGCCCGCCCGACGGACGCAGAGACGAGCCTGCTGGGCTTCCACGCGTGGGCATCCACGTGCGTGCGCGAGACGCGGCTGGCTGGGCTGGTCTTTGTGACGGTGCGGCTGGATCGCGGCGGCGAAGTGACGGCCAAGAACATCCGCGATCTGGCGGTGCTCACGGAGACGTTTGGGGAAGGCAAGCTGCACTTCACGCCGCAGCAAAATGCCGTGCTGCGCGCTGTGCCGGTGGACGAGTTGCCGGAACTGTACAAGCAGTTGCTGGCGATGGGCCTTGGCAAGGCGGGCGCGGACACGATCGCGGACATCACGTCCTGCCCGGGCGTCACGACGTGCAACCTCGGCATCACCTATTCGCGCAGCCTGGCGGACGAGCTCGTCGCGATGCTGGAGTCGGTCGGCGACGTCGACACGACAATCAAGATCAGCGGCTGCCACAATTCCTGCGGGCAGCACCACATCGGGACCATCGGCCTGTACGGCGCGCTGCGGCGCATTGGCGGTCGTCCCGCTCCGCACTACCGGCTGATGGTCGGCGGCGACGTGAACGCGGGCGGCGCGGTGTTTGGCGATGACATCGGGCTCGTGCCGGCGCGGCGTGTCCCCACGGCGGTTCAGCGTTTGCTGGATCATGCGCGGACCGAGAAGTCCGCGACGGAGACGATCGGCGGCTATCTGCGGCGTGTCGACAAGGAATCGCTGCGGCCGGTGGTTGCAGATTTGCTGGACATTGCCGACGATGCCGCGCAGGA
>CAINLT010000090.1 GCA_903850505.1 uncultured Myxococcales bacterium | reverse complement strand
GGCCGTGCTCGCCGGGAAGTGGCAATCGATGTGGCCACCGGCGCTGTCGGTACGCGGCGTCGTGTAGTACGAAGCCGAGCCCTTCTTGATCAGGTCAAGCATTTCAGTGGCTTCCGCCGCCTTCGCCGAACGCATGTACTTCGTGAACTGCGGCACCGCAACGACCGCCAAGATGGCGATAATCGCGACGACGATCATCAATTCGATGAGCGTAAAGCCCTTCTTGCTGCGCAGATTCTTCATCATATGAGGTTCCTCCAGAAAAAGTCCCCGTCGCCGCCCAGTAAGCGCGGCCTCGGGTGTGCCCCGCAGCTCCCAGAGGAGCGCTGACAGGCTATTCCACCGGTATCCATCGACACCGATGGAACCATGCCCGACCCGCCTTCCCAGGTCCCTCCAGGGAGTCGGTCGGGGCACATCAAAAGGATATTGCAGCGACCGTGCCAACTGATTTGAAAATCTCGTAGGTCACCATCTTTATTCAGCAACAGCTCATTCTCCGCAACTTCCGCGGCCGGATTCCCGGGGCGCGGATCGCTTGACGCATCGCGGCAAAGTGACGTTTTTTGTCAGGTTCCGGCAAAAACGCCAACGGAAGCTGACGAAATCTGTCGATCGGCACGTTTGGGAGGCTCGGTACGGCCGATTTCGCGGTCGACAGACAGCCGAATAGGTTTGTCTGGTTGAATCGTTAGCAGACAAGTGACGTTTTTTGTCACCGGTCACGCGCCGCCAGATTCGCCCTCGCCCTTGGCGAGCTTGTAGCGCATCGACCGGAACGTCATGCCCAGCAGGCGCGCCGCTTCCGTCTTGTTGCCGCCGCTCCGCCGCAGCGCGCTCTCCAGGATGCCGTGCTCAAACCGCTCGACAAGCGGCTCCATCTCGATCGTCGCGTTGGGCTGGGCAAACCAGCCATCAATGGCCGCAACCGCGCGCTGCACGGCCTCCGCGGGCGTCAACGGCACGGTGATTTCCATCGTCCGGATCGGCTGCGACTGCCGCAGCAGCTCGCGCGAACCGGGATCCGGCAAGTGCGCGGTCGTAATCCGATCGGCGGTCTCCAGGGCAACGGCGCGCTCGATGATGTTCTCCAATTCACGGACATTGCCCGGATACGGCAGCGACTCGAGCACGGCCATCGCGTCGGCGTCAAAGCCGTTGAACGCACAGCCCATCCGCTGGTTGAACGCGGCGAGGAAGTGCATCGCCAGCGGCTCGACGTCCTCGCGCCGCTCGCGCAGAGGCGGCATCCGCAGCTCGATGACGTTGAGGCGGAAGTACAGGTCTGCGCGAAACATGCCGTCCTGCACGCGCTGTCGGAGGTCCTGGTGGGTCGCCGCGACGACACGCACGTCGACCGGAATCTCGCGCGTATCGCCGACCGGGGTAACCACGCGCTCCTGCAGCACGCGGAGCAGCTTGACCTGGAGGCCGAGCGTCAACTCGCCGATTTCATCCAGGAACAGCGTGCCGCCGTGCGCCGCCTCAAACAGGCCCTTCTTGTCCTTGGTCGCGCCGGTGAAGCTGCCTTTGACGTGGCCAAAAAGCTCAGACTCCATCAGCTGTTCAGGAATCGCGCCGCAGTTGATCGCGACGAACGCCTTGTGCTCGCGCCCGGACTCCGTGTGCAGCATGCGCGCGACGAGCTCCTTGCCCGTCCCCGATTCGCCCAGCACCAGCACTGACGACGGCGTGCGCGCCACCCGCTTGATGAGCCGCACCACCTCGTCCATCGCCTTGGAATGGTAGATGAATTGCGTGCGCCGCGGGCCGCTCGCCTGCGCCAGCGTCTTCTTGAGCGCCTGATTCTCGCGGACCAGCGCTGACTTCTCGAGACATTTCGCCAGGATGACCTTGACTTCCGCCAGCTGGAACGGCTTGACGATGTAGTCATACGCGCCTTTGCGCATCGCCTCCAGCGCCGTGTCTGTCGTCGAATAGGCAGTCATCACAACAACTTGCGTCTGGATTGCGCGCTCGCGAATCGCGTCCAACAGGTCCAGACCGCCCATTCGCGGCATCCGCATGTCCGTCAGCACCAGGTCGAACGGCTGCTCTGTCAGCAGCTCCAGCGCGCGCTGACCGTTCGGCGCGACCTCGACCTCATAGCCTTCGCGTTTCAGGAACAGCGTCAGGAACTCGCGGAGCGACAGGTCGTCATCGACAATGAGCAATTTGGCCATTTACGCCTCCGCTTTCTGGGTCGCCGACGTGCCCGGATCGGCCTGCTGCGCCGGGAACTGCCGCGTCCACGACAGCACAGTATCACCAGATCCGCGCCGCGGCAGCAGCACCGTGAAGCGCGCGCCGCCCAGCGGACTGTCGCCCGCCTCAATCGCGCCGCGGTGCGCCATGACGTGGCGTTTGACCGTGGCAAGACCAAGCCCGGTGCCTTCGCCCTTGGTCGTGTAGAACGGCTCAAAGATGTGGGCAAAATCATCGGCGCCCAAGCCCGGACCGCTGTCGTCAACGACCAGCTTGAGCGTCGGCCCCTGCTCTTCCAGCGTCACCCGAATGATGCGCTGGTCGCTCGCCATGACCGCCTGCGCCGCGTTGATGACGAGGTTCCACACGGTCTGCCGCAGCAGCGCCGCATCGCCCATCAGCAGGAATTCCCGGCCGCCGCGCATGCGCGCCTGCAAAGTCTCACCGCGCTGCAGCTCCACGCCGCCCGCCAGCACGCGCGGGTCGTGAAGAATCGCGTCCAGCGTCTCCGCCACAAGGTTGCGCAAGTCGATCGGCGCGATCTGCAGGGCGCGCGGCTTGGCAAAATCGAGGAACTCGCCGATCCAGTCCGACAGATGCCGCGTCTCGCGTTGGACGATCTCCATCAGGCTCTTGTCGGTCGACGCTAGGTCGGGTGAGCTCTCCAGCATCTGGATCGCCCCGGAAATCGACGCCAGCGGATTGCGGATCTCATGGGCGACCGCCATCGCCATCGTACCGACGGTCGCCAGCCGCTCGCGGTCGCGGTGCTGCTCTTCCTGCTGGCGGCTCTCGGTCACGTCGCGGAACACCACGAGCCGCCCCACGGGCAGCCGACTGTCGACGGACTCGTGCAGCGCCGTCACCCGGCACGCGAGGATCTGCTGCGGCGCACCTGGGCGATCGCGGTGCAATTCGCGGGTCCGGCTCAAGGCGCGATCGCGGGCGATCTCCATCTCACCCCACTGCCCCGACGCCGCCGGATCAAGCGACGACAGCTCTGGCAGCACCATGGACAGCGGCTGCCCGAGGAGGCGCGCGACGTCTTCGCCGAGGATGTCCGCCGCTGCCGGATTGACGCCCGTGACCACGCCGCCGACGCCGACCGTCAACAGGCCATCGGGCAGGCTGGAGACCACGTCGGTGTAGCGCAACCGCAGCCGGGTCAATTCCACGCGCTGCTGCGTGGCTTTTTGCCGCGACTGATCGAGTTCGCGCACCAGGTGCGTGCTCAGGAAACTCGTCGCGTAGACCGCCGCAACTTGCACGCCCAACTGCACCAGCACGTCCAACGGCAACTCGCCCGAGTCGCGGATGACAACGCGGATCGGCAGCAGCGGCAGTTTCAGCCAGCCCAGATGCGCCACCGTCATGACCGTCAACGCCGCGGTCGCCAACGTCGCCGCCGCCAGCGCACCAGCACGCCGCAGGAGCAACGCGGAGTTGAGCACCGCGAGCGGAAACGCGAACAGGAAGACACTCTGCAGGCCATCGGTCGCGGCAACGAGCACCATCGCCATCGCGACGTCGATCGCCACCGAGCCGTTGGCCAACCAGCGCAGGTAAGGCCCACGCTGCAGGATTTGCGTCGCGAGGAGGGTCAGAAAGGAGAGCAGGAAGAACGCGGTCGTCAGGCGATACAGCGCGGACTCCGCCATCGGCGCGGGCGGCCGCAGCCCGAGGCCAAGGTCCAGCGTCACCGCGAACACGAGCACCGCCGTCAGCAGCACGACGCGCGCCAGCGTCGTCCACTTGATGCGGTCGACAAGCGTCTCGTCGGCGAGGCGGTCGACGTGGTCGTCATCGACGAAGATGGAGCTCATGCGCGCCGGGTGCTCACGCGGCAGCGCCACGGACTCCTCATCCGGCAGCGGAACGGGCGACAACAGCGGCGCAACCGGCCACCGCGGCGTTGGCTCCGCAGTCGGCTTCAGGCGCTCCGGCAGGATGTCGGGAAGGTGCGGAGTCGCCACGGTCGTCTACACCTTCGCGCCAGGGCGATGGCGCAGCGGCGGGCAGGATGCCGCGCGTAGGGTCGCGCCTTCGCTGCGGTGCTGGGACGTTGCGGCCATGCTCAGTGAATTGTCTCGCCCATGGTGAAGATCGGCATGTACATGCCCATCATGACCGTGCCGATGATGCCGCCGAGCACGACCATCATCACGGGTTCCATGATGGCGGTCATGCCTTCAATGGCGTCATCGACTTCGTCGTCATAAAAATCGGAAATCTTGGTCAACATGACGTCCATCGCGCCCGTCGCCTCGCCGACTGCGATCATCTGCACCACCATGACCGGAAACACTTTGGTTTCCAGCAGCGGCGCTGTGACGTTTTTGCCTTCCATGATGCGCGCCCGCGTGTAGTCGAGCGCGCGCTCCACCACCAGGTTGCCGGACGTCTTGCCGACGACCTCGAGCGCGTCAAGAATCGGCACGCCCGCGGTGATCAGCGTGCCCAGCGTGCGGGTGAAGCGCGCCACGGCGGATTTGCGGATCACGTTGCCGATGACCGGCGCGTGGAACAGCATGAGATCGCGGATGTACGGCCCGTTCTTGGTCTTCATCGCCAGACGGTACAGAAACACGAAGCCGGCGAAGCCCGCAAAGACGAACGGCATCGCGGCGATGAAGTTGTCGGAGATCTTCACCAGCATCTCAGTAATCGCCGGCAATTCCTTGCGACCCATCGACTTGAACGTCGCGGCGAAGGTCGGCACCACTTTCCACAGCAGGCCCGCGGTGATGCTGAGCGCGATGACGAGCACCGTCAGTGGGTACTTCATCGCGCTCTTGACCTTGGATTGTGTCTCCGAGGCTTTCTCAATGTACTCAGCGAGTTTGTTCATGATGGTATCGAGAATACCGCCCAACTCGCCGGCCTGCACAAGGTTGATGTACAGCGGCTCAAACACGTTCGGGTACCTCTGCAGCGCCTCGGAAAACGACGTGCCGCCTTCCACGTACGCTTTGACGCCCAGGATCGTCTTGCGCAGATTGGGATTCGGCTCCTGATTGCCGATCAGGTCGAGGCATTGCAGCAGCGGCAGGCCCGCGTCGATCATCGTCGCCATCTGGCGGGTGAAAATCACGAGGCTCTTGATCGGCACGCCGTCATTGAAGCCCGGGATGATGATCTCCAGGTCTTTTTGCTTCTTCTTGACCTTGATGATGGTGCCAATGCCCATCGTCCGGAGCTTGGCGTTGGCACCATCCTTGTTGTCAGCTTCCAGCTCGCCGCGCTTGAAATCGCCGTCGGCGTTTGTGCCTTCCCATGCCCAGATCGCCATCGCCTACCTCCGCCTGTTCAGTCCGCGCGCGTCACACGCAGACATTCTTCCAGCGTCGTGAGTCCCTGCACCAGCTTGAGCAACGACGAGCGCCGCAGCGTTTGCAGGCCGTCCTGGACGGCGACCTTCTTCAGTTCTGACGCCGAGAAGCCCTGCAACACGGCCTCGCGCAGGCCGTCCGACATCGGCATGATCTCGTAAATGGCGACGCGGCCCTTGTAGCCCGACTCGCCGCACGTCTTGCAGCCGACGCCCTTCATGAACGTCGCGTTCTTGAACTCTTCTTCCGTGACGCCGGCTTCCAGACAGAGCTCTTTGTCGTACTGGAACGGCTGCTTGCACTCCGCGCAGTTGCGGCGCACGAGGCGCTGGGCGGCAATCAGGTTCAGCGACGACGTGACCATGAACGGTTCCACGCCCATGTTCAGCAGACGGTTGATCGTCGACGGCGCGTCATTGGTGTGCAGCGTCGAGAG
>CAINLT010000089.1 GCA_903850505.1 uncultured Myxococcales bacterium | reverse complement strand
GTGTTGGTGTAACGCTCAATGTTGCGGATTTGAAAGAGTTCGCGGCCGGAGACAAATGTGATTGCGCGGCCCGTTTTGCCCGCACGACCCGTGCGACCAATGCGGTGGACGTAATCCTCGCCGTCGTAAGGCAAATCATAATTGAAGACGACCTGAATGTCGTCCACGTCAATGCCGCGCGCCGCGATGTCCGTCGCGACGAGCACGCGCACATGGCCGTTCTTGAAGTCGTCGAGCGCGCGCGTGCGGGCGCTTTGCGACTTGTTGCCGTGAATCGCCGCGGACGGGACGCGCGAGCGCTCCAGACCCTGGACGACTTTGTTGGCGCCGTGCTTGGTGCGGGAGAACACGATGACGCGGGAAAGCGCCGGATCTTCCAGCAATTTTTCCAGCAGCAAGCGCTTGTCGCCGCGCTCCACGAAGTACACCGACTGGTCAATGCGCTCCACGGTCGTCGCCGGCGGCGTCACGGAAATGCTCACGGGATTCTTGAGCATCGAACGCGACAACTGCTGCACTTCCGGCGACAGGGTCGCGGAGAAGAACAGGGTCTGGCGCTCGGTCGGCAGGACCGCGAGGATCTTCTGCACGTCGCGGATGAAGCCCATGTCGAGCATGCGATCCGCTTCGTCGAGCACCAGGTAGCGCACCGTGGACAGGTTGATGAGCCGCTGCTGCATCAGGTCCAGCAGGCGCCCGGGCGTCGCGACGAGGATTTCCACACCGCGGCGGATCGCCCGCACCTGCGGTTCCTGGCCCACGCCGCCAAAGATGACGGTATTGGTCAGGCGCGTGTATTTGCCGTATTCCGTGAAGGACGCGCCAATTTGCGCGGCGAGTTCACGCGTCGGCGCCAACACGAGGACAGAAATGCCCGGTGCGCGCTTGGGATCCTGGTGCAGGCGCTGCAGGAGCGGGAGGGCAAACGCGGCCGTTTTGCCCGTGCCGGTCTGGGCACAACCAAGGATATCGCTGCCGGCAAGGGCCGGCGGAATGGCTTGGACTTGGATAGGGGTCGGAGTCTCGTAACCCGCTTCAGCAACCGCGCGCTGGATGGGCTCAATCAGGTCAAAATCACGAAAAAACATCAATACTCATGCGTGGCTCGCAGCCACCTAATTGCCCGAACGAATCTGCAAGGGCCCCGACAGGATAGGAGGCGCGACGGCCGCAGTCAAGGAAAATCGCCACTTGCACACGCGAACGTCACCGGCAGCACGCTACGGCGCGGCTGGCGTATTGGCGGCGACGGTGGAAGTTCGGCACTCCTGACCGCGCAAGGACGGGCAGGGCGGCAGCAGCGCAGTGGCCGGAATCGCCGCGCCATTGAGCACCGGCAGCGCCACGCTCGACGGATAGGCGGCGGAATGCGCCACGTCGTACGTCGCGGGATGCGCGTAAGTCTGCAGTGTGAAACGCCAATCGGCGCGGCTGTCGCCCGGCGTGTCGATGGCGATGCGAATGCGGGTGCCCTTGCGGAACGCGTGGCCAAAACCGGCGATCGCGACGCGGACCTGCTGCCATTTGCCGATCTCCAGCGGCTTGATGTCGCCTTTGAGCAGCGTCGGCTCGGGCCAAAGCTCCGTCGATTGCGCCGTCAGCTGGCGGAAACTGGCCCGCAGCCAACCGCTCTGGATGTAGCGTTCCTGACCGTCGGCGCGCACTTCGGTCAAGTTCACTTCAATGTCCGCGTCCGTCACGTCGGCGGCCAGGCTGCGAATCCAGAAGTCGACGCTGCCCGTGCCCATCATCACCAGGTCGTTGTCCAGCGGCGCGGACGTGAAGACGACTTCATTGCCCGTCGGCGGGATCAACCAGTCGTAGTCCGGCATCGCGCTCCACAGGCCGCCCTTGGGGCCCATGATGCCGCGGTCACCAGCGGTGGGATCAAGTTCGAACGTCGATCCGGCGTCTGCGACCGTCGGCGCCGTCGCACCCAGCGAGCCATCGGGCTGGAAAAACCAACGCTGCGCCGCCGTTTCTTTGGGCGGCCATTGCGAAAACGCCAGGTCAAAATTGTCATGCGGCGCGCCCAACGGCGCGGTGGCACCATTTTCAAAGAACGCGTGCACTTCTGGCTCCGCCTCCCACTTCGCCTTCGCGTCCTCGTACGTCGCGACGCCCGTCCAGCGATCCGGCGGCAGCGCCACTTCCACGCCGTAGATCTGCTTGGTCAACTGCGGCGCCAGGACGCCCATCAACCCGCCCGTGCTGGGCTTCTGGTGCGCGACGTAGATGTCCAGGAACGCCTTCCACTCGACGAGCACTTCGGGCGCGAAACCGTCCGCGTGCACGCCGTTGTAGACCGTGAAGCGGCGGCTCGGCGAGGCGGTGAACTTGTCCAGGAGCGTCACGAAGAACGGCCCCGTCTGCTCGTCCTGCCAGCCGCCTGCGAGGAAGATCGGGACGTTGATTTGATTGACCCACTTCGTCGGATTCAGCGGGTCGATGTTGGCGGGTTCGTAGTAGTTGGGATCCTTGGCCTCGTCGACGTTGTTGACGCGCTGATCATGGAGCAGCTGATTTTCCTTGCAGATCAGGTCGCCGCCGTCGACGCGTTCCTGCTCCCACCCTTGGCCATACGGCGCGGCGCGCTTGTAGACCATGTTGATCCAGTTGAGCGCAAAGCCGCTGTTCAAGATGCCGCCGGGAACGAGCGTAGTGACCGTATTGCCGATGACGCTGAGCGGCGTGATGGCGGCGAGGCTCGGCGGCTGCGTCTTGGCGACGAAAAGCTGCGTGATGCCCGGGTAGGAGAGGCCGGTCATGCCGACTTTGTGGAACGCGACCCACGGCTGCGCGGCGACGGTCTCGATGATGTCGTAGCCGTCCAGCAATTGCAGCGTCTCAAAGTAGTCGTACGCGCCGCCCGAGCAGCCCGTGCCGCGGATGTTGACGCTGACGGTCGCGTAGCCAAAGACGGCAGCGATCATCGCACTGGCGTCCGAGGGCGCGTTGCAGAGGACGGGAATGGCGTCGCAGAGCGAGGCCTGGTCGCCGCTGACGACGGCCTTGCCGGGACGCCCGGGGTCGTAGCCGGAGTAGTTGACGATGGTCGGGTAGGGGCCGTCGCTGGCCGGGCCGGGCATGGTGGCGAAGTAGGCGAGCGTCGTGCCGTCACGCGTGGTGATGTAGCCGTTGCCGGGCGCGATGACTTGCGAGGCGTAGAAGGATTGCGGCGGGAGGCTGGCGGCGACGTCGAGGACGGTGACGGGGCCTGAGTGGCGTGTCGCGGCGTTGACGGTGTAGACGCGATAGCCGGTGCCGGGGGCGACCTTGCGGAAGACGAAGCTGCCGAGATGGTCGGTCACGCCGGTGGCGACGGGTTTGCCAGCGGCGTCGCGCACTTCAAGTTGCAGCGTCGGATCGGCGTGCGTCACGAAGATCTGCTGGACGCTGCCGCGGACGGTGAAGGTTGCGTCGCCGGGATCGCTGACGGCGTCGCTGCCCGCGCCAGTGTCGTTGCTGGCTGTGTCGCTGCTGGCTGTGTCGGCGGCGTCGCTGCCCGCCGCGTTGGCGTCGTCGACGCTGTCGTCGGGGCTCGCGGCTGTGGTGGACGTGCCGCAGCTGGCAGCAAGGAGGCCGGTGGCCACCCAGAGGAGGGCGCGTGTATTCATGGCGAGGATCCTGTTGAGGACGCGGCTGGACTTACCGCGCCATCCGGCAGGCTAGTGACTGGTGCACCAAAGGGCAACCGCGCAATGTCATTTCTTGGTCACGGGGCCGTAAGCGCGCGAACTGGCTGTGGCGCTTGGGCGCTTCGGGCGATCTTCTGGCTTTCGCGGCGGGGCCCACCCGTCTTTTGCGCCCACCCCGCCGAACGTGCCGAACCGACGTCCGGACACGACTCATCTATGCGATCCCACGACGGTTTTACGCGTCGTGTCGCCCATCCTTCGGCGGCTCGCGGAGGTC
>CAINLT010000088.1 GCA_903850505.1 uncultured Myxococcales bacterium | reverse complement strand
TCGCCCGCTGGAAGTGGCTGCCACGCTGCGGGCCGGGCCTCTCGATCGCTTCCTGTCGGTCGCCATTCCGCTGGCTCGCCCCGGCTTTCTGACCGCCGCGATTCTGGTTTTTGCGCATACCGTCGGTGAGTTTGGCGTCGTCCTGATGCTCGGCGGCAACATTCCCGGCCAAACGCGTGTGCTCTCGGTCGCGATGTACAACCACGTCGAGGCGATGGATTACCCGGCCGCGCACGTGCTGGCGGCGATCCTGCTCGTCGGTTCCTTCGTGCTTCTGCTGGGCCTGCGCGCGATGGGCGAACGGCTGGGCAAGGAGCGCCAGTGAATAGTCTGGAGGCGCGATTCCGCTTGCAACTCGGTGCATTCTCGCTGGATGCGGCGTTTCATGCGCCGGCGGCCCAAATCACCGCGCTCTTTGGACCGTCAGGCTCGGGCAAGACCACGCTCCTGCGCTGCATCGCGGGCCTGGAACGCGCGGAGGGTAACCTGACTGTCGATGGCGAGGTGTGGCAGGACGAGCGGCAGTTCAGGCCGACGCACGCGCGGCGCATCGGCTACGTGTTTCAGGAACCCAGCCTGTTCGCTCATCTTTCTGTGCGCGACAACCTCCTGTACGGCTGGCGGCGCGTGCCGGCGGAGCAGCGGCGTATTCAGTTGGACGCCGTTGTCGCATGGCTTGGGCTCGCACCGCTCTTGGATCGCCGCGATCCGGCTGGTCTCTCCGGTGGTGAACGGCAGCGGGTGGCCATTGGGCGTGCGCTGTTGACCAGTCCGCGTCTGTTGCTGATGGACGAACCGCTGTCAGCCCTGGACGCTGCGAGCAAGGCAGAAATCCTCGCCTGTCTGCAGCGACTGCATGGCGAATTGACGCTCCCGATGCTCTACGTCAGCCATGCGCTGGACGAGGTCGCCCGTCTGGCCGACCACCTCGTGCTGCTGGATGCCGGCAAGGTTGTCGCCGAAGGCCCGCTGCACGCCACATTGGCCCGCGTCGACCTGCCGATCGCGTCGCTGGAAGATGCGCTGACGGTCCTCGACGCCACGGTCGATGCCCACGATGACGGGTATCACCAGACGCACCTGACCTGCGCGGGCGGCGGCCTGTGGGTGGCTCGCGTGGACGCGCCCATCGGCACACGGATCCGCGCGCGGTTGCGGGCGCAGGACGTCGCCATCGCCACTCAGCCGCCGAGCCAGACCAGTGTTTCCAATGTGTTGGCCGGTCGCATCGCGGACATCCACGATGGCGACGCAGACACCGTGCTGATCCGCATCGACCTGGATGGCGCGCCGCTGCTCGCGCGTGTCACCAAGCGTTCGCGCGACCGGCTGGGGCTGCAGGTGGGGCAGCCGGTGCTGGCACTGGTCAAGGCGGTGGCGATTCTGGCCTGACGGTCGATGGAGTCGTCGGCCATACGCTGGGCAGGTGCACACGGCGGGCACGCGTGGGTCCGCGCCGCGTGCTGGCAGATTCGCGCTTCCTCATCCTCGCAAAGCGGCGAAGTCCCGGCGCGGCGGGGAACCCTTCGGCTTGCGTGCGACGGCTCGTCGTACCACGTTCACCGCTCAAACCGCCCAAGGTCCGTCGGCGCGGCGCGTCCTTTGCCGGCCCGACCGCAGGATTTCATGCGAAAACCTCTCCGCCGCCAGCGGTCGCGAGCGAACGCCCACACCAACCCAGAAGGTAGGGCGCGGGAAGGTCGTGTCGGGTTCCCACGGACACTCGGCCAGAACCTGCGCCACAAGCGCGTGCAGGGCCGGAACGCGTCGCAGCCGAAGACCTTGCTCACACGCCGGTTGGTCGTCTACTTGCAGTCGACGCCATTGGGGCCGGGACCGACGTCGCCGAGCGCGTTGCTCGTGAACGTGTTGCCGATGTTCGTGAGGGACGCGGTGGACCCACACGGGATGCCGATTCCGTACTCAGCGCTGTACGACAAGGTCGAATTCTGGATATCGAGTGCGTCGCTGTTCGAAACGACCGAAACGGCGCCATTGCTCGAGGAAGCGCTGGTTGAGCCGGCATACGAGACCGTTGCGTAGGCGAGCTTGGCGTTGCTATTGGACCACAGGATGATCCCGTCCCAGCTGCCTGGCGTGGGAGTCCCTGCCAGCGCGGTGAGCGTGATCTTGCTGGTCGCGGTGCCGGCGAGGACCAATGAACCAGGGGCGCTGTAGCCGATCGAGATGCCCGTGCCGGTGGCGAATTTGAACGTGCTGCCCGCAGCGACAGTGAGGGTCGGTGTGGCAGCACCGCCGATGCTGAGATCGCTGGTAACCACGACCGTCGTGCCAATGTTCTTCCACGAAGTGTCCGTGCCAATGCTCCCGCCGCTGAGTTCGACCAGCGCGTTGCCGTTGAACACGTTGGTGGAGTCGATGCCCGCGAAGGAAGGCGCTTCGACTGAGATGGCGTACTGTTGCGTCGGCACGTTTGAGATGTCGTTGAAGGTGCAGTTGCTGATCGCGAAGTTCGAATCCTTGTCGTTTTGCAAGATGGCGTTTGCGCCGACGCCGACGTGCGCAAACGTGGCGTGGTCGACCGTCACGCGATTGGGTTTCACGCCTGAGCCGACGAGGCATGCGCCGCCATCGGGTCCACAGTAGTCGAGCTTGACGTAGCTGAGGCTGCTGCCGCTCATCGTATTGCCCCAGAGTTGCACGCCCGCCCAATCGCCTGCACCCGGCGCGGTGTTGGAAGACGTGAACGTGATGGGGGCCGATGCGGTGCCGACGACGGAGAGCCTCGCAGCGGTGCTGTAGCCAACCGACACGTAGGTATTCGGGTCAAAGCGGAGCACGACGCCAGGCTCGATGGTCAACTTGGCGTTGCCGCCCACCACGATGCTGTCGGCGATGGTGTACGGGCTGCACGCCTTGGTGAGGGTTCGGTCGGCTGACACGTCGCCGCCGGTGAACTTCGGCGTTTCCGTGCAGGTCACCGTCGCCACGTCGCTGCTGTCCGAAGTGGCGTCGAGCGGGACCACGTCGTTCAACACCGGGGTGTCCTGTCCCCCCGACGTGTCAGCGGCTACGTCGGTTTCGACGTCCGCGGCGGTCGTATCGGTTTGGCCCCCAGTATCGACGGCTTTGGCGGCGCAGCCGACAAGGGCCAAAGGCATCACGAGCAACATCACGCCCAGCATCTGATCCAATCGCTTGTTCATCACTCAACTCCTCTGGTGACCGCGCTTGTTCGGCGGTGTGGAAAAGGACCCGGTTGTGCGTGTCTATGTCTGGCGTTGCGCCACAACCGGATGCCGGACAATGGTCTTTAGCTTCTCCGGCGCGGCACGGCGCGGATCGCTCAAATAGATCTCGTGGTGGCCATAGACGGTGCCGGGCTGCCCCTGACTGAACCGCGCGCGCAGCCCCAGTTCCGCGGCAAACGCGTGCATTTTCGCGACGGTCGTCGGCTCAGTCGCATACGGCCCCACATGCAGCATTTGTACGCACAGGCCTTCGCGATAGGTGACGAGGCGTAGGCCCTCCGTCACCAGCGCAGGCTTCTTCTTGCGCAGGCTGGCCAGCGCCTCTGCCAGCAGCAACGGCGTGATGTGCGGCGGCTGCAGGATCATCGCCCGCCAGCGCCAGTTGTCCGGCTTCGACAGCTCGAAGAGGCCATCATCGACCCACCACAGCGCCTCCAGCGCCATCACCGGATAGTCAATCGCGTCCACCGGCCGCAGCTTGCTCATGAATTTCAGCGTGTAGGCCGCGCCGTACAGCGCCTGAATCGCGTTCTGGAATCCGGCCGACGTCCCGGGTGCTTGGCCGGGTTCGATGCGGCCATCGACGGCCAGGAACGTCAACTCAGGCACATCGACAATCTCCGCGTGTTTGGCAGACGGCTGGTAGAACGCGTTGTATTGCTTGCGCAGATCGAGGACCTTGGCGGGGGCGCGCGCTCCGATCGGATGGGTTGTGGCAGTTGTCATCACCCACGCTCCAGCTGACGCCACATCAGCCCTCCGCAACAAACTAGGCAGCGGGCGCCGCCGATTGTCGGAGAAGTGTCACGACGCAATCTGCTTGCGGCAGTAGCCCACGCTATTTACCGTCACCGCGGATCGGGCGAGGTGGGTGGTCTGCGCCATCGGATCTATTTTTTGTGCGGTGTTCAGATGGCGCTATGCTTGGTCACTTCATGGCGGCGCCCAAATGTCGCAAACCTGGATCCAATCATGCGCAATCACTTGAAAGTACTCATCGTTCTTGCCTCGCTCCTCGCGCTCAGTGCGACCGGTTGCGGCGACGGGACGTCCTCGCAGGTGAACGGACCGACTCAGGTGGACAATGACGCGCTCGGCGGCGATGGCAGCGTCGGCGATGATCTTGGCGGCGATCAGGCCGATGGCGTTGGCCTGCAGGACACTCTTGGCGACGGTTTTCCGGACGATCTGGCGCTGCAGGACGGCAGCGATTTGGACGGGCAGGTCACGGACCAAACAGACGCGGTTGACACCGAGCTGACGGATCTCGCCGATCTGGCTGACGGTGTGACGGTCGACGTCGCAGAGGACGTTTCTGCGACGGCTGACGTGACGGCGACTGGACTCGCCACGCTGACGCTGGATGCGCCGGTCCCGAACGCCATTCTTGCGCCGCAAGCCAACGCGAATGTGCACGGCGCGTTGACCGGACAACTGCCGCCCGATGCCTTGATTTTTCAGGTGACCGATGATGGCGACGTGGTTGTGCTCGCTGGCGACGTGACCAACCCGGCTGATCTGGGTTTTGCCGTGACGACGCCGGCGACGTCCGGAGCGCACGTCTGGCACGTGGTCATCAAGCAGAAGGCCTCGGGCGACGTGGTTGCGCAGGCAACGCTGGCATTCACCGTCAACTCCGCGCCGACGCCGCCGGTGATCGCGCTGAACCCACAGCATCCGACCCACGCGGACGCGCTGACGGTCTCGATCGACGTGCCTTCGTCCGACGCGGAAGGGCAGAGCATCACGTACGTCTACGTTTGGCAGGTGAACGGTCAGGCGACTGCCTGGACAGGCGCGTCGGTCGATCCAGGCGTCGTCAAGAAAGCCGAGGTGTGGACGGTCAGTGTGGCAGCCAGCGACGGGTTGAGCCAAAGCGCGTTCGTCTCGACAAGTGTAACCGTGGCCAACACAGCGCCGACGCCCGCAAGCCTGGCTGTTGCGGCGACGGCCGTGACGCTGGACGGCGTGATCGCCGTGGATCTGGTCACGCCCGCAACGGACGTGGACGGCGACGCGCTGGCGCTGACATGGCAGTGGACGGTGGACGGTGCCCCGGTGCCGCTGCTGGCCAGCCAAACGGCGACGCCTCTGACGTTGGCGCAAGCGTTGGGCAAGCCGCTTGCGGCAGGCGCCGTCATCACCGTGCAACAAAGTGCGACCGATGGCGAGGCCACGGTGACGTCCGCTGCGGTGAGCGTCACGCTCCTGCCGGGGGCGATTTGCCCGCAGCTGCCGCCAGTTGCGCCACACGCGACGTGTGTCGAGAACGGCACGACGTCACCGACTCAGGTGTGCCTTGCCGGGACGATTGGCGATGGCGTGACCTGTCTGGTGCTGAACGGCCTCGCGACCGATGCCACGCCGGTTGTCGCGTCGGCGGCGGACGTGACAGTGACCTTGGGTGAGGACGCAACGTCGGTCGCTGGCCAATTTGAACTGACGATTACCGACGGCATCGGTCAGGTCGTGGCGACGCTGACTTTCGACGGCCTGAACGGTGTGCAAGCGCTTTCGGCCAAGCTGGGTCTGCCAGGGCTGAACACCTGGACCGTGACCGTGCGGCGCAATGGCGCGATTCTCGGCACGCGGACGGGGCAGTTCTACCGCAACACGCCGCCGGGCGCGCCGGCGATCGCGGTCGCGCCCAATCCGTCCACATCAGGTCAAGCGCTGCAGGCCGTGCTGACGACCGCCTCGATCGACGTGGACACCGGGCTGAACCAGACGATCAGCTACGCGTATGCGTGGAGCAAAAACGGGCAGTTGGCTGGCAACCTGACCGACGCGGTGCCCGCGGGCGTGACCAAGAACGGCGAAGTGTGGTCGGTGACCGTGACGCCCAATGATGGCGTGGAATCCGGCCCGAGCGCCACGTTTGCCGTCAAGATTGGCAATACGCCGCCGAACAAGCCGATTGTCGAAGTTTCGGCGCCAACGGTCGGTCTGTTGGGCAGCGTGACGGCGACCGTGACCAACCCGCAGACCGTTGATGGCAACGGCGATCCCGTGACTGTGACGTATGCCTGGACGCTGGACGGTCAAGTCGTGTCCGGGTTGTCGAGCGCGCAAGTGGATCTGCCGAGCCTGGCTGCTGCCGGGGCTGCGGTTCACGTCGGTTCGGTTCTGACGGTCACGGCGATTGCGACCGATGGCTTCTCGCCGCAATCGTCCGCGCCGGTCAGTGTCACCGTTGTGGCTGGCGACCTGGTTTGCGCCTCCTCCGCTTCACCGTGTGCCCCCGGCGCGCTGTGCACGGAAAACGGCTCGCTTAGCCCCGCGTGTGCGTGCCCACCCGGTTCGTTTGGCAACGGGATTGTCTGCGCAACGGCGCAGTTCCCGGCTCCCGCGGTGTCCGGGACAGCCGTTCAGGTCGTCGTCAGCGTGTCGACCGGCCCGCACGCGCCCGCAGGGATGCTCGTGCTCCTCCACGACGACAGCGCGGCTCTGCTTGACACAGCCCCGGTCGCGCCTGGCGCCATCAACCTGACTGGCACGCTGGCAGCGGGAAATCATCTGTGGAAAATCAGCATTGTGGACGCGTTGGAAGCCGCGGTTGCGCAGATTGCCGGTTCGGTGTTTGGCGACACGCCGCCAAGTGCGCCCGTCGTCCTTGCCGGCCCGGCGACACCGACGACGGAGACTGGCTTGCTCGTGCTTTCCGCCGTTGCGACCGACCCCGATGCGGGCCAAACCCTGACTTACAGCTACGCGTGGTTGAAGGACGGCTTGCCCACGGGCATCACGGCTGCCACGGTTGCGCCCGGCGTGGCCCATCGCGGGGAGACTTGGACCGTCATCGTCACGGCGTTTGACGGCCTCGTCGCCGGTCCGCCGGGTCAGGCGAACGTGACGGTTGAGAACGCGGCCCCGGATGCCTTTGCCGCCACGTTGACGCCCGGGAAGGTCGGGCTCTTGGGCACCGCAACGGTCAATCTGGCGCCCGATGCGACGGCGGATGCGGACGGCGATCCGCTGACGTACACGGTTCAATGGTTTGTCGATGGTGAGTTGGTGCCCGGTCAAGCCGGCATCAGCCTGAACTTGGCAAACGCTGTGCTGGCCAGCGGTCATCCGATCAAGGTCGGATCGTTCGTCAAGGCCATCGTCACGGCCTCGGATGGCATTGCCCAGTTCAGCGTCGAGTCCGCGCCGATTCCGGTCGAGGGCTCCGGCACCGATGTGTGCGCCACCGTCAATCCCTGCTCGGTGGACGGGATCTGCTTGAACAACGACACCTCGACGCCAGCTTGTGTCTGCAAGAACGGCTTCACCGGCGACGGCCTGACGTGTAGCGACATCAACGAATGCGCCACCAACAATGGCGGCTGCAGCCCGCTGGTCACGTGCACCAACGCGCCCGGCAGCTTCAGTTGTGCGGCCTGCCCCGCCGGCTACACGGGCGACGGCAAGACCTGCACGGACGTGAACGAATGCCTCGTGAACAACGGCGGCTGCAGCCCCTTGGCGACGTGCAGCAATACGCCCGGCAGCTTCGGTTGCGGCGCGTGCCCGGCCGGCTACAGCGGCGACGGCGTGACTTGCACGGACATCAACGAGTGCAGCAGCAACAACGGCGGCTGCGACCCGCTGACGGTCTGCAACAACACGGCGGGCGGCTTCAGTTGCGGCGCGTGTCCCAGCGGCTACACGGGCAGCGGCGCGACAGCGTGCGTGGACATCAACGAATGCGCCATCGCCAACGGTGGCTGCAGCAGCCTGGTGACCTGCAGCAACACCCCGGGCAGCTTCAGCTGCGGCGCGTGCCCCAGCGGCTACACGGGCAACGGCACGACGTGCACGGACATCAACGAGTGCGCGACCAACAACGGCGGCTGCAGCAGCCTGGTGACCTGCACGAACACGGCCGGCAATTTCAGTTGCGGCGCGTGCCCCAGCGGCTACACGGGCAACGGCGCGACGTGCACCGACATCAACGAGTGCGCGACCAACAACGGCGGCTGCGACGCGCTGAC